>DAHVRJ010000039.1:0-24672 GCA_027322505.1 Demequinaceae bacterium
ATGGTCGTAATGCCGGCATTTTCACATCCATGGATGAAGAAAATTACTGGCGATGACACGATCGCCATGGGTCACTTCGGCTCCGCTGGTTACATTGCCGCCGGTCTGGTGGGCGAAGCCGCAGGTAAAAGATCCCGCTCCACGGAAGAAATCAAATTCCCCAAGGGCCTTAGTTTCTTGCGCGACTCAATGGTGGCTACCGCGCTATCGATGGTGCTGATCTACTTCGTCTTCGCCATCTGGGGTCTGATCGCTGCGCCCGACACCGCAAAGAGCCTGCTGGGCGGCGAGGATGCCGGAGCCGCCATCATGGGCGGATTTGGTCTGGCACTGCAATTCGGTGTTGGTGTAGCCATCATTCTTTACGGCGTGCGCACCGTGCTGGGCGAACTGGTCCCCGCATTCCAGGGCGTGGCCGAAAAAGTGGTTCCCGGCGCCCGCCCGGCGCTGGATGTTCCCATCGTCTTCCCCTTTGGCCCCAACGCCGTTTTGATCGGATTCATTACCTCGTTCATCGGCGGCCTGGTGTCACTGGCCCTGCTGGCCGTGTGGCTCCACCCGATGTTTGGGCTGGCACTGATCCTGCCGGGCATGGTGCCCCACTTCTTCACCGGTGGTGGCGCCGGCGTCTTTGGAAACGCGGCCGGCGGCCGAATTGGCGCGATGCTGGGTGGTTTCGTCAACGGCGTAGTTATTACGATTTTGCCCGCCATCTTGCTACTGGTCTTGGGTGAACTCGGATTTGCCAACTCGACCTTCGGGGATGCCGACTTTGCCTGGTTTGGGTCCCTAGTTGGTGTCAGCGTGCTGGGACCCACTATTTTGGGCGTAATTTTGTGCTTGGCGATCAGCGCCGTTTTGGTTTATGCCGCCACCGTGTTCCAAAAACGAGTGGTGGATGCCGGATGGGTACCAGGCGCCAAGCGCGACGCTAACCTCGCCGCAGAAAAAACCGAGTAACCCCAACCCCGCGTTTCCCTAAAGGAGAGCCCCATGGCACAGCGTCAGGCGCAAATCGCCTCCAGTTCCGGACTCCACGCCCGGCCCGCCCAACTGTTCGTCCAGGCCGCTGTCGAGACCGGCCTGCCCGTAACAATTGCGGTAGCGGGCAAAGAACCGGTTGACGCGCGCAGCATTCTAAGTGTCATGGGGCTGGGCATCTCCCAGGGGACGACTGTCGAGCTTGCAGCCGAAGGCGAAGGTGCCGAAGCGGCGCTTGATCGCCTGGTGGAAATGCTAGAGACCAACTTGGATGAGTGATGATGCACCGATGACCAACACCGCGCAGCTATTAACCGGTACCGGAGTGGGCCGTGGCACCGCCGTGGCCGGGGCGGTCTTCATTTCCCCCAGCCCCATCGTGCCCGAAAATGAAGAGTCGGGCCCACCCGAGGTCGAGATTGCCCGGGTAAAACAAATCATGGCCGAGGTGGCAAATAACTTGCGCAGCCAGGCGCAAGCGTCTTCGAAAACGCTGGCAGACGTGCTGCACGCGGCAGCGGCCATGGCCGAAGACCCCGCGCTTATGGATCAGATAACCACCTCCATCGAAGCGGGAGCAGGGCCGGCCACCGCAGTAGACGAAGCGGTTAACCACTTCGCAAAAATGTTCCAGGAAGCCGGTGGCTACCTCGCGGAGCGGGTCACCGACCTAATGAGCGTGCGCCATCGCATTATTGCCAAAATCCTCGGCGTCCCCGAACCGGGCATTCCCGACCTCACGGAGCCGAAAATAATCATCGCCGAAGATCTTTCCCCGGCTGATACTGCCGCCTTAAACCTCAACCACGTAGCCGGAATCGTCACCGAATTGGGCGGACCGACCAGTCACACTGCCATTATTGCCGGACAGCTGGGGATTCCGTGCATTGTGGGGGTCAAAGGGATTTTAGACATCGCCCGGCCCGCCACCGTGGGCGTGAATGCGGTGGCCGGAAACGCCATCATCAACCCGAGTGCCGCGCAAAAGGAAATGCTCAAAAAACAGGGGGAAAAGCTCGCAAAATTGGTCCAGGACGCCACTCCAGCTGCCACCCAAGATGGTCATCGCATCGACGTGCTGGCCAATATTGGCACCGTCTCGGATGCCGAGCGCGCCAAAGACGCGAGTATCGGGGGAGTGGGACTCTTTCGCACCGAAATTTTGTTTTTGCGTCGACAAAGCGCTCCCACAAAAGAGGAGCAGGCCGCCACGTACGGGCAAGTTTTCGATCAGTTCCCCGGGCAAAAAGTCGTTACCCGCACCCTGGATGCGGGCGCAGATAAACCGCTGACTTTCGCCACCCTCGCCGATGAAGAAAACCCGGCGCTGGGGGTACGTGGTTTCCGCACGGCGCGCGTGCACCCTAATTTACTTGCAGATCAGTTGGCCGCGCTGGCCCAGGCGGCAAATACTAAGGACGTCGACTCTTGGGTTATGGCGCCAATGATCGCCACCGCGGGGGAGGCCCGCGCTTTTGCCGACCAAGCCCGGGCGGCGGGTATTCAAACCGTGGGGGTGATGATCGAAATTCCAGCAGCAGCGCTTCGGGCGGAACAGATTTTGGGCGCAGTCGACTTCTTATCGATCGGCACTAACGATTTGGCGCAGTACACCATGGCGGCGGACCGGCTCAGCGCCGACTTAGTTGATTTAACCGATAAATGGCAACCGGCGATCTTAGAACTGATAGCGGCCACCGCGGCGGCGGGAAAGAAGCTCAATAAACCGGTGGGCGTGTGTGGCGAGTCTGCCGGTGACCCCCTCATGGCCCTGGTGCTAACAGGGCTGGGAATTACTAGCCTGTCGATGGCACCGCCGGCCACCATCGCCGTGCGCTACCTGCTTAATCAGCACACTCTGGCCCAGTGCCAAGAAATGGCGCACGCCGCCCGCACCGCAGCGGATGCGCAAAAGGCGCGAGATGCCGTCCTAAATCTGATCGATCCCGAAGCGCGCGAAACGCTGGGGCTGTAGCCGGCGCCTATAAGCACTCCAGCACGGCCTGGACCACCGCGTCGACCGTGATGCCGGCCCGCTGCAGCAGTTCGCCGCCCGCCCCGGAAGCCCCGTAATCCTCGACCGCGACCGTACGTCCATGCCGGCCCACCCAGCGATACCAGCCCTGATCCGTTCCCGCCTCCACTGAGACCACCGCGGTGACCTGTGGGGGCAGTACCTGGTCTTGATAGGAGCGCGGCTCACGCTCGAACCACTCCAGACACGGGGCCGAAACCACGCGCGCGCCAACGCCTTCAGTGGCTAATTCTTCGGCTGCTTCCAACGCGAGTGAAACTTCCGAACCCGTTGCGATGATAATCGCATCGGGCACCGGGGCGGAAGCGGGGTTATCTGCGGCATTCGTGCGCTCTGCGGTACCTGCTCCACTTGGGCGCTCTGCGACACCTGCCCCGCCTGCATCGCGCAGCACATATGCGCCGCGGGAAGCCCCAGCCTCATACCCGATACTGGCCGCCACTACGGGCACCGATTGGCGGCTTAGCACCAGCGCGGTAGGCCCGCAATCCTGGGTAAGCAGCCGGCGCCAAGCGTCCATAGTCTCCACCCAGTCGGCGGGCCGCACGACGTTAAGGCCGCGGATAGCGCGGTAACTCCACAGGTGCTCCAGCGGTTGGTGGGTGGGGCCGTCTTCCCCCACCGCAATTGAGTCGTGGGTCCAAATGAATGTTGCCGAAAGTCCCATGAGCGCAGCCAAGCGCACCGCGGGGCGCATGTAGTCGGCGAATACGAAGTACGTCGAGCCAAAGGGACGCGTCAGTCCGCTTAAAGACATTCCGTTGACCACACCGGCCATGGCGTGTTCCCGAATCCCAAAGTGCACGACCTGCTCGCCCGGACCCCCGACACGACCGGCATCAGGCGGTGCTTGTGGGGCGAGGAAACTGGCGGCGTCCGCAATTTTTGTGCCGGTGGAATCCGACAGATCCGCTGAACCGCCCCACACTTCCGGCAGGGAGCTGGCTATCGCATTGAGCGCGGAATTGGAAGCCATGCGGGTAGCAACTTCTTGAGGCTCCTCGCGCAGCTGGGCCAGCGCCTTAAGGGCGGGCGCGGCGTTCCGGGCGATAAGGCGATCTAGCAGCGCGGCTGCTTCCGGGCTGGCCTCAGTCCACTCATCCACCTCGGCCTGCCAGGCGCGCTGTAAATCTGCGCCGCGCTGGGCAACCTGCCGGGCATGGGTGAGCACCGCTTCCGGCATGTGGAAACTCTGGTCGGGATCGAGATTTAAAATCTTCTTGGTCGCTGCGATTTCACTTTCGCCCGGCGCGCCGGCGTGGGCGGCTGCAGTACCGCCCACGGTGGGCATCGGGTGGCCGATGCGGGTGCGCAACTGAATGAAAACCGGGCGCTGTTGTACCTGGGTGGCAGCGAAGAAGGTGCGGCGAATCTCATCGAGGTCTTCCGAGTCGTCAATGGTGAAGACTTCCCAGCCATAGGCGCGGTAGCGAGCTGGCACGTCTTCGGTAAACGTCACGGAGGTATCGCCGTCAATGGAGATCTGGTTGTTGTCCCACACGAGAACGAGATTCTCCAGCCCTAGCGCGCCGGCGAGAGCAGAGGCTTCATGGCTTATGCCCTCTTGCAGATCGCCATCGGAGGCATAGCACCACACGCGCGGTGAAAACAGGTCCGTTTCTAAGATTTTGCGCAGGCGGGCTGCCTCCATCGCGATTCCCACGGCGTTTGCTACTCCCTGCCCGAGCGGGCCGGTAGTCACTTCGACCCCGGGGGTGTGGTGCAACTCCGGATGCCCCGGCGTAATTGAATCCAGCGTCCGGGCTTGGCGCAGATCATCAAGGCTGATGTCATAGCCGCTGAGCCACAGTTGCAAATACAGCGCCAAACTCGTATGCCCGCAGGACAGAACAAATCGATCGCGCCCCAACCAACCTGGGTCGCGCGGTGCATGCGCTAAAAATTCTTGAAACAAGATGTACAGCGACGGGGTTAGGCTCACGGCAGTGCCGGCGTGCCCATTGCCCTTAGCTTGCACGATATCGAGGGGAAGTACGCGCGCGTACCGAATTACATCCTCATCTAAGGACGGATTCTGACTCGTCATTATGCGCTCCTACCGTAGATAAAATTCAGATTAGAGCGCCCCGGGGGTGATGTCCATTGAGCACCGAAGTGCTAACCGAACTGGCACCGGTGGGTAAAAGGTCATTTGAGACAATTACCGCCATGAATTCTTCGGCCGTCGAAAATGGGGCTGCCGCGACAGCGTCCGCATCGAGCCAGCTGGCCGTTCGCCTCCAAGAGGTTACGTTTCGCCGCGGTGAGACCCAAATCCTGCGCCCGGTGAACCTTGAAATTCAACGCGGAGAACACTGGGCGCTCCTGGGACCCAACGGCGCGGGGAAAACCACGATTCTGAGCTTTTGCGGCGCGCATGTCCATCCCACCTCCGGCACTGTGGACGTGCTGGGTCACCGCCTGGGGCGCGTTGATATGCAGCAATTGCGCCGCCACATCGGGCATGTGAACCCCCGTCATCCGCTGCGTTCGACCATGCCCGTCATTGAGGTGGTTCTTACCGGCCTGACCGGCACCATTGAGCGCCCCAATCGCTGGCGGCCAAAGCCAGAAGACATCGCGCGCGCTGATCGGCTTATTACGGAGCTGGGACTTGCTTATCGCCGCGATACCCGGTGGCCAGTTTTGTCACAGGGGGAGCGGGGCCGAGCCCTCATTGCTCGCGCGCTGATTGCCCAACCGGAATTGCTTTTGCTTGATGAACCGACCACCGGTTTGGATGTGGCCGCGCGCGAACAATTCCTCGAAACCGTGGACCAATTGCGTCAGAGCCAGCCCGACCTGACCACCATTTTGGTCACACACCATCTAGAAGAACTGCCCACCTCCACCACGCACGCTGTTTTGGTCTCGCACGGCGAGATCGTTGCGGCCGGCCCGGCGGATGCCGTATTGACCAGCGAGAAAGTCTCCCGCGCTTTCGAACACCCCATCTTGGTGCTGAAGGATGCCGACCGGTGGGCGGCGCGGTCCGCACCGAGCCGCCAAATTGGCAAAATGCTCAATACGTGAGACACGTGTATCAAATGGCGGCTAAAAGCGGTAAGTTACGCATCAGAATTCTTCGGACGAGTTCGGCCCCGGTGCTGGCCGTCTTGGAAACTTCAACTAGCAACGCGGTAAAACGCATTTCTTCCCACCTTGGAGAAAGACGGTAAAAATGGCTAAATCAAATCTCTGGCGGTTTAGCGCACTTTTTGCAGGCGCGAGCCTGCTTTTGGCGGCCTGCGGTGCCAGCACTGACGCGACGGACACCGACGAACCAAATGGAGCGAGCGACGAAACCGGTGAAGTAACCGAATCCGTGCAGATCGGTATTACGCAAATTGCCGAGCACCCCTCACTTGATGCGGCCCGCGATGGCTTTAAAGACGCGCTGCTAGATGCCGGTTACACCGAAGACACCGTGAGTTTCGATGAACAAAACGCGCAGGGTGAAATGGCTACCGCCACGTCGATCGCCAGCAAGTTCGCAGCCGATGACGTTGATCTGGTGCTAGCAATCGCTACCCCAGCGGCCCAGGCCACCGCCCAAGCCATCTTTGATAAGCCCATCGTGTTTACCGCGGTAACGGAACCCGAAGAGGCCGAGTTGGTTGACTCTTGGGATGCGCCCGGCGGCAATGTAACGGGAACCTCCGACCTCAACCCGGTCGAAGAGCAAATCGAGTTGATCACCGAGATTCTTCCCGACGCGCAGACCGTTGGCGTTATTTACAGTTCCGGTGAGGTCAACTCCGAGGTGCAGGTGGAATTGGCACGGGAGGCAAGTGAAGAACTCGGTCTAGAGCTGAAGGAAGTTACCGTCTCCGCCGCGGCCGAAGTTTCCCAAGCAGCCGAGTCCATCAAGGACGTCGACGCGATTTACGTGCCCACCGACAACACTGTTGTTGACGCGCTCGAATCGGTAATTCAGGTCACCGAAGATGAGGGCATTTTGCTTATCGTCGGCGAGGGCGACTCGGTAGAACGCGGCGGCGTGGCCACCTTCGGCTTGAACTACTACGAGTTGGGCTACCAGACCGGAAAGATGGCTGCCCGCATCCTGCTTGAGGGCGAGGACCCGGCTGAAATGCCGGTCGAAACTCAGGAAGTCATGCAGCTCATTGTTAATGAAGCGGCCGCTGATCGGATGGGAATTACCCTGCCCGATGACTTCTTGGACAATGCCGATGAACTCGTCACCGAATAGCCGTAATTCGTTAGCGAGAACGCAGTAACTTCCCAGCACCTGGAAGGTGAGGAGACCAGTCGATAATGATCGGCGCTATTGAGCTTGGCCTGCTGTACGCCATCGTGGCGCTGGGCGTCTATCTCACCTTCCGGGTGCTGAACTTTCCCGACTTAACCGTCGATGGCAGTTTTACCTCCGGCGCAGCGGTTGCCGGAGTCATCATCATCAACGGCGGGCCGGCGCTGCTGGCATCAGCCGCCGGGTTCGGGGCCGGGCTGGTCGCCGGTCTAATCACCGGTTTACTACACACCAAAGCGAAAATTAACGGCCTGCTCGCCGGTATTTTGACCATGATCGCGCTGTATTCGATCAACCTGCGCATTATGGGCAAGTCGAACCTTCCAATGCTGCGAGCAGAGACCCTCTTTACCCCGCTGCGCGAGCACAAATTGCTGGGCACCTGGATGGCAGTGGTGATTCTGACGATTGGGGCGCTGCTCGTGAAACTTGTCCTTGACTGGTTCTTATACACCGATAAGGGCTTGGCGATCCAGGCTACGGGCGATAACGAACTGATGATTCGCAGTTTCGGGGTTAACACGCACAACACCACCATTTTGACGCTGGCGCTTTCCAACGGGCTGGTGGCGCTGGCGGGATCGCTAGTCGCCCAGTATCAGGGGTTTGCCGATATCGGTATGGGAATCGGCCTAATCTTGGTCGGCCTGGCATCGGTCATCTTGGGACAGGCCGTATTTTTTGGAGCCCGCCACATATTGCTGGCCACTTTGGCGGTCATTATCGGCTCAATTCTGTATCGCGTGGTTATCTACTTCGCGCTCAAAGTCGGGTTTGACCCCAACGATATGAAGCTAATCTCCGCAGTTTTGGTGGTCATCGCGCTGCTGATCCCGCAGCTGCCCCTATTCCAGAATCTCAAGCGCGAATTTAAGAAAATTTTTGGGCACAATCGCGTGCCGCTCGAACCCGCTCCCGCAGCCGAGGCCTCCGGAGCTGGGGCCCCAACAACCGAGCCCCGGGCGGCTGAGGCTTCAGCAACCGAGCCCCCCGCGGTGGAGGAGGTCAAATAATGCTGCGTATCACCGACATTTCCAAAACCTTCTTCCGACACACCGCCAATGAGCGAGTCGCCCTCAATGGCGTTGATCTGCACCTGCCCGAGGGGGACTTCACCACCGTCATCGGCAGCAACGGTGCGGGTAAATCCACGCTGCTCAACGTGGTTGCCGGTTATATGCGCCCCGATACGGGGCGGGTTGAGATCGACGGGCGCCTGGTGAATCGCCTGAGTGATCATCAACGTGCCAAGTACATCGGGCGCGTATTCCAAGACCCCATGGCCGGTACCGCGCCGAATCTAACCATCGAACAAAACTTGTCAATCGCCCACCGCCGAGGGCAACGCCGCGGCCTGGCCCGAGGCGTGAGCGCGCCCAAGCGCGCCTTCTTTCAGTCCCAGCTAGAAACACTCGAACTCGGCCTGGAGTCCCGGCTCAAAACTAAGGTCGGGCTACTCTCCGGCGGGCAGCGCCAAGCACTCTCGCTGCTGATGGCGACGTTCACGCAACCGGGAATCTTGCTCCTCGATGAGCACACGGCCGCACTGGACCCACAGCGCGCCGCTTTAGTAACGCGCCTAACCCGCGAAATTGTCGCCTCCCACCGCTTGACCACGCTCATGGTCACCCACAACATGGAACAGGCGCTCGAAGTGGGAAATCGCCTCATCATGATGCATGAGGGAAAAATAATTTTGGACGTCGCCGCGCACCAAAAACAGAGCATGACAGTGGCGGATTTACTCGCCGAATTTGAACGGATTAAGGGCGCGAGCCTTGAGGACCGCACCCTGCTTTCTTAAACACCAGATAGCCTTAAGGCGTGGAGACGTTAACGCTGCAAGAGGTAATCAAAAGTTTAGAGCGGCGCTATCCGCCCCGCACTGCCCAAGCGTGGGACTCGGTGGGCCTGGTCGCCGGTGATCCGGCGCAAGAGGTCAAGAAAATACTCTTTGCGATGGACCCGGTAGCCACCGTGGTCGATGAAGCCCTGGACTGGGGCGCCGACCTCATCGTTACCCATCACCCGCTCCTGCTGCGCGGCGTGACATCGGTGGCGACTTCCAGCGCCAAGGGTTCGGTAATTCACCGCCTCATCGCTGGTGGCTGTGCGCTTTACACCGCGCACACAAACGCGGATTCTGCGCTGCGCGGCGTGAATGACGCGCTAGCTAATGCGCTGGGGCTGATCGATTTAGAACCCCTGGTTCCCGCCGGGGGCGCCGACCTCGATAAGCACGTGGTCTTCGTTCCGGCAGAACCTTCTGAACTTTTACTGCAGCTTGTGGATGCGATGTCAGCGGCCGGCGCCGGACAAATCGGTGACTACTCCGGCTGCCACTGGCAGGTAAGCGGAACTGGAGCTTTCCGCCCCGAGGCCGGGGCCAATCCGACAATCGGTGCGGTAGGCGAAACCGAATACGTAGCAGAAAAACGCTTAGAGATGATCGCCCCGGCAGCGCGGCGCGCAGCGGTAGTAGCCGCGATGCGCCAAGCGCACCCCTATGAAGAACCGGCGTTTGACGTTTTCAATTTGGCACAGCTACCGGCTCCTACCGGCCTGGGCCGCATTGGGCGCCTGGCGGAGCCTGTAACGCTTGAAAAGTTCGCGCAAAACGTTGCAGCGGCCCTTCCCGCAACTGAACAGGGCATCCGGGTGGCTGGGGCGCCCGATGCGGTAGTGGAGCGGGTTGCCGTGTGCAGCGGCTCGGGCGATTCCCTATTTGATCAGGTCCAGCGGGCAGATGTTGATGTGTATGTCACATCTGATCTGCGCCACCATCCGGCTTCGGAGGCCCGCGAAACAGCGCTGCTGGGCACGGGCCGGCCGTATTTAATTGATACCGCGCACTTCGCCTCGGAGTGGCCCTGGCTGAATTACGGGGCCGCAGACCTGAAATCCGATCTGCAGGATCTGGGTTTCGAGGCGCAACTGCGCGTCAGCGAGCGCCGCACCGACCCCTGGGATTTCCGTATCGCCAGCCCGGGAACGTCATCGTCTTCAGTAACCACCCCGCCTAAGGAGTAGCCCCCGTGCCCAAAGCCTCGCCCGAAGACCAGTTGCAACTCCTGAAGGTGCAGGAATTAGACACCAAAATCGCGCAACTTGTCCATCAGCGCAAAACGCTTCCCATACTGAAGAAATTAGCGGAACTGCAAGAACGCAAGGCCGATGTTGATCTGGCCCTGGTCAATTCCCGTACTGCCGCCCAGGATTTGCGCCGGGAATTGACAAAGGCCGAGGGCGACGTCGAACAGGTTGCGAATCGCATGCAGCGCAACCAAGACCGCCTCAATGCGGGGCAGGGGACTCCCAAAGAACTCACCGCGATGCAATCCGAGTTGGCGGCGCTAGAAAAGCGCCACGCTGATTTGGAAGAAATTCAACTAGATGTCATGCAGCGACTTGAAGACCATCAGGAAACGGTGGAGAACCTGGAAGAAGCCCAGCGCTCGGTGGATGTTGACATCGAAGCTGCCGAGGCCGAGCGCGATCAAAAGGACCTGGAAATCGTCACCGCCGGTCGCGAAGCCACGAGGAATCGCAAGATCACGGCCGGTGCAATTGACGCCGAGCTCATGAAACTTTATGAACGCATTCGCAGCCAGGTCGGTCAGGGGGCGGCCCTCCTGCGTGCGCGGCGCTGCCAGGGCTGCCGACTGGAACTCAACACCCAGGAACTGGCTCGAATTGAGGCCGCGGCCCCAAATGAGGTGCTGCGCTGCGATGAATGTGGGCGAATCTTGGTGCGAACTGCGGAGTCGGGCCTGTGAGCGCGAGCAATACCCCCAATAAGCTCATAGTGGAGGCAGACGGCGGCTCGCGAGGAAACCCGGGGCCGGCGGGTTTTGGCGCGATCGTCAAAGACGCCCAGACCGGAACAATCTTGGCGCAGCGGGCCGAACACTTAGGCATAGCCACCAACAACGTCGCTGAATACCGCGGGCTAATTGCCGGACTGCGAGCGGCGGCTGAAATTAATCCCACCGCCAGCGTAGTGGCACGCATGGACTCCAAACTGGTTGTTGAGCAAATGTCGGGCCGGTGGAAAATTAAACACCCCGATATGCGCGAACTCGCGCTCGAGGCGCGCGATATTTTGCCGACCTCCAACGTGGAATATGAGTGGATTCCTCGTGCCCAGAACACCATCGCTGACGGGTTAGCCAATGACGCCATGGACGGGGGAGACGGCACCATAATTTCGAATAGTCCCGCCGGCGCAGAGGCTAGTCCCGCCGGCGCTGAGACGAAGCAGCCAGCCGGCAGCCCCTCGGGTGCCCCACCAAGTTTTCGCACCGAGATGCCAGTAACGCTGGCGCTAGTGCGTCACGGTGTCACGCCGCTGACTATTTCGCGCAAGTTCTCCGGCAGCGGGGGCCCCGATCCCCACCTGACTCGGCAGGGCGTGGCGCAGGCTCGCAGCGCAATTCCGATCTTGGAGCGCATCGGCCAAGATGACTGGAGCGATCTGGAGCGGCCCACTTGGATTATTTCTTCCCCGCTGCAGCGGACGAAAGACACCGCGCGTGAAATCGCCAGAGGGCTCGGGCTTGGCACCGCGGTGCGCAGCATTGATGAGGGCTTCGCGGAGGTGAATTTTGGCCAGTGGGACGGTCTGCTGCGCGCGGAAATCATGGAGCAGTATCCCGATCAACTGCCCCGCTGGTTCGCGGGGGAAATTGCCGCACCGGGGGGAGAATCGCTGCCTGAAGTTGGCGCGCGGGTGCAAGCGGCTCTGGTGCGGGCCGCAAAGGCGCACGCAGGTGAAACGGTCGTTGTGACCTCGCATGTTAATGCCATACGCGCCGCGGTGGGCATCACTTTAGAGATACCACGCGAGCGCTGGAGCCAACTACGGGTTCCGCCGGCGTCGGTGACGATATTGCGTTTTTGGCCCGATGGATGGGGTGAACTAACAGCCCTGGGTCTGACTCCGTAAACAATCAGCGCAGCCACCGTCCAAGACCCTTCTACTACTGCCCCTAATTCCTCCGCCGCGCCTACGACTCGCCCGGGACGATTAAATCCAGCGCCGGTGTGGCGGGCGCCTTCCCGCGCGCGGGCACCTCATTGAGCTCCGCCGTAACCCCCGGCATTTGCGCCGCCACTGCGGCTAATTCGGCCGGGCTAGTTGGTAGCGCGCCGGTGAATTCCAGCAAGTGGCGCACCAGTAGGCCGCGGGTGTGCTTGGCGTGATGGGAAACGACCGTTCGTTTCGTGCCGCGCTGCTGGAATACCCGCACGGGAACCACGTTGCCTCTGGCCTCCTCCCGCGCCTTCCAAGCACCGGTATATGTTGCGGAGCGGCAGTCCACGATGAGCTCACTTTCAGCCACGGGATCCAACGTGGCGGCCAAAGCCGGTTTCCACACCCGATTCAATCCGCCCACACCCGGCAAATTGGTGCCGCCGGTGAGGCGATAGGCCGGAATCAAATCAGTGGGACGCACCAGGCCCCACAGCGCGGAGGCGATGGCTAAATGAGAAGCCGCGCGCCGCCGTCCTAAATCAGACATTTGAGAAAAACCGATCGCCTGAAATAAAACTCCGGTATAGACCTGGCTTGCCGGAGCACTTGGTGCGGTGGCAAGCGCCGCATTGGCGGGAAATTCACGCGCCGCCGCGCCAGTCAGCTTCATCGCAGCTAGCGCTTGCGGATCAGAACTTACGGCAATTAAAGCGGCTAGAACTTCCTTCCGGACCGAATTCAACTGGGGCCACGACAGATTTTCCAACTGAAATTTTGGTCCGGTTGGCGCCGTCTTGCCCTCGGAGGGCGGAATCAAAATGAGCACAGCAACGCACGCTACTAGGCGCGAAAAAAGGGAGAGCGGATGAGTCAGCAATAAGCCGGATTCTGTACTGGAGCGCAGTTACCCGCGCGCCAGCGACGGTCATCCATCTACGACCCGCGTTGCCACGGGCCTCCAGCAACCTACCCAGAAACTTGAACGAGCAGCTCTTAAGCGTTTCCCTTTTCGGTTTTGCTCCAGGCGGGGTTTGCCTAGCCATGCCAGTCACCTGGCGTGCTGGTGGTCTCTTACACTACCGTTTCACCCTTACCGCAGCACGCTGCGGCGGTTTGCTTTCTGTGGCACTGATCCCGCGAGTCACCCCGGGTGGGCGTTACCCACCGCCTTGCTCTGTGGAGTCCGGACTTTCCTCGGCACAGATATCGAAATACCTGCAACGCGACCGTCTGGCTGACTCATCCGCGTTTCATTATTCTACGCGACCGTCAAGATTTCAGCACCGGTGTCGGTAACCACAATTGTGTGCTCGAACTGGGCCGTGCGGGACCGGTCGGCCGTTACGACCGTCCACCCGTCATCCCACATTTCCCACTTATGGGTTCCCAGCGTCAACATGGGCTCGATCGTGAAAATCATGCCAGTTTCGATGATTTCACTGTAAGCGGGCGCGGAATCGTAGTGGGGAATTATCAGCCCGGAATGGAAGGCCTCGGCCACGCCGTGCCCGGTGAAATCGCGCACCACGCCGTAGTTAAAGCGCTTGGCGTAAACCTCGATAACCCGACCAATCACATTGATCGGTCGGCCGGGCTTGACGGCTTTGATACCCCGCATCATCGCTTCTTTGGTGCGTTCGACCAGCAGGCGTGATTCCTCATCAACGTCCCCGACGAGGAACGTGGCGTTGTTATCGCCGTGCACGCCGCCGATATACGCGGTGATGTCAATGTTGACAATGTCGCCATCGGCCAGCGCGGTGGTGTCGGGAATGCCGTGGCAGATGACCTCATTGATCGAGCTGCAAAGCGACTTGGGGAAGCCGCGGTAGCCCAACGTGGATGGGTAGGCGCCGTGGTCGAGTAAAAATTCGTGGCCAATGCGATCCAGCTCATCCGTCGTGACCCCCGGGGCGACGTTGCGGCCCACCTCTTCAAGCGCCTGCGCCGCAATGCGCCCGGCATGACGCACCTTTTCAATGATTTCCGGGCTCTTAATTTCACTACCGTTAAACGGCAGGGGAGCGGGCTTGTCGACGTATTCAGGCTGGTCGATGGAGGCGGGTACGGGCCGGCGCGGGGAGACCACACCGGGGGTTAACGTGCCAAGGGGAGCGCGATCTGCTGACATGGTGGTGAGTCTACGAGAACGCGGAGGGCGAAATGGCAGCGGCAAAGGACAAGTGGTGGTTTAACCTGTCGACCAAAAGCGTCGAGCGGGGAAGGCAAAGCGGCTGGCGCACCCGCATTGGCCCCTATGACACGCGCGAGGAGGCCCAGGCCGCGTTAGAGTCGGCCGCCGAACGCACCGCCTACTGGGACGAGCAGGAGAAGCGGGAGCGCGAGGAAGAAGACCTGTGGGGCGAGGAGGCCCAGGAGTAGACCCCCTGCCAAGGATCTTTTCCTCGCGGCGCTACTCCAAGAAGGAGTGCTCGTCGTCTGGGAAAGCCCCGCTGCGCACTTCTTCAGCGTATGCCCGCGCGGCATTGCCCAACTCACCGCGCAGCTCGGCGTAGCGCTTGGCGAAGCGCGGCGTCCAGCCGGACATACCCGCCATGTCCATCCACACCAGCACCTGCCCGTCACACTGGGGGCCAGCCCCAATGCCGATGGTGGGCACGTTCAACACCTCAGTTATTGCCGCTGCCACGGGGGAGGGCAGCAGTTCCAAAACGATTGCAAACACTCCGGCTTCTTGGAGTGCCAGTGCCTCTTCGGTAAGGGCTTCGGCTGCATTATCGCCGCGTCCCTGGACGCGTTTTCCGCCCAGCGTATGTTCGGACTGCGGAGTAAGGCCCACGTGCCCCATGACCGGTATACCGGCCCGAACACACAGGTCTACGGCCGGAGCAATCGCTTTGCCGCCCTCCATTTTCACCGCGTGGGCACCACCCTCTTTCATCAAGCGCACGGCGGAATCAAACGCCTGTTGGGGGCTTGCTTCATAGGAGCCAAAGGGCAGGTCTGCGACCACCAGCGCCCGCTTGGCTCCGCGCGATACTCCCCGGGCCAGCGGAATCAATTCGTCGAGTGTTACGGGCAGCGTAGTGTCGTAACCCAGCAGGTTGTCGCCCACGGAATCGCCAACCAGGAGCAGGTCGACCCCGGCCTCATCAAAGACTTGCGCGGTCAAATAGTCGTAGGCGGTGAGCATGACAACGCGCTCACCTCGCTCTTTAGCGGCCCGCAGGTGTTGGACTCGCACCCGCTTTGGCTTCATCGCCTCAGACATGATTTTCCTTAACTGTTGCGCCAACGATTGGTAATAGGAACTCTACGGTTGCGATCAAAGGAGCGAGCCGTGACGGTCGGCCCTATAGCGTATTGGTGGCGCTTCCACTCCGAAATGCGTACCTGTCGTAGCACCCAATCCACGGTTTCAGCGGGAAAACCAGCGGCAATGAGTTCCGTGCGGTCCGCACGCTCCTCCAGGTGGGCGCGCAAAAGCGGATCAAGGACGGCGTACTCCGGTAACGAGTCCTGGTCGACCTGGTCGGGGCGCAATTCAGCAGACGGTGGTTTGGTGATGGACGATTCGGGGATCGGTGGAACCTCACCGCGGTCGGCTGCCTCGCTGTTGCGCCAGCGAGCCAGTGCCCACACTTCTGTTTTGTACAGGTCTTTAATCGGGCCAAAGCCGCCAACCGCATCGCCATAAATTGTGGAATATCCCACCGCTAGTTCGGATTTATTACCGGGGGCGAGCACGAGGTTGCCCGAGACATTGGATGCGGCCATGAGCAGCACACCGCGAATGCGCGCTTGGACGTTTTCCTCGGCCACTCCGGGCATCTCCATCATGTCGGTAAAGGCCGACATGGCCGGCTTGATGGGTACTTCCTGATAGTTCGCGCCGATGCGCCGCGCCAGGTCGGCCGCGTCCTGCCGCGAGTGTTGCGAAGAGTATGGCGAGGGCATGCCAATCCCCAGGGTTTGTGACCCGCCGAGCGCGTCGGCGGCTAATACGGCAACAAGTGCGGAATCGATGCCGCCCGATAGGCCAAACACCACGGACCTGAATCCATTTTTGGCTACATAGTCCGCCAGTGCCAGCGTTAAAGCGCGATATACCTGCGCTTCCTGCGGCTCTTCCGGAGCGATCTGGGCCATTTGCCCCACATCAATTAGGCTCAGATCTTCCACAAACAGTGGCGCGCGGGCAGTTAGTTTGCCGTTTGCGTCAAATAGTGATGACCCGCCCGCGAACACAAAATCGTCTTGACCACCGACGAGGTTTACGAATGCCAGGGGTGCGCCGGCCACTTGCGCGGCCTGCGTCAGGGCCGCGGCGGTGCGCTGGGGCCCGTTGCGTTCAAAAGGAACTGCGCCCACCACCAGCGCCAAATCCAGCCCGTTACCGGTAATGAAGCGCTCAGTCATGGTCGTTTGCGGTAAGACACCTATATTCCACCCCGCGCACTTCACGGTGCCAATTCCATCCGTTGGCAAAATTTCGGTGGCGGAACCGTCATGGATTAAGTAGAGGGACTCCGCCACATCTGCGGTGTTGGCGCGGTTAACTGTGGGTGCTGAATGCCCAAGAATTACGGGTAGTCCGCCCAGCCCCAGGGAACCTAACTCGTGGGCGAGGTCTTTGATGGTCTGGCGGGTTTTACCCGCGAAGTCCGCGAAAAGCGGGAGGTCGAAAAGCGGGTGGCCCGTTAGCGCCCCATAGGGCAGCGCAAGTAGTTCGGCGCGATTTGCCTCGGCCCTGCGCGCTAGGTCGATAATTTTTTCTTTGTTTTGCGTAAAATCACCGACGGCGGGATTGAATTGTCCCAGGGCGATTCGGGGAGCGGAAGTATCTGCGGCCATGTTCCGAGCCTACGGGTTTTTGGGTCGGTCTTCGAAGCAGACGGGCCTCGCGGGCCCGTTGGGTGCATTGACTAGCCTGGGGGCGTGAATAAAAGAGGCGTAGGTCCCCAGTCCAATCCCCGCGCAGCGGTGGGAAGTTGGATGTCCGGGCACTGGCAGCGCGGTCAGTGGCCGGGGGAGCAGCTTGGATTGCCCGAAGAGGGTGCGGGATCGATGGCGCGCTTGGGGCGCCGTATCGGCGCCTTATGGATTGACTGGCTCCTAGCGCTGGCGATCTCGGCCGGATTCTTCAACGGCGAACCAATGATCACCCTGGCCATTTTCGCGATTGAAAACGTGCTGCTAATTTCCACTGTCGGATTCACCATTGGCCACCGTCTCTTTGGCATGCGCGTGGTGCGCCTGGATGGAGGGCCGCTGGTGGGGATTTGGCGCGGCCTTTTGCGGGCGTTTCTCCTGTGCTTGGTGATACCTGCCGTGGTCTGGGATTCCGATGGGCGCGGTTTACACGACCGGCTCTCCGGAACCGTTTTGATCCGGCTATAAAGCGGGACCGTCACGATTGGGGTTCGTGAACTTACCGCCCGCGCATCGCTTTGCGGTCGGGCCGGGCCCGCATTGGGTCGACGCCCTTGGGGATCGGCAATTGCTGGCCCCCCAGCGCGCGGAGGCGCCGCTCGACCTCTTCCTTTTCGGCCTTGGTCAGTTGGGGTTTTAAGCGCTGGACCTTGCGCGCAATCTTCGGCAGGGGAGTCTGCCCCTCATCCGGCCCGCACTGCATGGCAGTTACGGGCACCGTGGGCAGTAGGCGTTCGGTGCGGCGCTGTTCTTTACTCAGGAGCGCTTGTGCCCGATTGGGATTTCCCTCCGAGACCAGAACCACGCCGGCGCGGCCCACGGCCCGGAAAATGAGGGCGCCGCTGCGCGGATCAATCGCAACGGGCTGCTCTTCAATGAACCAGCCGCGGCGAATCGACCCCAGCGCGGCCCCGACGGCCCCTTGCTGATCGGCAATCTGCCGGTAGGCAACGGCTTCGGCCCGGCGGGACAGAAGAATAGTAGCGCCCAGTAACGCCAGGGGAATACCCAAAATCGCCCCATATATGGCGCGATCGAACGCCATACCAATCAGGTATGCGCCGCCGATGACGCCAACGAAAATGAGCGCCATCCACAGCACAATGAGCGGCTCGGCGCGGCGGGTCATTTGGAAGACCTGCCAAATTTGCTTTAAGCGCCCTTCCTTCTTGGGCTTGGCGCTTGCCGGGGTCTCGGCTTGCTTCTTCTTTGCGGAATCCTTCTTGCGGGCCATAACTGTTAAGGATACGTCCTAACTTTTGACAAGACTCGCGGCCTCCTGGCGTGCGCTGACATCCTCGGTCAAATGCGCCAGTTCGGCCGGTATTTCTCGTCCTAATTTTCGCATAGCCCGCGCCCACAGTCGCGACGCCCGATAGGAAGACCGCACGAGCGGCCCGGACATGACTCCTAGAAAACCGATCCGCTCGGCTTCCTTTGCCAGGTCCACAAACTCCTGGGGCGGCACCCAGCGTTCAACTGGATGGTGCCGGGCCGAAGGGCGAAGGTATTGCGTAATAGTCAGCAGGTCACACCCCGCCTGGTGCAGGGCCTCCATCGACTCCACAATTTCGTCAGTTGTTTCGCCCATGCCCAAAATGAGATTGGACTTGGTGACCAGTTTGGCTTCTTTGGCTCGCGTGAGTACTTCCAGTGACCGGTCATAGCGAAATGCGGGCCGGATGCGCCGGAAGATTCGCGGAACGGTTTCGAGATTGTGGGCCAGAACTTCGGGTCGGGATTCGTTGACTTCATCCAGCAGATCGGGTTTGCCGTTGAAGTCCGGAATGAGTAGCTCGACGCCGGTGCCGGGATTGAGCTGATGAATTTGTCGAACGGTCTCGGCATAGAGCCAAGCCCCGCCATCTGTCAGGTCATCGCGCGCCACTCCCGTGATGGTCGAATAGCGCAGCTCCATGGTGCGTACCGATTCCGCGACGCGCCGAGGCTCATCGCGATCCAGCGCCTGGGGCTTACCGGTATCAATCTGGCAAAAATCGCATCTGCGTGTGCACTCGGAGCCGCCGATTAAGAATGTGGCTTCGCGGTCCTCCCAGCACTCGAAAATGTTGGGGCAACCCGCCTCCTTACACACGGTATTCAGATTCCCGCTGCCCACCAGATCAGTGAGTTCTTGATAGGCCGGACCCATGACCGCGCGGGTCCGGATCCACTCTGGCTTCTTTTCAATTGGCGTTTCTGCATTGCGCGCCTCGACCCGCAGCAGACGACGTCCCTCCGGTGCAATAGTCACGTTTGCCAGTCTAGAGAGTTATTTTCTGGTTTCTACTCATCACGAGCGCAACACTGTGTGATTCATTTCACCTTGCTGCGATGCCATCCGGTACCCAGCGCGGCGAAAAATAATCCCAGCGCGGCCAGGGCGGAGACGGCGAAAGACCAGTTCGGTCCCTGATATTCCGCGATGTTTCCCGCCAGTGAAGATCCCAGCGCATTACCGACAACGATCGCGCCCGAAAGCGTGGTCATAACCATTCCTTCCCGTCCGGCAGGTGCGCGTTCGCCAGCCACTGAAAAGACGGTGACCATCGTGGGCCCCACAAAGAGCCCGACAATTAAAAGGACCGGAATCATCATGCCCGGGGTGCGCGGCACCATCAACAGGGGAGTGGCGCACATGAGCCCAAAGGCTGCCAGGCGCCAGCGCTGGATCTGGGTGATGTGTTCAGGAAGCGCCACTATGGCCAGGGCCACAATCGCCGCGGTAAAACCCATCAGCGCGTAAAGTAGACCGCCCGCTGAGGCGGCACCCCACCGATCGGCGGAGGCGGTAATTGCAGCCTGATTGCTGCCAAAAAACGTGCCCATGCCGATCATCCCCAGTCCGGGGCCGACTAGTGCTGGCGCCAAGGGGCGGCGCAGCGGATTGGGTTCATACCCGGCCGAGGGCTTCGGCTCTGGAACTGTTTGGGACGGCTCTTCTATCGCAGAATCAGGTTCCGGCTCTAGCGCAGCGGCGGGTGCCGTCTCTAACGCAGCGTCAAGATCTGTCTCTACCGCAGCGGCGGGTTCCGTTTCGTCGAAAACGATCAGCTCGCCGTCCCTAAGTAATTCGCGCGAGGCAACGGCTGACGGGTGGAGGGCAAACCACGAAACAAAGACGATGGCGACTACGCCGGCCGTGATCAGCCCTAATTCCGGGCGGATTCCGCCGATAATGCCGATGAGGGCGGGGCCGAACACGAAGGAGAGCTCGTCGGCGGTGGATTCATAAGACATCGCCACATTGATGTCGCGTGTGCCGGGCCGCGCCAGATTTAACCAGCGCACGCGTGCCAGCGGACCAACTTGAGGCTGGGTGAAACCCGAAACAAAGCACAGCGCCAAGAGCCAAAAATCCAGTTCACCGGCTGTGACCGCAACGACAATGGCCAGCAAGCTCATGCCGTTTAGCGGCGCTGCCACGAGCAGCACGCGTCGTTGCCCGAAGTGATCGGCTAATCCTCCTACCAGTGCGGCGGAAATCGCCGTTCCGATTGCGGCAAGCCCGGCCGCCAGGCCCGCGCGCCCGTAGGAGCCGGTCGCGGCGGTTACTAGCACCAAAATTCCCATCGGTGCCATGGAAAAGGGAAGGCGTGCAATGAAGCCAACGGGAAGAAAAACCTTGCCCGTAATTTCTGGAAGCCGGCCGTAGCCGCGAAAGGCCGCTTTAAGCGCTTCCCACCGCGTCATAGCCGGGCACCATTTAGGTGCTCGCTCAAGAAAAATTCCACATCGTCGAGAAGTTCGGCCGGAGTAACAGCGCCCCGTTCCTGAGCAATGGAGGTCACGTCCGCATCTGAAATTCCGCACGGAGTAATTGGATTGAACCACGACAGATCGCATGAGACGTTCAGCGCGAACCCGTGCATCGTGACCCCTTTGGCTACCCGGACACCAATTGCGGCGATTTTTGCCCAGGGCGCGTCGGAGCGGGGAATCCACACACCCGAGCGGCCCTCCACCTGCGCGGCCGTAATGCCCCAGCGTCGGCAAATTTCAATCAGGCACTCTTCCAAGGTGCGCACATAGCCCACCACATCAACGGGTTCGGGCAGCCGCATAATCGGGTAGCCCACAATTTGGCCCGGGCCATGCCAGGTAATGCGCCCTCCGCGGTCCACGTCTATCACCGGCGTGTCGTTAGTCGGGCGATCCCAGGACGCCGTTCGCCTTCCAGCTGTATACACCGGTTCGTGTTGGACCAGTAAAGTCGTGGACTCTCCGCCGGAGCTAACTGCGGCATGTATCTGGCGCTGTTGTTCCCAAGCCTGGCGATAATCGACTAGTTTCCCATCGAATCCAGCCCGTATGTATCGCATGCGTGCAATCTTATCGATCACGGTTTTTGCCCCCGCAATGAAACCGGGCTTTTGGGGCGACACCCTGAAAGCGGGCCGGTAGTAGCGACAGTTATCCACAGAATTTTGCGGCCGTCTTCCCGGCCCGTGAATTTTTCGATGTGGTGGAGGGCGTGAAGGGAAAATCGGTTCTTCAAGTCCCGGGGGTGCAAATCGGGCCCATCCTGGGCCGCGGTTCCAACGCCCGGGTTTGGCAAGCCACGGATGAACAGGGGCGGGCCGTTGCCGTAAAAGTTTTTGAATCGGACGACGAGGTTCACCAGCGGGCTTTTGATGAGGCCGGGGCGCTGGCGCGGGTAGTGCATCCCAACATCATCAAAATTCACGGCGTGCACCGCTTACAGGCCGGTTCAATTGCGATCATTATGGATCGCTGCGCCACCACCCTTGCTGGCTTGGTCGAAACCAGCGGCCCACTGCGTGGAGCGCAGGTCGTCGGCCTCGTGCAGGGAATCTGTCGCGGCTTGGGCGCGCTGCACAGCGCCGGTCTCGTCCACGGCGATATCTCACCCAGCAACATTGGTTTGAGTTTGGACGGCGTCCCGCAGCTTTTAGATTTCGGTGGCAGTCGTGACCGGCGTACTTTGGGCACCCCGGGGTTCTCGCAGCGGCTGGATGCCCAGCGCAACAAACCGGCGGACGTGGAAAATCGAATGCGGCGACTGCTGGGCGGAGCACAAGAACACGGAATTGCATTACCCGGGGGACTAGAGCGGGCCCGTGATGACGTGTTGGGAACGCTGCGGGTGGGAATTTATGCCCTCAGCGCTGGTTCTAGTGACGCAGCCAGTCGGGGGAGCGTCGTAGCAACGGTGGCTGAGACGCTGAATGCGTTTGCAGCGCAGGTGGAGGCGGGCACGGTGGAGGCCAGGCCCGAAAAGCTCGCTGCGGCCGTAAGTGCGGTGATTCCCCCGGCGCCAATTTCAATCCCGTGGGATTTTGAAAGCGACATTACGCCGCCGTTTCTTACTCCGGTTACGCGGCGTGCTGATGAGTCAGTCGGCGGCAAGGGCGGCCAGGTTGGCAACGGCGGTGCCGGCGGCCTGGTTGGTAACGGCAGAAACGGCGGCGCCGGTAGCGCCGGTACCGACGGTAGCGCTGGCGGGGATGAATTGTGGGCAGCCCCATCTGAGCTAATTTCAGTTAGGGCGGGCGAAGATCACACAGCGGCGGTGCGGGATGTGGCTGGAAAATCGAAACGCGCGGCAAACCCGCGCCCAACGCGGGCAGTGCGTGAAGCGGGGAAACCGAATAAGCGGCCGGTGCTTTTAGCAGCTGCAGTCATTTTGGGGCTGGCCGCAATTGGCGGCGGCGTGGCGATTGGCGTGGCGGATAACTCGCCCTCGACGCAGGCGGAGGCCGAAAAAGAAGAGTTTGAATCCAAACCGCGCCATGACGTTGCCAGGTGGCAAGAGCGCATTACAGATTTAGGGCGAAAGCGCGATGCGGCAATTGTGGCGGGGGATGCGGACCAGTTTCTTGATGTTAATGCACCCAGCGCGCCAGCGGCGCAAGCAGATACCGAACTGCTGAAACTTCTGGCGCAAAATGACGTGCAGATTGCGGCTTTCGCAACGCAAACTACGGTGCTTGACGTCTTGGAAGAAACACCTGAAAACGCTGTGCTACTTGCCAATACGCAGATCATCTTGGAGGAGCGGCGCATCGGGGGAACTAGTGATGCGAAGCAGTTGGCGCGGGAGAGATCAAGCCAAAATGCGACCGCGCCGCACACCGTCGAAATCGAACTTGCTCGGCATGGGGAGAAATGGCTGGTGTGGGAGACAAAAGAATCGCGGGCTGCCATCCAATCTGAATAGCAGCCCGCGATGCGTTCGCACTTGTTAAGTACCGGGACCTAGTCGGAGTTGGGCTTCCAGCCCCGATCCTCCTTAAGCCCGGTGCTCCTTAAAGCCCGATATCGGCCTCAAAATCGCCCTCTTCCAAGCGTTCCTTGATGTCGACCAGGAAGCGGGCCGCATCGGCACCGTCAACGAGGCGATGGTCATAGGTCAGCGCGAGGTAAATCATGGAGCGAATCGCAATTGTCTCGCCACCCTCACCATCAGAGACAACTACCGGGCGCTTCACAATCGCACCCGTTCCCAGGATTGCAACCTGGGGCTGGTTGATGATGGGCGTGTCGAACAAGGCTCCGCGGCTACCGGTGTTGGTGATCGTAAACGATCCGCCCGATAGCTCGTCGGGGCCGATCTTATTGGCGCGCGTGCGCTCGGCAACATCAGCGATCTTGCGAGCCAGGCCGGCGATGTTTAGGTCACCCGCATCGCGAATAACCGGAACGACCAGACCCTGTTCGGTATCAACAGCCATGCCAAGATGCTCGGCGCCGTAGTACGTTACCTCGTCACCATCAATGCTGGCATTAAGTTGCGGATGAGCCTTCAACGCCTCAACTGCCGCCAGTGACAGGAACGACAGATAAGACAGGTTCACGCCTTCACGCTCGCGGAACTCCGCCTTTGCGCGCTCGCGCAATCGGGCAACGCGAGTTAGATCAACCTCGATCACGGAGGTAAGTTGCGCAGCAACCTGCAGCGACTCCACCATGCGCGAAGCGATGATCTTCCGGCGGCGGCTCATCTTCTCAGTTTTGCCACGCAGCGGCGAAGGAGCAGCTGGGGTGCGCGCTGTTTTCTTCGAAGCCGGAGCGGCAGCGGCCGGCTTGGCAGCGGCAGCCTTGGCTGCTTCTGCCTTCGCGTCAATCGCGGCCTGCACGTCTTGCTTGCGGATCCGACCGCCCACACCCGTGCCCTTGATCCCATCGAGATCGATGTCGTTTTCTTTTGCCATCTTGCGTACCAGGGGCGTGACATAACCGGATGCGCCACCGGAGACGGGCTGAGCAGCAGGTTGCTCCGGTGCTTGGGCGGCCTGCGCAGCCGGGGCCTCCTGGGCCGGCGCTGGATCACGCGGCGCTGGCGTTTCTTGCGCGGCAGCCGCCGGCGCGGCTTGCGCGGCCGGTGCCGGTTCTTGGACTGGGGCTTCTTCCGCTGGGGCAGGAGTCGGGGCTTCTTCGGCCTGCTGGGCTGGTTCTTCGGTAGCGGCGGGTGCTGCTGCGCCGCTGCCAACTACAGCCAAGACGGTGCCCACTTCGACGGTTTCGTCTTCTTGGACTCGGATTTCTTGGACG
>DAHVRJ010000168.1:0-17033 GCA_027322505.1 Demequinaceae bacterium
ACTCAATGCCGCCTATAACGCGGTAGACCGCCACGTCGAAAACGGGCTCGGCGATCGAGTCGCCCTGTACTTCGAGGGTGAACCCGGCGACTCCCGCACCATCACCTACGCCCAGCTTAAGGACGAGGTCTCCCGAGCAGCCAACACGTTGGAATCGCTGGGAGTAACCAAGGGCGATCGCGTCGCGATCTATTTGCCGATGATCCCCGAAGCAATCATTGCAATGCTGGCTTGCGCCCGAATTGGCGCTCCGCACTCCGTCGTGTTCGGCGGTTTTAGTTCCGATGCTTTGCGCAGCCGCATCGATGATGCGCAAGCGCGCGTGGTCATCACCGCCGACGGGGGCTATCGCCGCGGCAAACCCTCATCCCTGAAGCCGGCAGTGGACCGCGCCCTGGAGCATGCCGATGGCACGCCGTCACCGGTCGAACACGTTCTGGTAGTTAAGCGCACCGGTCAAGACATTGATTGGCACGCCAGCCGCGACATCTGGTGGCATGAAGCCCTCGAACAGCAGTCCGCCGAGCACGAACCGGTAAACGTCAACGCCGAACACCCCCTGTTCATTTTGTACACCTCGGGCACCACCGGAAAGCCCAAGGGCGTTTTGCACACCACGGGCGGATATCTCGCACAGGGTGCCTTCACCCATAACGCCGTTTTCGATTTGAAGCCGGAAACTGATGTGTACTGGTGCACCGCTGATGTCGGCTGGGTAACAGGTCACTCATATGTGACGTACGCTCCGCTCGTGAACGGGGCCACCCAGGTGATGTATGAGGGAACTCCCGATACGCCACATCAGGGCCGCTGGTGGGAGGTGGTGCAAAAGTACGGCGTAACAATCCTCTACGCTGCGCCGACCGCAATTCGCACCTTCATGAAGTGGGGCGAAGACATTCCCGCCAAATTCGACCTCAGTTCGCTGCGCCTACTCGGTTCGGTGGGCGAGCCGATCAACCCCGAAGCCTGGATCTGGTATCGCCGCGTTATCGGCGGCGATAAGACCCCGGTCGTTGATACGTGGTGGCAGACCGAAACCGGTGCGATCATGATTTCACCGCTTCCGGGCGTCACCGCCGCAAAACCGGGTGCCGCGCAAGCCGCAATCCCCGGAATTGGCGCTGACGTGGTCGATGACGACGGAAATTCAGTTCCCGATGGGGGCGGTGGCTATCTCGTTTTGACCAAGCCCTGGCCCGCGATGCTTCGCGGCCTATGGGGAGACGATGAGCGCTACCAGGCCGAGTACTGGTCGCAGTACCCGGGGATCTATTTCGCGGCAGACAGCGCGAAGAAGGATGACGACGGTGACATGTGGATCATGGGCCGCGTTGATGACGTAATGAACGTTTCCGGCCACCGCCTCTCAACGAGCGAAATTGAATCCGCCCTGGTCTCACACCCCTCGGTGGCAGAGGCCGCCGTGGTGGGTGCCACCGATCCGACCACTGGCCAAGCGGTCGTGGCGTTTGTGATCTTGCGCGCCGAAGCGCTCGAGGCCGCCAATGGCGCGGGCGATGAAATCATCCAAACCCTGCGCCAGCACGTGGCATCAGAGATCGGCCCAATCGCGCGCCCGCGCTCGATCCTGGTGGTCTCGGAACTTCCCAAGACTCGTTCGGGCAAAATCATGCGCCGCCTACTGCGTGATGTTGCCGAAAACCGGCAAGTTGGCGACGTAACCACCCTGGCCGATTCCTCCGTGATGGAGGCAATCACCGCGGGAATGTCAAAACCGTCCAACGACTAATTTGCCGCTGGCAAAGGCGCGTAAACGCGGGTGCGAAAAACGCCGAGCAACCCGACGCTCTGAGCGGGCCGGAACCGGACACTATAAGTTAATCCTGTCGCAACATTAAAAGGAGACTTAGTGTCACGCTCCCGGCCCGCTCGTTTCTTCGATCTAAACCAGATCTTCGGTCGAAAGCCCAACGGAAACCAACGAAGCCTCGTTGACGTTTTGCAATCGGAAGTCCTGGGCGGCGGACTCCTTCTAGCGGCAGCAGCCCTGGCACTGATCTGGGCGAATTCCCCGTTTTCTGACAGTTACTTCGCGGTGCGCGACACGGCCTTCGGCCCCGAATCAATCGGTTTTCACCTAACGATCGGCGCGTGGGCCACCGACGGCCTTCTCGCAATCTTCTTCTTCGTCGTTGGACTGGAATTAAAACAAGAAATAGTCGCCGGAGACTTGCGCAAACCAGCGGCCGCAATAGTGCCCATCGTCGCCGCGGTAGGCGGAATGATTGTCCCGGCGATCATTTACTTTGGAATCAACGCCTCCAGCCCCGATGGGCACCTGGACGGCTGGGCGATCCCCACCGCAACTGACATTGCCTTCGCGGTTTCGGTTCTAGCCGTCGTAGGCTCCAAACTTCCCAGCGCGCTGCGCGCGTTCCTATTGACGTTGGCAGTCATCGACGATCTGATCGCGATCATCATCATCGCCGCTTTTTACACCGATTCGCTCGCGCTTGGCTGGCTCGTGGCAGCGCTGGTACCGATCGCCATATTTGCAGTACTGGTGCGCCGAGGAATCACCAATCCCCTGCTGCTCATTCCGCTGGGCATTTTGGCGTGGGCCTTTATGCACGCCTCGGGCATCCACTCCACCATTGCTGGTGTCGCACTGGGCCTCACCGTGCCCGCGCTGGCCAAAAAGAAGGACACCCCCTCGCTGGCCGAGCGCATTGATCGCGCTGCCCGCCCGGTCTCCTCGGTGGTAGCCGTGCCCATATTTGCGCTTTTTGCCGCCGGTGTTCACCTCAACGGAGAAACCTTGCAAGCCGCCGCTGCCGACCCCATCGCCCAGGGCGTCGCGCTCGGCCTCGTCATTGGTAAGCCGGTTGGGGTCCTACTTGCCACCTGGCTCCTTGTGACCTTTACCCGCGCCACCCTCGCCGAAGACATGCACTGGCCAGACGTGGCTGCCCTGGGGGCCGTAGCCGGGATCGGCTTCACGGTCTCTCTCCTCATTGGCGAATTAGCCTTCGGCACCGAAAGCGCCTCGGATGACCATGTCAAAGCCGCGGTCTTATTGGGCTCCTCAGCCGCCGCCATCATCGGCGCGGGCCTTCTAGCGGCGCGAAACAGCCACTATAAAAAGCTCTCGACCACTCGTTAGCGGCCATTTACCTCTAGGGTAGATATCGAGCACTAACCCATGACAGGAGATGTAATGGCTGGCCAATGGAAGATCACGCGCAAGATCGCCGAACTGCGCGAGAACGTCATGAGTCTGAGCAGCGATATTTCCGCCCTGGCGAAGGCCGAAATTGAGGCGCAAAAGCGCAAGGCCATCATGGGCTCGGTATGGGGCGGCCTCGCGGCGGTTTTCGCCATTCTCACCCTCGTGCTACTGCCGATCGTGCTGGGTTTTGTGCTAATTGCACTTGGGCTCGCCCCCTGGTTGGCCTTCCTCATCGTCTTCGTGTTCTTTGCCGTTCTGGCCGGTGTCTTTGGCTTGCTCGCGAAGCAGAAATTCACCAGCATCGAGCCACCCAAACGCACAATTGATGCCGTAAAGAATTCCGTGGCGGCGCTCAAGGGGGAATACCCCATCGAAGAGGGGTAAGCAGAACCAGGTATGAGCGCGCGTTATTCTCCGGCTGACCAGGCCGTAATTTTACAACCTGGGCCGTGGCGGCACCGTTTTGTGCCCGCCAATGGTGCCCGCTTTCACGTCGCCGAATCCGGTGAAGATGACGCCCCGCTCATCATGCTGCTGCACGGGTTTCCGCAAATGTGGTGGTGTTGGCGCGACCACATTCCCGCGCTGGTCGAGGCCGGATACCGGGTGGCGGCCATGGATCTGCGCGGATTTGGAGCCTCTGATAAGCCCCCGCACGGGTACGACACGGGCGGGCTGGCGCGTGACGTATCGGGCGTGATCCGCTCGCTGGGGGCGCGTGATGCCACCGTGATTGGTCAGGGATTAGGCGGTTCCGTTGCCTGGTCCATGCCCGCGCTTTTCCCACAGCTCACGCGCGCAGTCGCATCGCTGGCCATGCCGCACCCGCTGCACTTACGCTCCACCTTTACTAGAGCCGCCGGCCCGGGGGTCTTGAAACGTCTGGCAATTTTTCAAGTGCCGTTCCTGCCCGAGCGGCTGCTGCGGCGCAAGGAGTTAGCCGTTTCACTGCTGCGCGAATGGGGTAGCCCCGGCTGGTTAGACTCCGAAGCCGCCCAGATCTACAGCGAGGCCGCGCGCGTCCCGTTCGTCCCATACGGCTCCATGGAGCCCTACCGCTGGCTCGTGCGCTCCATCCCGCGCAGCGATGGCCGGCGCTTCAATCGCGCCGTGCGCCAACCCGTTACCGTCCCCGTCCTGCAGATCCACGGCAGCGCCGATCGCTGCCTAAAAGAAAGTCACGCCAAAACCTCCGTGCGCTTTGCCGGCACCCAGTTCCGCTATGAGATTTTGGACGGCGTCGGTCACTTTCCCGCCGAAGAGGCCACCTCAGATGTCACTCGGCTTTTGGGGACTTGGCTCGCCGAAGTTGATCCGGTTAGAACGTAAAAGCACTCGGGCAATCCCGCGAAACCGGGCACCCAGCGCAATCGGGTTTACGAGCGTGGCAGACACGCCGTCCTAAATAAATAAGCCGGTGCGAAAGCATGACCCAATCCTGAGGCTCAAACAGCTCAGCGATGTCCCGCTCAACCTGGACCGGGTTCTTCGAATCCGTCCATGCCAAGCGCCGCGAAACACGGCCCACGTGCGTATCCACGGTGATTCCCGGCACATCAAAAATATTTCCCAGCACCACGTTGGCGGTCTTGCGGCCCACGCCGGCCAAAGCGGTGAGCTCTTCTAAGGTGCGCGGCACTTCGCCGCCGTGATCGGTCACCAGCGCGGCCGCGAGTTTCAACAGCGCATCAGTTTTAGCGCGAAAAAATCCAGTGGGGCGAATGATCTGTTCCAGTTCGGTCCGGTCAGCCGCTGCCAGGGCGCGGGCATCGGGATAGCGCGCAAAAAGGGTGGGCGTGACTTGGTTTACGCGCACGTCCGTAGTTTGGGCGGATAAGACAGTGGCAATCAGCAGCTCGAAGGCGTTGGTAAAATCCAGGTCGGAACGGGCGTTAGGGAAAAACGCCGCCAACTCCCGGTTGATGCGCCGAGCACGGCGCTTGCGGGCGAGCGGAGTCTCCGCCGCTGCGGATGAGTGAGCGGTCATGCTTTGGAAGTTTAGGCACCCTGCGCCATGGCGGTGAAATCGCGGGTGAAGAGTTAGGCAGGCATTGCGGCGGTTTGCGGAACTGGATGACCAGGTGCAGGCGTGGTAGTTAGCGCCTGGCGCCGCTTTACGGCAGACTCAGGATTGATTATTACTGCGCAAATTCGCGCCGTACTCGCAATGTTCTTAAGGAGGTTAGTCGTGGACGACGAGCTCGTGCGTTCAGTCCCGCTATTCCGTTCTCTCGATCAGGAAGCGGCGCAAGCCCTCCTTCAACAAATGCGGCCCTTGGAACTGGCGCGCGGCAAAGAACTCTTTGCTGAAAATGATCCCGGCGATGCGCTGTACATCATCGCAGAGGGCAAAATGAAAATCGGCCGCCGCGCCGGTGATGGTCGCGAGAATCTGCTGGCCGTTTTGGGGCCAGGGGAAATGATCGGTGAGCTGTCACTGTTCGATCCCGGCCCGCGCACCGCCTCGGCCGTAGCGGTCTCTGAAGTTCGCCTGCTCGAGTTGGGCCACGTAGATATGCTCCACTGGCTCAGCGGTCGGCCCGAGGTCGCCCGGTTTTTACTCGGGGCCCTGGCCAGTCGGCTGCGCCGAACCAATGAAGCGCTGGCCGACCTGGTGTTCGCGGACGTGCCCGGGCGCGTGGCGAAAACACTGCTGGAACTATCACACCGCTTTGGTAAGCGCACCGAAGCGGGAATCCAAGTAGCCCACGACCTGACCCAGGAAGAACTGGCGCAACTTGTGGGAGCCTCGCGCGAGACAGTGAATAAAGCCCTGGCGGAGTTCGCTAACCGCGGTTGGATTCGCACCGAGGCCCGCTCCGTGGTGCTACTGGATTTAGCACGGCTAGAGCGGCGCTCCCAGATGTGAGGGCCCGCGCGGTGACCACGGCATGCCTAAGGCCCGGCACGGCGCCCCGCTTCGGGAACGATCCTTAAACCCCACTTCGAACTTTGACGATCAGGTCCAATTCGACCGGCGCATCGGCCGGAAGCGCAGCGACACCGACCACAGCGCGAGCATGGTTGCCGACCGCGCCAAAGACCTCGCCCAATAATTCACTGGCCCCGTTAATGACGCTGGGTTGGGCGGTGAAGCGCTCGCCAGCGGTGGGAACCGCGCTCGCCACATAGCCGGTGAGTTTGATAATTCGCTCAATGTTGTCGATGCCACCGGCCAATTCGGCGGCTGCTGCCAGCGCGTTCAGTGCTGCTGTGCGCGCTAGGTCCGTCGCCGCTTCGACCGAAACATTACTCGGGCTCGCGCCGACAACGCCGGTAAGGGGGAGTGCGCCGTGAACGAAGGGAAGCTGACCCGAGGTGTAGATCAGATCACCTTCGCGCACCGCTGGCACATACGCCGCAACAGGTTCGGGTACGGCCGGCAACTGCAGTCCGAGCGCGCGTAAACGCTGCGAGGGCGTTGCCATTTGCTAGGCCTTTTGCCGCTTCATATAGGCCACGGGATTGGTGCCTTCCGGTCCGGGCACCACGGTTACCAGCTCCCAACCGTCCTCACCCCACTGATCCAAGATCTGCTTCGTTGCGTGAATAATGAGCGGCACGGTTGCGTATTCCCACTTAGTCATGGCACCAGGTTACTCGCTACGCCAACCCGCCGCGGCCATCAGTGGCGGCAGGCAAGTTATATGCCCGAGGCAGCGCCGCCGATTCCAAAACCTCTTGCGGTGCGCCCACCGCCCGCACGCTGTTATTAAGCACGATCACCTGGTCAAAATATTCGGTGAGCGTCCCCAGATCATGGTGGACGATCAGGATTGCCGCCCCCGCTTTTTTTAACTGATTGAGGACGGCAACAATCACCTTTTCGGAAGCGGCGTCCACCCCGGCAAAGGGCTCATCCAGCAAAAAGAGCCGGGCCTGCTGGGCGATTGCGCGCGCCAGGAACATGCGTTGTTGCTGCCCGCCGGAAAGCTGGCTGATCGGGCGGTCTTTCAGGTCAAGGAGGTCCACTTGCTCCAGGGCAGCAACGGTGGTGGCCGTGGCTGTGGCGCGCGGGAAAGCGAAGAGTCCCGGTTTTGGGTATGTGCCCAGCTTGGCGGTTTGTTCCACCGTGATGGGAAAGTTCCAGTCGACCTCGCTGCGCTGGGGCACATAGGCAACTTCTTTGCGCATGCGCCCAAGGGGGCGACCGTTTACGGTCACGGTGCCGCTTTCGCGCGGAATCAACTCCAATGCCGCGCGCAGGAGCGTTGATTTCCCGGCGCCATTTGGCCCGATGAGCGCGGTCATGGAACCGGGAGCTACTTCTAAGTTGGCAGCGGTGACAACGCGGCGCGGGCCGTAGCTCACGGTGAGGTCTGCAATGTGCAGCGAGCCGCTGCTTTCCCGTTCACTCATTTGGCTAGCGCCCGCTTTCACTCGGTGTTCGCATCCGGATCATCACCCGAGGCCGCATCGGTTTTACCGGTGAGCCCTGAGTGGATCTGCCTCAGGTTGTGTTCGAGCATTTCCAAGTACGTCCCGCCGGCCTCGTCCGGCTGGCCAAGTTCATCGGAAAAAATGGTGCCCGCGATGGGGACTTCCGCCTCATCAGCTACCGTCTCCATGGGCCGGGTATCGACATTAGATTCCACAAAGACCACCGGGACCTCGCGCTCGCGAATCAGCGATACCAGCTGGGTGATTTGCCCCGGCGCACCCTGCTCTTCGGTATCGATAGCCCAGATATAGCCAGTCGTTAGGTCATAGCGCTGCGCCAGGTACTGATACGCGTTTTCACTCGTTACCAGTACCCGCTGCCCCGAAGGAATTTCGGCGAGCTTTTCTTGATACTGCGCGTCAATTTCGCGCAGCTCATCCAGGTATTCCGCTGCGCGGGCCTCATAGTCCTGCGCATTATCGGGATCAATTGCGATCAGGCCATCGCGAATGTTCTCGGCGTAAATCATGCCGGCGGTCGGGTCTAAGAAGGCGTGCGGATTCATCTCGTGCTCGCTGCCATCGCTGGGCGCTAAGTACATCGGTTCGACCCCGGCACTAACCTCAACGACCTGATCGGAGCCGGCCTTCTTGCCCGCGGTGTCGATCAGTGATTCGAACCAGCCGTCGCCCACCTCCATGTTCAAACCGTTGAAAAAGACCACGTCGGCGTGGGTGGTTTCCTCGATGTCGGCGGCTAGCGGCGTGTACTGGTGTGGATCAACTCCCAGGGGCACAATCGAATGGACGTGTGCTTGGGGGCCCGCGATGTTCTGAACCATGTCCGCAACGATCGAAAACGTCGCAACGATTTGGACGCCGTCCTCCATCTTCTCTTCAGCACTCGTTACGGAGGGGCCGCAGGCGCTGAAGAGCAGCGCTACCGCGCCCGCAGTCCCGATGGTGGCGAGTTTTTTATGCATGAATGACCGTCTTTTTTGCCTTTCGAGTCGATGAACGCCACAGGAGCCCGTGCCGCGGGGCCAGCAAGAAAGTCAGGGCAAATACTGCGGCGCTGACCAGCACAATCGTGGCGCCCGAGGGCAGGTTGAAGGTGTAACTAAATGCCATTCCGACCACGGAAGAAAGCACGCCGAGCCCCGCGGAAACAAAGATCATGGTCGCGAGCTTTTCCGTTAATAGGTACGCAGTTGAGGCGGGAATGACCAGCATCGCAACGACCAGGATTATCCCTACGGTTTGCAGCGAAGCGACCGTCACCAGGGTGAGCAGGGCCATCAGTAAAAAGTGCAGTCCGGCGGTTGAAAGTCCCGCGGCGGCCGCCCAGGTGGGGTCGAATGAGCTGGCTTGGAGTTCTTTGAAAAATACAAGAACCACCGCAAGGACGACGACGCCCACCCCGATCGTGATCCACATGTCACTGGCGCGTACCGCCAGTAGGTTTCCGAACAGAATTTTGGTCAGATCGGTGCTCGAGGGGGCCAGTGAGATCAGCACCACACCCAGCGCGAACATGGTGGTGAAGACGATTCCGATAGCGGCGTCGGATTTGATGCGACTCTTTTGGCTGACATAGCCAATGGCTCCGGCGGTGAGGAGGCCGGCGATGAGCGCGCCGGGGAAGAAACTGATTTGAAAAATGAAGGAGACCGCCACCCCGGGCAGGACGGCATGCGAGATGGCATCACCCATCAGCGCCAGGCCGCGCAACACGGTAAATGCGCCGACCACCCCGCACAGCACCCCCACGATTACCGCCGTGATGAGCGCTTTTTGCAGGAAGCCGTACTCGGCTACCGCCTCAATAAATTCCACCCGCAGCCCTTCGTCGCCAACCTCAAGCTCTCAAGGTTGAGGCTAGCCTAAAACTTTTTGTGGGCCAGGCTCAACCCGAGCTCTGCGCGAGTGTCGCTTAGGCGGTCGGTTCGGGGTGGAAGTCGGCCATTGAGCCCTTATCGATCGCCACGCGGGCGGAATTCAAGATCGCCGCTAGATCAATTACTTCTTGCAAAATCGCCCCAATAATGGGGGTGATTAGGCCAAAGACTGCAAACCCCATGCCGATGAGCGAGATGCCGATGCCGCCCAGCGCGCTTTGCAGGGCGATACGGCGCATTCTTTCACCAATGTGGATTAGGTCATCAAGGCGTTCAAGTGATGAATCCAGGACTACCGCGTCCGCGGCTTCGCTGGTGACGTCGTGCGCGGTCCCAAATGCGACGCCGACGGTAGCGGCGGTCATCGCGGGCGCATCGTTGATGCCATCGCCCAGGAATAGGGTGCGCGACTGAGCCGTCACCTCGCGGACGATATCGAGTTTGCCCTCAGGGGTGATGCCCGCATGCACTTCACCGATGCCGACCTGATCCGCGACGTATCGCACCTCGGATTCCCGGTCACCGGAAATAATCATGGTGCGCGTTATGCCGTGCCGGCCCGGTAGGTGGCCTACAAAATCGGCAGCTCCCCCGCGCGGTTGGTCTCGAAATCGCAGCGTCGCGGCGTACCGGCCATCAAGCAGCACCGTGGCCTCCAGGCCGCTTTGCGCAGCGGGCGCCAGCTCGGAGGCCATCGGATCAATAGCGACGGCCCCGGCGCGATTGGTGATGTGCACCTGCTTGCCAGTGACCTGCGCCACCAGCCCGGCCCCGGGACGCTCGCTGACCGATTCAACCTCGGGAGCGTGCAGGTTTTGGCGCGCGGCGGCGTCCACAATCGCGGTTGCCAAAGGGTGACGGGAGTAGCGCTCCGCGCCGGCGGCCAAGGCGAGTACTTCCTCCGCGTCGAAGCCGGGTGCGACGGTTTGATCAGTAAGAGCGGGCCGGCCATAGGTGAGCGTGCCGGTTTTATCGAAAATTACGCTGCGTGTGGTCGAGATTTGTTCGAGCACTTCCGGGTTTTTGACGATGATCCCGCGCTTGGCGGACAGCGAGATCGCGCCAATTATTGCGACCGGGACTCCAATGAGAAGCGGGCAGGGAGTGGCGATGACGACGACCGCCAAAAAGCGCTGCGGATCACCGCTGATGAGCCAGCCAATAATGCCGATTGCGAGCGCAATTGCGGTATACCAACCACCCAGGCGGTCCGCCAGACGCCGGATGGGCGGGCGGCGGGTTTCAGCTTCGGTAAGGACGTCCACAATTTGGGCGTAGCGCGATTCGGCGGCGGTCGCGGTGGCCGTGATGATGAGGGCGTCCTGGCCGTTCACGGCGCCTGATAGGACGGCCGATCCCACGGACTTGGGGACCACATAGGGCTCACCGGTTAGGTAGGACTCATCCATTGCGCCGTGGCCATCCACCACTTCGCCATCAACCGGAACCAGTTCAAGGGGGCGCACCAGGAGGCGATCTCCAACGGCAATTTCGTCTGCGGTGACCTCGTCCGTGCCCTGTTCCAGGCGCTCGGCGCGCAGGCGATGGGCCCGGGCGGGGCTGCGGGCACTTAGGGCATCCAAAACTGCTGAAGCGCGGGCGGTCGCGGCCTCTTCTAGGGCTTCACCGCCTGAAAGCATCAGGACAATAATCGCGCCCACGAGCCATTCCCCCATGGCGACGGAACTAACGATTGCCACCGCGGCCAGCAGATCGACGCCGGCCTCACGGCGGGCGAGAGCGGCGAGGACCTCCCACACCAGGGGCGCGCCCCCAATGATGACGATGATGATGAGTGGGGACTGGGAGATCCACCAGGGCGAAGTGTCTGGAAGTGTGAATATAAGAACCAGGTGGGCGGCGATCGCGATAAGCGTGGCGATCGCGAGGCGCCCCTCATGAGAGCCGGCGAAGGTCGCCAGCCGACTCTTGGGGTGGGGTCCCGCAGTATGTGGGCTCATGATCTAAATTGTTTCACGCAGAATCGTGCGGAAAAAGTGAGGTTAGCCAACACTATTGTTTCGGGCGCCTAAACTTTTCACGCCGTGTGTTTGCGCGGCGGCGCGGGCTCTGCGTGGGAGTAGCTCTGGTCTTTGTGGCAGCCGCGCGGCGGCGCCAGCGCCGGGGAGGCGCATGGGCCCCCGCACCTCGCATAGGCGTGTTTTAGGCTGGGCCCATGGCGCTCCCCCTTTCAATTTTGGACCTGGCCACCATTGGCCAAGATGAAACGATTGCCCAGAGCCTGGCCGGTTCGGTCGCTTTAGCCCAGCGGGCTGAGGAGGTCGGCTATTCCCGGGTTTGGTACGCCGAACACCACAACATGAAGTCGATCGCATCCTCAGCCACTTCGGTGCTGATCGCGCACGTGGCCGCGCATACGAAGGAGATCCGACTCGGGGCCGGCGGGGTAATGCTGCCCAATCATGCGCCGCTTGTAATCGCTGAGCACTACGGGACGCTCGCCGAATTACATCCCGGGCGCATTGATTTGGGGCTGGGCCGGGCACCGGGCAGTGACCAGACAACGCAGCGGGCACTACGCCGCGACCCCGGCGCGGCGGAAAGCTTTCCCCAGGACGTGATCGAGCTGCAGGGCTATCTCTCAGATGAATCGAAAGTGCCCGGAATTGAAGCGATACCGGGCCGGGAAACCCACGTCCCGCTCTATATTTTGGGCTCTTCACTTTTTGGGGCGCAATTGGCGGCCGCGCTCGGGCTGCCCTACGCGTTCGCATCGCACTTTGCCCCGGCCATGCTGCATGAGGCAATCGGCGCATACCGCGGTAACTTCCAACCTTCCGATCAACTTTCCGAGCCTTATTTCATTGCCGCTGCCAACGTGGTCGCGGCCGATTCAGAAGCCGAAGCCCGGGCGCAAATGCAGGCAACCTTGCGGGCGCGAGTGCGCCTGTTCGCCGCGGCCGGTCGGGAAATTTCGGACGAAGAGGCAGACGCTTTTCTGGAATCTCCCGGTGGGCAGCGCATCGCCGCGATGATGCAGTATTCCGCAGTTGGCACAGCCGATGGCGTGCGCGAATATCTCACCGGGTTCGCCGCCGATACCCGCGCTGATGAGTTAATTACCGCCCATCAGGGTCCAACTGTGGCCGCTCGCTTGCGCTCGGTGGAGCTGACTGCGCAAGCCTGGGGGCTGCACCCGAAAACCGCTGCATAAAAATCGCGTCCTTGAAAAAGAACAAAATTCATGTGGTGGGCGCGGTCATAGTGCGCGGCGATAAAATTTTGGCCGCGCGCCGCGGGCCCGGAAAGACCCTGGCCGGGCTGTGGGAGTTTCCTGGCGGCAAGATCGATCCGGGGGAAACGCCGACAGCCGCACTGGCGCGCGAGGTGCGCGAAGAACTTTTATGCGACGTTGAAATCGGCCGCCAAATCACGACCACGACCCACGAATATGACTTCGGAATCGTCATTCTCACAACATTTTATGCAGCATTGCGCGCGGCGGAACCGCAACTAACGGAGCACTCCGAGCTCAAATGGGTCCCCGCATCGGAATTGGAATCTTTGGCCTGGACACCGGCTGACATCCCCGCGATCCATCAGATCGTCGCCGATTTCAGCGGGCAGGATTAGGAATACGTTTTTACACTGGACGGGACGGAAGGAGACCGTTCATGTTCCTAAAAAGCTGCAAGATGCTCAGCATCGCCGGTGCCCTTGCCCTTACCCTTGCGGCATGCGGGGGCGATAGCGATTTAGATACTCCTACCGGATCCTCCCCCACGCACGCCGATGAACCCGGCGATGTTACTACTCCCAATGACTCCGTCGATCCCGATTCAGAAGACCCGTCGAATAACAGCGCCGACGCCACTGCCAAAGATATTGATCTCGCCAGCGACGAGTTGCCCATTTCAGCCAAGGACGCGCTCGAGACATCCGCTGATGAGGTCGGCGCAGGTGGGGACGCAACGGTCCACTCCATCGAGATTGAGTTCTCCGACTCACGCGACGCCTGGGAATGGTCGGTCAAAACGCTCGTGGATGGCACGGATCACAAAGTCAAGGTCGACGCCGATACCGGCGAGGTTGTCAGACATGAAGAGGACTCCACCGACGACCACGAGGAAGCCATTGACTTGGACGATCCCATGCCGTTCGACGAAGCAAAAGACATCGCCCTGGATGCTCGTGATGGCCGGATCGTGAGCTGGAAATATGAGTGGGATGACGGCCAGTACGAGTATGAGTTCGATATCGAAGCAGACGCAGAGACGGAAGAAGTAAAGGTCTACGCCGAAACCGGGGACTCGAAACTCGATTAGCCTCCCCGCGTTTTGGCACAGCGTTCGCCTTATAGCTAGTGCACCGGTAACCGCTTGGCTGCCCAGGTAAAAAATTCCGCAGCCGAGAAAATGGGTTTTCCATACTCTTTTGCTTTGCGGGCCTTGCCCGATTGGGTTCCAATCTCGGCGACGATTAGAACATCGCACTTAGTTTTTGTGACGCTGGGCGTCCAAACCAAGTCCCTCGCGATGACGAAGTCCTCCAGCTCGCTCTTGGTTAGCGGCCTGCCGCTGGGATCGATCACCGAGCCGGTGAAACACACGCGTGCGCCCGGCGCCAAGATCGCGTCAATATCGCCCGTGTTTGCCGCAGCTCCCAATTCAATTTCGACACCCAGAAGCGTCTCGACCTCGCGCAAACGGGCAAGGAGTATCTGCGGTAGTCCGGCTGAGTTTTCGATCGCGTCCCGCAATCGGTTTTGCACAACCGCTACCAGCGAGGGGTCATCCACCGGCATCATTTGGGCCACTTGCGCCCCCGCATAGCCGCCCACCAAAATCAGGCTCAGCGCCCAACTCGCAAATAGCAGCCCCGAAAGCGCGGGGTCATGCGGCAAGCGCGGGATCCGTGTTTCAAAATCACGCAGCAGCAAAAACGCCGATTCGGTCACTTCACTGGACGTAAACGCGCTCGCCGCATCGTCATCGATACCCAGCCGGGAGCGCGCCCCCAGCGCCGCCCGCGCCCGCGCAAGCGGGGAGCTGTCGGCCAAATTCTCCCGCTCCCACGGCAATAGCGGGGCCGCGCCCAGGTCCACGCCCAACGGAAACGGAAGCGCCACGCCCAAGCGTTTTAGTTCAAAATCCAGCAGACCCAAAACCTGATCCACGTCTATACCGACGGGAGTGGCGCCGTCCATAAGCGTTAAAAGGACCGGCCACACCTGGGCCAGCGTTGGTGCGAGCAGTACATCGTGGGTGGCGATGCCAAATTGCGCCCGCGCCTCACCCAGATCACGCTGCGGGTTTACCACAGTGGTGACCTCGGAACCGTCGTCGAAAGCGATCGCGATTTCGATGGGGCGAGGGCGGGACATGCGGTCTTCAGCCCCAATAAAGTTCGCCGCTATGGCACAAAAACGCCGCGGGCGGGACTGATTGGTGGCTTGCGCTAAAAACCGATGCACGCGCCGATCAGCTTTTAAGTCTTTCGCCAACACCGGCCGCTTCAATACGAGCCCGTCCAGTGAGGTGCAGCGACTCAGCGCCACGTATAGCTGCCCGAAATCGAAGACACCGCCGGTTAGGTCCACAAAGAGCCGGTCGACCGTCTGGCCCTGGCTCTTGTGGATCGTAATCGCCCATGCCAACTTAAACGGCAGCTGACGGAACGTCCCGACCGGTTCGTGTCGCAGCGCCCCGCCGACCACGGTTGGGGCCGTCGCCTCCCACACGTGCGGGGTGATCTGCGCATGTGAGCCATCGCGAAACTCCGCCGCCACCACGATGTCACCGCCGCGGTGTTCGATCGCCGTGATTTTGCCCAGTGTCCCGTTGACCCAGCGTCCGTGTGGGTCGTTGGTGAGCATCATGATTTGTGCGCCGTCTTTGAACTCCAAGACCTCTTCAGTTGGAAAATCAAAACTGGATAAATCCCCCGATGTTTGCGCGGTGTATCGCACCACCTCCCCCGGTAACTCGGCGAGCTTTTGACGATTTCGGACGGCGACTATCCGGTTCGTGGGGGCCAGTGTCAGCCACAGTTCGTGGTCGGGTGGCGAAAAATCGGGGTCGGTGCGGGCGTTTAGGTCTGCTTGGGCTTGGTCTAAGAAAAGCCCCTCCCGGATGGCGTTGAGCACCGACGTCATGCGCTGGTCGCCCTGTTGCCGAAAAATTGTGCTCAGGGCCACGGTCGGGAACTCATGGCGCTGATACGTGTCGGCGGAAAAGAAGTAGGGAGTGGCATAGCGGGTAGTAAAGATTTCGCGCTCGTACTCGGTGACCACGGGCGGCAATTGCATTAGGTCACCTACTAGGACCAGTTGCACTCCACCAAAACGCTGACCGGGGCGGGGCCCGAAGCGCTCCAGGGCCGCGACGAGCATGTCGAATAAGTCCGCGCGCACCATGGAGATTTCATCAATGATTAAGGTGTCGAGATTCTTGAGGGCTTTAGCGAAGGTTCCCGGGTAGTAGGAGCCGCTGCGCACCTGCTCGGGCGTGATGTTGGGGTGGAAAGAAAACAGCCGGTGGATCGTATACCCGTCGACGTTTAGGGCGGCGATACCGGTTGGAGCCGCTACGAGGATGCGGCGCTGGGTTTGTTGTTCAAAGAGTCGGATGAGCGTGGATTTTCCGGTTCCCGCTTTACCGGTTAGGAACAGATTGTGGCCCCCGTGCAGCAATGTGAGTGCCTGGTCAAATTCTGGCGTGATAACTAGGTCGGTCATTGCGCACTTTCAGTCTCGTCCCCGGGGGTTGCCGGTGGAGTTGGACTGACTGTAGCCCAGCGCCCTGACATTTAGCGCCGGTGGGAATAGCCCGGATCTAGTTTGACTTGCATTAAGCGTGAGCCATTTTGAAAACTCCGCACCGGCGACCGACCAAATACTGCTCTCGGCAGTTATTGGGGCCGGTCAGGCCGGGCTCGCCGCGGCGTACCACCTGCGGCGGCGCGGGCTGGTCGCCGGCGAAGACTTCGTGGTTTTCGACTCCAACTCCGGCCCGGGCGGAGCCTGGCGACATCGCTGGGAATCTCTCACCCTGGGGCGGGCGCACGGGATTCATGATTTGCCGGGTCTGCCGTTGGGAACACCTGATCCAACTGAACCGGCCCGGGATGTCGTAGCACGATATTACGGCCAGTTCGAGGAGCTCAATGAGTTGCGCGTCATCCGGCCGGCGCGGGTGGAGAACGTGCACTTTGAAAACGGGCTATTTGTCATCACTACTTCGCGCGGAGTCTTTCGATCACACACGTTGATCAATGCCACGGGAACCTGGGGTAGTCCCTATGTTCCGCACTATCCGGGCGCAAATGAGTTTATGGGCGAGCAGTTACACACGAAGAACTACCGCTCCGCTACCGATTTTGTTGATCAACGCGTGCTGGTGGTAGGTGGGGGAACTTCGGCACTGCAGTTCATTCAAGATCTTTCGGCCGCCGGCGTTGAAACGGTATTGAGCACGCGGCGGACTCTGCAGTGGACGCGCCGCGAATTTGGTGCCGAATGGGGATTAAACGTGGAGCGGGCCGTTGCCCAGCGCGTGCAGGCCGGTTTGGCGCCGCTGTCAGTCTCCGCCGTCACCGGCCTG
>DAHVRJ010000173.1:0-11163 GCA_027322505.1 Demequinaceae bacterium
AATGTTCCTAATTTCTCGCGTGCCCCGCACGCTCGCGCTGGTGTTCGCGGCGATAGCGATGAGCGTATCTGGCGTCATCATGCAGATGATCACGCAAAATAGGTTCGTCGAACCAACGACGGCGGGAACCACGCAGTGGTCGGGCTTGGGCCTGTTATTCGTCTTTATCGTGCTCCCGGGCGCGCCACCCATGATGCGCATGCTCATCGCATCAATCTTCGCGTTTATCGGCACGATGATCTTCTTAGCTGTGCTGCGCAAAGTAGCTGTGAGTTCATCTATCGTCGTCCCACTTGTCGGAATCATGCTGGGCGCGGTGGTGGGAGCAATCACGACGTTCCTGGCCGGACAGTTCAACTTGCTGCAGTCGATGTCAACCTGGCGTTCGGGGGGATTCTCATCGATTGTGCGCGGCTTTTATGAGCCTCTATGGGCGGTATTGATAATCGCGGTTCTCACATTCGTCATGGCCGACAGGTTCACCGTGGCGGGGCTTGGCAAAAACGTCGCCACCACGATCGGAGTGAACTACGAACGGGTGGTGTTAGCGGGCACGACCATGGTGGCCCTAGCTACCGGCGTAACCACCGCGGTGGTGGGCTTCATCCCCTTCTTGGGCCTCGTCGTCCCTAATGCCATCTCACTCCTCCTGGGGGACAACACCCGCCGCAACCTGCCATGGGTTGCGCTGAGCGGCGCGGGCCTGCTGCTTGCTTGCGATCTGGTTGGGCGCACGGTTGTTGCACCGATGGAAATACCGGCATCGGTGATTTTGGGTGCGGTGGGCGCAGTCATGTTTATTGTTTTGGTCTTAAGGCAGCGCAATGTCAGTCGTTAACGCACCGGCTGCGACGATCACGCGCGCCAAGAACCCCCGGATTCGACTCATTGTCATCTCCGGAATTCTGGCTATCGCGATCTTGGCGTTTCTGTTTCTTTTTGTGCGCGGATCCTTCGCATTCGCGCTGCCCCGCCGGGCGACCATGCTCGGTGCGATGGCGGTGGCCGCATTCGCCCAGGGCGTGGGCACAGTCGTGTTCCACACGGTGACGCAAAACCGGATTTTGACGCCGTCAATTATGGGTTTTGACTCGATGTACACGCTGCTGCAAACCATGCTCGTCTGGTTTTTCGGCGGCAGTGCGCTGGCGCAAACCGATGGCATGGCCAAACTGCTGGTGCAAACCGCACTCATGGTGGTGTTTGCCACGCTGCTGTATCGCTGGCTATTTTCCGGCACCGCCGCCAGCTTGCACGTCTTGCTCCTAGTGGGCGTTGTTTTTGGGATGGCTTTTGATTCGCTCTCCACTTTCGTGCAGCGACTCCTAAACCCCACTGATTACGACCTGCTCTCGGTCCGGCTCTTTGGGCGCCTATCCGCAATGGACGCCACATACTTACCTTTGGCGGCGGTCGTTTGCGCTGGAGTGGCCCTCATACTGTGGCGCAAGCGCTTTGTGCTCGACACGCTGCTGCTGGGGCGAGAAACCGCGATCACACTGGGGATTAATTACCGGCGCGAGTTGACGCTGATGCTCGCGCTGATCGCCCTACTCGTGTCCTTTTCCACCGCGCTCGTGGGACCCCTCACATTTTATGGCTTCATGGTCGCCTCGATTACCTACCAAATTGCCGGTACGTACCGCCACGGCATCACGATGCCCATGGCGTTCCTGCTCGGTCTCGTGACGCTGGTTGTGGGCCAGTTCGTCCTGCAACACGTGTTTTACGCGGCCGGATTCCTGACCGTAATCATCGAATTTGTCGGTGGCATCGCGTTTTTGTACTTCCTACTGAAAAGAGGAAACCTGTGATTACCTTCTCGGACGTCTCGAAATCCTATGACGGCACGCGCGTGCTCGGCCCCATCTCCGGCGAGATCGCACCCGGTGGCATCACCGCGCTAGTGGGCCCCAACGGCGCTGGTAAGTCCACGCTGTTGACAATTATTGGTCGTCTGCTGGAGCCGTCATCCGGACAGGTCACAGTTGCGGGAAAGAACGTGGCCAAGGCAAACCCCTCTGACCTTGCCCGCACCATGTCGATGCTGCGCCAAGACAACCACATCACCGCCCGGCTTACCGTGCGCGAACTCGTCACCTTTGGGCGTTTTCCGCATTCCAAGGGACGGCCGACCCGCGCCTGCTGCAAAAAAGTTGATGAAGCGATGGAGTTCTTAGGCCTAACGGAGTACTCCGAGCGCTTTTTGGACCAGCTCTCCGGTGGGCAGCGCCAGCGGGCCTACGTCGCGATGGTTCTAGCGCAAGACACGGAATACATTCTGCTCGATGAGCCGCTGAACAACCTCGACATGAAGCACGCGGTGGCGATGATGCGCATGCTGCGCCGTGCCGCCGACGAACTAAATAAGACCATTGTCATTGTGTTGCACGACCTGAACTTTGCCTCCTGCTACGCCGATCGCATCATCGCAATGCGCGAGGGCGACATGGTCTATTCGGGGAGCGCGGCCGAAATCATGTCCAGTGAAATCTTGACCGACGTATTCGATACGCCGGTGTCTGTCCACGACATCGGTGGGCAGCGCACCGCGGTTTACGCCATGTAAAGGGGCCGGGGCCGGTTGCGTAAAACCCGCCGGGCTGGCTACGCATTTTTTGCAAGGAGCCGGCTTAGTTTTTCGGCCGCCCCCACAACCGATGAACCGTGCACGCGCCCGGGCTGTCGGGTTAAGCGTTCGACGGGACCCGAGATCGAAATCGCCGCAATTACCCGCCCTGAGGGGTTGCGCACCGGCGCGGAGACTGATGCCACCCCGACCTCCCGCTCGGAGACCGATTGCGCCCAGCCCCGGCGGCGAACCGCGGACAAAATGGTGGCATTGAAGCGAGCTTTTTGCAGCCCCACATGCAAGCGATCCGGCTCTTCCCAGGCCAGTAAGACCTGGGCGCCTGAACCTGCGGCCATGGTCAGCGTCGACCCCACGGGAATGGAATCACGCAGCCCCACCGGCCGGTCCGCAGCGGCAACGCATATGCGCTCATCACCCTGCCGACGGAAAATCTGCGCGCTCTCATTTGTCGAATCACGAAGCGCCGTTAAAACTGGACCCGCTACTGCTAATAGGCGATCTTCGCCGGCCGCCACAGCCAGTTCTTTAAAGCGGGGGCCTAAAACAAACCGACCCTGCCCATCGCGAGAGACCATGCGGTGAAACTCCAGGGCCAGGGCCAGTCGATGCGCGGTCGGACGCGCCAAACCGGTGCCCGCAACAAGCTCATTTAGGCTGGCGGGTCCTGACTCTAAAGCGCTAAGGAGCAGGGCGCTCTTGTCTAGAACGCCAACTCCGCTAGAATTGTCCATACTTCGATACTGCCGTCTCAAACACTGAGACGCAAGGCGCAATTGCATGGGAGAGTCGCATGGGACGCACACTTGCTGAAAAAGTCTGGCAAGACAACCTGGTGCGCCGTGGTACTGACGGTGCCCCGGACCTGCTTTACATTGATCTACACCTCATTCACGAGGTCACCAGCCCGCAAGCCTTCGAGGGGCTTCGCCTCGCTGGCCGGTCAATTCGTCGGGTGGATCAAACAATTGCCACCGAGGACCACAACACGCCCACCCTCGACATCGACCTGCCCATTGCCGACCTGACCTCGCGCACGCAGATCGACACGCTGCGCAAGAACTGCGAAGAAAACGGAGTGCGTTTGCACTCGCTGGGTGATGCGGACCAGGGGATCGTGCACGTGGTGGGGCCGCAATTGGGCCTGACTCAGCCTGGCACCACGATTGTGTGCGGCGACTCACACACCTCAACGCACGGTGCATTCGGCGCACTCGCCTTTGGTATCGGCACCTCCGAGGTGGAACATGTGCTGGCCACACAAACGCTGCCGCTACAGCCCTTTAAGACCATGGCCATTACCGTTAACGGCCAGCTCAAACCCGGCACGACCGCAAAAGACATCATCTTGGCGGTCATTGCCAAGATCGGTACCGGTGGCGGGCAGGGCTATGTGCTGGAATACCGCGGCGAAGCAATTGAAGCGCTGTCAATGGAAGCGCGTATGACGATTTGCAACATGTCGATTGAGGCCGGCGCCCGCGCGGGCATGATCGCCCCAGACCAAACCACCTTTGACTACATCAAGGGCCGCCCGCATGCTCCCAAGGGCGATCAGTGGGATGCGGCCGTGGAGTACTGGAAGACACTGCGCACCGACGACGACGCGGTATTTGATGCCGAAGTGGTCCTCGATGCCTCCGAACTTGAGCCGTTCGTCACGTGGGGAACCAATCCGGGCCAGGGCCTGCCCCTGTCGGGCACGGTTCCCGTACCGGAAGAAATTGCCGACGAATCCGAGCGGGCCGCGGCCGAAAGCGCCTTGGAATACATGGGGTTGACCGGTGGCACCGCGCTGCGCGACATCAAGGTTGACACCGTATTCATTGGCTCATGCACCAACGGCCGCATGGAAGACCTGCGGGCCGTGGCCGAAATCGTCAAGGGCAAGAAAAAGCACGACGACCTGACCGTGCTGGTAGTTCCCGGCTCGGCGCGCGTGCGCCTGCAAGCCGAGGCCGAGGGCCTGGATAAGATTTTCCTTGACTTCGGCGCCGAATGGCGCAACGCCGGATGCTCAATGTGCCTGGGTATGAACCCGGACCAGCTCAAGCCCGGCGAGCGCGCGGCATCAACATCAAACCGTAACTTTGAAGGCCGGCAGGGTAAGGGCGGGCGCACCCACTTGGTATCCCCGCTGGTGGCCGCGGCCACCGCGATCCGCGGAACGCTGTCATCGCCCGCCGACCTGATCCCTGCCACCCCCGAACGTCAAAGCGCCTAATAACAGGCAGCCGTGAAGGAGACCTCCATGGAAAAATTCACCGAGCACACCGGCGTTGGCGTTCCGCTGCGTCGCTCTAACGTCGACACTGACCAGATCATCCCGGCCGTTTATTTGAAGCGCGTAACGCGCACCGGCTTCGAAGACGCGCTCTTTGCTGCCTGGCGCGGCGATGAGGAGTTCATCCTCAATCAGCCCGCCTACTCCTCGGGATCCGTCCTGGTCGCCGGCCCGGATTTCGGCACCGGCTCTTCCCGCGAGCACGCCGTTTGGGCGCTGAAGGACTACGGCTTTCGCGCCGTGTTGTCTTCGCGCTTCGCCGATATTTTCCGCGGCAACTCTGGCAAACAGGGCCTGGTCGCCGCTGAGCTGAGCCAGGAAGACATCGAGCTGCTGTGGAAAGTATTAGAAAACAAACCCGGCACCGAAATTACCGTCGACCTGGTGGAGCGCATCGTCACCTGCGATGACGTGACCGTGCCCTTCCAGATCGATGACTACACGCGCTGGCGGCTGATGGAGGGCCTAGATGACATCGGCCTGACGCTGCAGCACGAAGAAGACATCACCGCGTTTGAGGCCAAGCGCCCGGCTTTTAAACCCAAGACGCTACCCGCAAAGCACCTGCCACCGGTTCCGATTCAGGCTGCTCGTCCCGTAAAGCCCACTGTCGGTGGGGGAGAGACCTCGCTCGTTTAAGCGTTTCGTGAAATCACTGCTTGCTGACCGGGATCCTTTGGCAGCAAGGGGCGGTGTTTGTCGTACAGTCTTAGCAACAGATATTTCATTACACATGAAACTTTGGTGACTATGAACGACTTGCTGCGGGTCAACGGCGGAATCCCCCTACAGGGGGAGATCTCCGTACGGGGCGCAAAGAACTTCGTATCAAAAGCGATGGTTGCGGCACTGCTGGGTGAAAGTACCAGCGTGCTGCGCAACGTCCCTCAGATTCGCGACGTCGAAATTGTGGGGCAACTGCTGGAATTACACGGGGTATCCATCACCCACGATCAGGGGGCCGGCATCCTCACGCTCGACCCGACCAAGGTCGAGCAAGCCAACTCAGCCGACATCGACGCCCACGCCGGGTCCAGCCGCATTCCGATTCTGTTCTGCGGGCCGCTAATTCACCGCATCGGTGAGGCATTCATCCCCGACCTGGGGGGCTGTCATATTGGCGATCGCCCAATTAACTTCCACCTGGATGTGCTGCGCACCTTTGGCGCAACGGTAGAAAAACATCAAACAGGTATTCGAATTACCGCCCCCAACGGGCTGCGCGGGGCCAAGTTCGAACTGCCTTACCCATCGGTTGGAGCCACCGAGCAGCTCTTACTGACTGCGGTACGCGCCGAGGGCATCACCGAGTTGCGCAACGCCGCAGTCGAGCCAGAAATCTATGACTTGATCGCTGTGTTGCAAAAAATGGGCGCAGTCATTTCCGTAGATACCGACCGGGTAATCCGCGTTGAGGGCGTAGACCGGCTCGAGGGTTATAACCACACCGCCATGGCCGACCGCATTGAAGCTGCCTCCTGGGGCTCGGCGGCGCTTGCAACCGGCGGGGACGTTTTTATTCGCGGCGCCGAACAAAGTTCCATGATGACGTTCTTGAATGTCTTCCGGAAAATTGGTGGCGCTTTCGATGTCACTGACGAGGGAATTCGCTTCTACCATCCTGGCGAACAGCTGCGCTCCATCGTATTAGAAACCGATGTGCACCCCGGGTTCATGACTGACTGGCAACAACCCTTAGTGGTGGCGCTGACGCAGGCATCGGGCCTGTCTATCGTCCATGAAACGGTCTATGAGAATCGTTTTGGATTCACTGAGGCGCTGCGCCGGATGGGGGCGACCATCCAGGTCTATCGCGAATGCTTGGGCGGCTCGCCATGCCGCTTTGGGCACCGAAACTTCAAGCACTCAGCCGTGATTGCTGGCCCCACTCCGCTGCACGCGGCCGAGATTACGGTCCCGGATTTGCGCGGCGGATTTAGTCACCTAATCGCGGCCCTGGCTGCCGAGGGAACGTCAACCGTGCACGGAATCGGCCTCATTGACCGCGGTTATGAACACTTCATGGACAAGTTGGTTGCCTTGGGGGCCGATATTTCCCGCGACTAGCGCGGGTTTTGCGCAACCGGCACGTATTTCGCGCTTCAATTGCGCTGAATCGGTATTATCGCCCTCGTCATTGTCCACACTTCAAGGAGCGCCGTGAGCTTATCGACGTCGCCGCGTCGCTTCCCCCGCCGTCCGGCCTTTTTTCCACCCGGCCGCGCGGGCTCCGCGCGATTTTACCGCGGCCTAGCCGGTTTCCTGCGGCCCATTTTGAATCTCATCACCCGCCGCTCCTGGGCCGGGCGGGATCACATTCCGCCCCGCGGCCCCGTCATCGCAGTGGCCAACCACGTCACGCCCTACGACCCGCTCGTGGTGGCCCACTTTCTATTTGACACCGGCCGGCCGCCGACGATTTTGGCGAAAGACAGCCTGTTTAAAATTCCGATTGTCGGGTGGGTACTGCGCAAAACCGGTCAAGTCCCGGTCCATCGCGGCACCGCCACCGCGCGCGCCGCCTTCGAAGCTGGCCGCCAGGCGCTGGCGGGGGACAACTGCATCTTGTTGTATCCCGAAGGCACGCTGACCAAAGACCCGGATCTGTGGCCGATGACGGGTAAAACCGGTGCGGCCCGACTCGCGCTGCTCACCAGCGCCCCGGTAATCCCGGTAGCCCAGTGGGGCGCCCAAGCACTCTTGCCACCTAGCGGAAAATTCCTGCGCCTTATTCCCCGTAAAACCGTCCAAGTCTTAGCCGGCCCGCCCATAGAACTCGACGACCTGCGCCAGCGCGCAGAACAAGCTGGCGCCCCGACGTCCGAAGACCTACGAGAAGCAACCGATCGAATCATGACCCACCTCACGCAACTGGTTGCCCAGCTGCGCCAAGAAGACCCGCCAAAGGGCACGTGGGACACGAGACGAGGAGAACGCGTTTCATGAATTCCCAACCGCCCCTGCGTGCCGCCGTTTTGGGCACCGGATCGTGGGGGACGACATTTGCTGCCGTGCTCGCCGATGCCGGTACTGCGGTCACCATGTGGGGCCGGCGCCCCGAGGTGTGCGAACAGATCACGTCCGACCACCGCAATGAGGAATACCTTCCTGGCAAAGAACTTCCGCACGCGATTACCGCCACGACCGATATCGCGGCAGCCCTAAAGGATGCCGACCTTGTCGTCCTGGCACTGCCAGCGCAGTCGGTGGCGGCAAAACTAAATGAAATCGCCGATATTTGGCCGTCTAAAGCGGTAGCCGTTTCGCTGATGAAGGGGGTGGAACTGGGCACTCACCGCCGCATGAGCGAGGTGGTCGCCAACTGTCTAGACCTGCCGGCAGAGCAGATTTGCGTCATTTCAGGCCCCAACCTCGCTCCGGAAATTGCGGCCGGTCACCCCACCGCCACGGTCGTGGCTTCCAGCTCGCAAGCCACCGCCGAACTGGTCGCACGCGCCTGCGCGAACTCGTATTTTCGGCCCTATACCAACCTCGACGTCGTGGGGGTCGAACTTTGCGGAGCGGTTAAAAACGTTATTGCACTGGCGGTCGGAGTTGCCGCTGGAATGGGCTTTGGTGACAACACGAAGGCCACGCTAATTACCCGGGGGCTAGCCGAAACCACCCGCTTAGGGCTCGCCCTGGGAGCCGATTTGGAAACCTTCGCCGGCCTAGCAGGTATGGGCGACCTAGTCGCAACCTGTTCTTCCCCACTATCGCGAAACTACTCGCTGGGCATGCGCGTGGGCCAGGGCCAGACCCTGAAAGAAGCCCTCCGCTCCACCGGGCAGACCGCCGAGGGCGTCAAATCCTCCCAGTCGGTTTTGGAGCTAGCGCAGTCCGTCGACGTGGACACGCCAATTACCCAGGCGATTGTCGCCGTCCTTCATCAAGGCCTGCCGGTGCGAGACATGGCCGAATTACTCCTCGCCCGGCCCCGGAAGCGAGAGGGCCAGTAATGGTTAACGCAGCCACTAAACGCACAAGCGTCATAGTCCTGTTTGGCGGCACATCGGGCGAACATGAGGTGTCGTGTGTGACCGCCGGGGGCGTCTTAGGCGCCCTTGATCGCGACCGATACCAAATCCACGCCGTTGGCATCACCCCATCTGGACGCTGGGTGTTGACGTCTTCGGATCCGCGTGATTGGCAGATTGTGGACGGCGAACTGCCGCAGGTGCCCGAGCACGGCGCCGAGGTGCTACTTCCGCAGCGCCAGGGTGATCGCACTTGGCGTTTGATCACTCAAGATGGTCAGGTAGCAGACCTCGCCCACATCGACGTCGTCATCCCGCTCCTGCACGGCCCCTATGGGGAAGATGGCACCATTCAAGGAGCCCTCGACTTGTTAAACATTCCGTATGTGGGATCGGGTGTGCTCAGTTCGGCGGCGTGCATGGATAAGCAAATGATGAAGACCATATTTGCTGGTGCGGGCCTTCCCATGGGGGATTACACCACCATCGCCCCGGGGGAGTGGGAGCGTGATGAGGCCGGGTGTCGGGAGCGGATCGCGGCGCTGGGCCTTCCCGTTTTTGTAAAGCCGGCCCGTGCTGGCTCCAGTGTGGGAATCACCCGGGTCACGCAGTTAGCTAACCTGCCCGCCGCGATCGCCGCGGCGCAAGAACACGACCCAAAACTCGTGATCGAGGCCGCGATTACGGGCCGCGAAATCGAGTGCGCCGTACTGGATAGCCCCCAGCAGGAACTGCCACGCGCCTCGCTGCCGGGCGAAATTGTGGTGCCCGATGGGCAGTTTTATGACTATGAATCCAAATACGTTGATACTTCCGGCATTGACTTAAAAGCCCCGGCAGATCTACCGGAAGACACCATTGCGCGCGTCCAGGAGCTAGCCGCGGTGGCGTTTCGCGCCGTGCACGCCGAAGGCCTGGCGCGGGCGGACTTTTTCGTCTCCGAAACGGGCCAAGTTCTGATCAACGAGATCAACACCATGCCCGGGTTTACGCCGTATTCGATGTACCCGAAGCTGTGGGAAGTCTCAGGCGTGAGTTTTGGCGAACTTATTGACGAGTTGGTGGCCTTGGCCCTCGCCCGGCCCGTGGGCTTGCGGTAAGCAACGCAAGTAACTTTAGAGGCAAGAGCGCTGTTTCTCGCCCATTTGGGCGATGCGCGACAGTTCCGCCAATAGCGCGGCAGGCTGATCGCCCGGGAAGGCGTGCGGAATGCTTAACTCGAGGCCCGGCACCTGCCCGTAGGTGGTGAAAACCCAGTCTTCTTCCTCATTGGTGATAATCCAGTCCACGTCATCGCCGCCGCGCGGGGGCGCAATTCCCATGCACTCATCGGTGGTCGGCTCTAAAATCTCCACCCCGCAGCGCAAAACCGCCGGCGGAACCTCACCATCCCCCCAGGCCGTTGTCGCCTGGGCGGTAGTTTTTAATTTCTCAAAACCACCCAACTCATTTGGCGCACCCAAAATCATCTCGGCACACACCGGATGCGCCGCGTTGTCGGCCGGATCAACCACGACGGGCTGGGCACAAGCCGCCACAGCAGGCAGGACAACTAGCGCTAACGCGCCCAAAATTTTTCCAGAACGCACGTAACTTACGGTAACTCGCCGCTGCCGCGTTTTTCGCGCTAGGGTCGCGCTGTGAAAGATACGCCCCGCGTTCGCGAGTTCAGCGAAGATCAACTAATCGCCCGCATCAGTCAACATTTACTAATTTTGGACGACGTCGAGCTTGGCCCCGGCGATGACGCCGCCCTGGTCGCGGCTTCTGATGGGCGCTTTTTGGTTACCACCGATGTGTTGGTAGAGGGGCGCCATTTCGTGCCGGAGTGGATTTCGCCTGTGGATCTGGGCCGGCGGGCGATGGCGCAAAACTTCGCTGACATTGCCGCCATGGGCGCTCGAACCACCTCAGTGGTGGTGGCGCTGACAATTCCCGGTGATTTGGCAGTTTCCTGGTTGGAGGATTTGGCCGCGGGCATGGGGCAGTACTGCGCGGAATCCGGCGCATCTTTAGTGGGCGGGGATTTAGCGCGGGGGGAGGCGATTTCGATTGCGGTGACCGCGATGGGAAACCTAGATGGCGCCGCCCCGGTACTGCGCTCGGGTGCGCGCGCGGGAGATGTGATCGCCCATGCCGGCAATATTGGCTGGGGCGCGGCCGGATTCGCGCTTTTAGAGGCCGGGTTTAAGGGGTCGCCCGAGGCAAAAGCACAAGAAGTAAAAGCGCAGGAATTAATTTCTGCTCACCAGGTACCGCAGCCGCCGCTGAAAGCCGGAGTTGCGGCGCGGCGGGCCGGAGCGACCGCAATG
>DAHVRJ010000009.1:0-20945 GCA_027322505.1 Demequinaceae bacterium
CTGAAGGTGGGGATTTTGAAGAGCGCGAGATCGAGCATGGCTGAGCGGCCGATGCGGGCCCGGTGGCGTTCCCAAATGATGAATAGTGTCATGGAAATCGCGCCAATTAGTAGAAATATGGGAATTATTGAAACAGGTTTATCCATCGACCAGGTCAGGCCAAAGACGGTGAAGTCTTGTTGTGGCACCCACCAGCCCAGATCCGAGCCCTCAATGACAGCAAAAACGAAGGCGCCCAAGCCGATAACGCTCAGCTGCAGGCCGTCGACGTCTAGGCCGCGGCCGCCGGCTCGCCCGCGCGTGTTGGGAACGAGGAAGAACGCGGCGATGAACAGGATAAGCCCCAGGGGCACGTTAATGAGAAAAATCCATTCCCATGCGAACGATGAGGTCAGCCAGCCGCCCAGCAGCGGGCCGATGGCGGCGGCGCCGGCCATGACTGCGCCCCAAACACCAAACGCCATTGCGCGGTCTTTGCCCCGAAAAACTGCATTAACTGTTGAAAGTGTGGAGGGCAAAATCAGGGCTCCGCCCACTCCCTGCACCACGCGGGCCCAAATTAATGGCGCTGCGGCATCCGAATTAGCGGCCAACAGGCTGCCAATGACGAAGACGGCGATGCCCGCGACGAAGAGATGTCGTCTTCCCAGCCGGTCCCCCAGTCGGCCCATGCCCAATAAGAGCGCTGCGAAGACCACCGAGTAGAGGCTGTTGATCCACTGCGCGTCGGTCAAAGTCAAATCGAGGTCTTGAATGATGACGGGCTGCGCCACGGAGACGATCGTGCCGTCCATCACAATTAGCGCGAGGCCCGCGGCAAGTACTGCCAGGCCGGCCCAAGGGTGGGTAGGGTGCTCGGAGTTGTTCACGCGAGCCACGTTGCCATGGGCAATCGCGCTTGGCATTTTGGCGCAAATCCTGCACCCGTGCTGCTGGGCATGCTGTGGATTTTGCGGTTTAGCTACTGGTTAAATTTTGCCTCGACCACTGCTTGTTCTTCACCGGCAGAGGCCGCTTCGTTTTCAATGCGCAATTCGACGGTGTCGTCATTTTCGGTATTCGTGTAGGTCACGAACACCGAACCGGCTCCGGCATCGTGTGCGGTCTGGTCCCAGTGCGGGCCTCCGGCCTGGCCGTAATCGGTTAATGTATCGATGACTTCGTCATTGGCGAATTGATGCATTTGGTTTTCATCACCATTGCCCCACGCGATTATGAGCGCGTCGGCGTGATCGACCGGATCATGTGGAATGGCCGCGGGTTCGTCCGGGTCCGAGGTATAAGTTTCTGACGGGCTGGGGCTGGACTTTGATGGACTGGAAGTAGGTGTCTCGTCATCTTCCGAATCGCCAGGTGTGGTCGGGGTGGGTGCGGGCGCATTTTCGTCTGACTGATTGGTGTCGGAGGGCTGGGGGGAAGGAGTGGCCTCGTCATTTTGTGAACCGCAGCCGGCAAATAAGAGCACCGTAAATGAGATGGTGCCAAGCAGTTTTGTTGCAGAGATGAAAGCCATGATGTGCCTTGGCAAATATTGGGTGCAGTGGCCCAATCCATGATGCTGGATTGTCAAAGTGGCGCAACTGGGATTTTTCGCAAGCGGGGCGGGGCGGTGAAAATCAGCGACCCAGTTCCAAGTTTTGCCAGGTGCGCCAGGTAAAGACTGCTCCTGCCACCCCCACAGCTAGTGACAGTGAAAGTTGGGCGGCATTTACAGCGCTGCCGTTACTCATTGCCCACAGCGCCGGAGCTGTGAAGGGAAACCAGCCGCCGATTCCCGCTAGCCCTCCGACCTGAGAAAATATGGCCAGGCAGATCGCACCGCCCACGGCGGCCAGGATGGAGCGCGATTGTGCCGCGAGCCAGGCGACGGGTGTGGTGATAGCAGCCGTGAAAATTGTCAACGCCCACTGGCGAAAAAGCCCCTGCCAAACCTCACCTGTGGGCAGGCCGTAGGAAAAGGCAAGACCGAGACTGAGGATTCCCAAAGTCAATGCGGTACTAATAATCACGGCCCAGATGGCGTAAACAACTAGTTTCGCCCCGGCGATGCGGCCCCGGCTGATGGGGAGAGCGAATAATCCGGCAATGGTTCCGTCGGTGAATTCGCGAGCTATGAGCCAGGCAAGAACCACTCCAAACCCGATGAGTCCGCCGGCTGCAGTTATTTGGCCCGCCCCCAGTAAGAGCCCGTCCCAGTTCAGGTTGGCGGCTGGGCCGGCTTGGGCAATGAGTTCTTCGTTGCCGCTTGCTACACCGGCCGTAATACCAGTCAGCAACGCAAGTGTTCCCACGATTAAAGCGCTCGAAGCAATGATGCCCACCAGGGAGCGCCGCAATTTGTGGGCCTCAGCTCGGATTGCCGTACCGAGCCCCGGGCGTGCGGCTATTTTGCTTATGCTCAGAGTGCGCGAATTCATAGCTGCAGCCTCAATTCGGCTCGGCCGCCGCGCTCTCTAGCATTTGAGCATGGGCGGCAGTTTGGCGGTTACGGTCATCCACGTGGATCCGGTTAAAGAAGGTCCGCTCCAAATCAGGGCCGGTGGTGTGCAGCTCGCCGATTAGTCGCCCGTGATTCATTAGGATGATGCGATCTGCAATCCGCGCTACTTCGTCCAAATGATGGCTGCTGACCAGGATCGCTGCTCCGCTTTGAGCGCTTTTAGTTAGCTCATTTCGCAGGAAAATAACTGATGCGGGATCCAAAGAATTCGATGGTTCATCGAGAAATATCAAATCGGGATCATGTTGCAGGGCTGCTGCTAAACCCACGCGCTGGCGATTGCCCAGCGATAGTTGGCTAAAGGGCCGCCGCGCAAGTGGTTCCAAGCCCCAGGTTTCGATCGCTTCGGTGACGCAGTCCCTATCAGCGCCACGCAGAGAAGCGGCGAGTTGCAGATTTTCAGCCGTACTGAGCTCTGGATAAGCAAGCGCTGTTTCCACGGCCGCGCCCACATGTGCCCATTTCTGGATTGGCAGCTGACCTAGCGGCGTGCCAAAGATCTCGATGTGACCATCTTGTGGTCGGAGCATTTCTAGCGCCAAGCGCATCAGCGTTGTTTTGCCCGCGCCATTCAGGCCAATTAGGGCGAGGATTTCGCCAGGATCGACGCCGAATGTTAATTCTTCAACTCCGGCGCCATTAGGGAATTTTCGAGTGACGCCTGCAAAGCGAAGCATTAGGAACCTCCAAGTAGATCTAAGGCGTCATCGATTACTTGGCCCAGGTCCGCCTGCTCTGAATTGGCCCAGGTGAGTAACGCTGCACTCAGGCCGGCGATGACGGCAGCGGTAGCCACGCCGGCTACTTCAGCGGGAACACCCCTTTCGATCAGTGCCTCGGTTAAGGCAGCCCGTGTCTCGTTAGTGTTTCGTTCGATCGCTCCCTGCAAATTTGGTGTTTGGGCGATAAGGAGTAGGGAGGCACGCAGGGCATTCTCGGAATCTGCATCGATGCTGTGCCAAGTCGTGCGCACTGCCTCGGTTAATGCCCGCATCGGGGACTCATGAGCTGGGCGCTGGCGAACCTCATCTGCAATGACGGCATCGAAGGGATCTTCTAAAAGCAGGGCCTCCTTCGATGGAAAATGGCGAAAAAGTGTCATCTCGCTCACGCCCGCCCGCTGGGCGATTTGCGCAGTGCCGGTAGCGGCATAGCCCTGCGTCATAAACAGCTGCATGGCCACTTCTTGCAGGCGGTCGTGGGTTTTTTGCCAGCGCGACATGGCTGCAATGTTAGTTACTAACATTGCAGCCGTCAATCGTCTATTATTGCGCGCCCTTCCCGCTCGAGTTCGGCCAGCGAATTGCGCATCTGTGCAATTTGCTCCGGCGTGTGGCCGGTCCAGTGCGCTAGCTCACCGACAATTCGCACGGGATCAACTGAGCGGAATGACAGAGTCGGGTTTCCGGGAAACCGCTTATCGGTCACGTTGGGATCATCTTCATATTGCCCTAGCGGTTCAACGATGTAGATCCGCTCATGCCCGTCGCCAGCAGCAAGTTCAGCGCCCCAGGCGGCGGCGTCGAGCGTTTTGGTGAAGTAGACGTGGTTCGAAATGCGCCCCTTTTCGAAGTTGGAAATTTGCCCGGGGCTCAGCACTGCACCGACTTCGAATTTTGCTTTTGTGCCATGTAGGAAGGCACCAGATTCATGCGGCTCAAATGGAACGGGCGGAGTGCGGCGGTCGTTTTGCTGCATAGATTTCTCCATTTTCTGAAAATTAGGACTAAAACAGACTCCCGACAGGTAGGGAGGAGTTCAGGTAAGCGTATGTAGTGCTCAGGTTGGCGGGGTTCTGACGTAACCCCCTAGTTTTTTAGATGATAATCGCGGTTTTGAGTCACTTCAGTCACATCAGTAGCGTTCAGTCACATTTCCCAAAGGGGTTACGTCAGAACTCCGCCAAACACGCGAGTATCGCGACTTGAGCATGGCGGGTTTATCTATCCATCACCTCTTTTCGCTTCTCCAACGCATTCCAAAGCCCCACCCACTGTTTCGGCCTGATCTGGCGTGGAAGTACGCCCGGATCAATGCCCATCTCGCGAAGAACCTTGCGGGCGCCGCGACGCTCAATCCGAGCCGCGGTAGCAAATATCGCAGTAAATGTTTTTCCGCGGCCGGTAAAAACTCTGCGCACAAGACGCTCGTAACTGGACCGTTGCTCGGGAGCTATTAGCGGACGCTTTCGCCGGTTAATGGTGATTATTCCGCCGTCCACGCTCGGACGCGGCGTAAATCCCCATGCTGGAACACGACCTTCTAAGGAGATCTCAAACCAGGGCGCGGCTTGCGCGCTCATCAGGGTTCCTCCCCCAACACTGGCTCGTTTTTTCGCCACTTCCCACTGCGTCATTAACACCGCGTTTTGCCACGTCCCCTCCGCTAAAAGGCGACGCAAAATTGGAGTAGTGAGGTGGAATGGCAAATTTCCCACAATCGTTGGACTATCTAATTGGCATTGCAAAACGTCACCGTGCCGAACACAAACCTCGGGAAAGCGTTGTTTAAGCTTCGCCACGCGTCGCTCATCAAGCTCGATTACGGTAAGCGGGCGCCGCAAAGCAAGCAGGCGGCGCGTTACCGCTCCATCGCCAGGACCAATTTCAAGGATCTCTCCGGATGTTCGCGCCGCTAACTCTACGATCAGCCGCAGCGTCGGCTTATGATGCAAAAAATTTTGGCCAAGTTCGTGTCGGCCGCCAAAGGATGAATGAGGCATAACAGCACTCCGAAAATAAACAGGGGTGGAGCGCCTCGAAAATTAGCGGCGTCAAGTATGAAAAAAGGGGCCGCTCCCGAAGCGCAGGACTTTCGGAGAGACGGCAGGCTGCGTCAGTAAGACTGGAGCGACCGTGCCGTCAGGCGCGGCGGTCGCGGAAAAGCAGCGTGCGCGTCGAAGCGCTCTTGATGTATGCCATGGGAAATACTTTAACGCCTACGCACGTCATTTGTCAACGCAGCTGGGCAGCCTGGCCATCCAACTGCAAGCGTTGCGTCACCGCCCGCGCGCGGGCCACTGGGTCTTTAGGAACCGGCAAAGCACCACTGAGCCAAATACTCACCAGCCCGTGGACAAGTGAAAATGCCGCGAGCGCATCAGCCGGCGTACCCGACTCATTCGGCGTCCCCGGCCCACGCAGTGCGGCAGATGCACCCCGGGCACCCGGCGTGCCTGACTTACTCAACTCACTCGGCGCAGCTTGCGCACCGGAGCTCGCCTCACCGGAACTAACATCGCCGAAACCCCTCTCGGCACCCCGTGCCGCTACCGCCTCGACCAATAGTTCCCACGCCCGCCTGCGAGCTGCCTGCAACTGCGAAGCCGTGTCATCTAACAATCGCGGCTGCCACATCACCGCGTAGTGACCGGGATGGCGCAAACCCCACTCCACATAGGCGACGCCCATTTCGTAGATATCTTCGCGCTGGTCTTCCAACACACCGGCTAGCGCCTCAAATCCCGCTATCGCCAACGCGGTCAGCAAACCTTGCAGGGTTCCAAAGTGATGCACCGGGGCGGAGTGCGAGACCCCGGCGCGCCGGGCGAGCGCGCGTAAACTTATTGCGGCTGGACCGACTTCTTCAGCCATCGCTGCCGCCTCTTGCAATAAAACCTGCGGTAAATCGCCGTGATGATATTTATTCACGCCACCACCATATCTAGACAGTGACAAGATTGGCGACTATTCTGGAATCTCCATGAAACTTGTCACTGTCTAGATCGGAATAGGGCCATGGTTCTGCTCATACCCCTCATCGCCACAACTATCCTCACCCGCCTGCTCGCAAACTGGCTCACCGCACGCGAATTCCGCGGCGCAAACCGCTGGAATTCCTGGCCGGCAGCCACGGCGCTGGGCATGGCCGCGGTGTATTTTTCCCCCGCCGTAACCCACTTCATCGAGCCGCAGCGCTCTGGGCTGGTCGCAATCGTTCCCGGCTTCATCCCCTGGCCAGAACTAGCAGTTACGGCCAGTGGCGTGGCCGAATTTGTGATCGCCGCGGCACTGATTTGGCCGCGTACGAGAAGATGGGCGGCCCTGGCATCCATCGCGCTGCTGATCGCTCTCTTCCCAGCCAACGTGGTGGCCGCCGGCGGGGTCGCCAGCCAAGCCGCCCCGTCCACTCCGCTCTTCCAGCGCTCAATTTTGCAAGCTGTATTCGTATTCGCATCTTTGTTTGCCGCGCGAAAAGCTGGGGAAACAGCACGAAAGGGCCCGCAGGTACGCGGAAGAGCCACCGCGCACTTGCTTGACTGACCATTCAGTCAGCTACTAAGGTGGCCACTAACTGATCATTCAGTCAGCAAAGCGAAACAGCGAAATCACATGACAACCAACGAAAACCCCGGCGGCGCAGACCGAATCCTCAACGCAGCGATCCATCTCTTTGGCGAGAAGGGATTTGCAGCCACCAGTTTGCGCCAGATTGCTACCGAGGCCGGGGTTTCCCAAGCCCTTGTCGTCCACCATTTTGGCTCTAAGGCGGCATTGCAGCGGGCCTGTGATCACCATGTTGCGGCACTTACCCGCGCGAGCAAGGAGTCAACATTCCGCCAGGGCGCAAACCTCGACCCGCTGATGGCACTGCGGCAGCTCGAAGACAACCGACCCGTATTGCGCTACCTGGCACGTGCCCTGACTGAGGGGGGCGAAAATACGGCGGCGCTGGTAGATGAATTCGTCTCCGACGCCACAGAATATATGGCCGATGCCGAAGCTGCGGGACTGATCAAGCCCAGCGCCAATCCTTATGAGCGCACCGTTGTTTTGTCGCTGTTATCACTGGGCGCACTAGCGATGCACGACCACCTCAAACGGCTCTTAAACGTCGATCTGCTCGACACCAGCGCCCCACCGGAAAGTCTCACCCCATACTTAAGCCCCATGATCGAACTCTTCACGCAGGGGCTCATGTCCGAAGGTGCCTACGAAGACATGATGCAGCTTTTCAACAACCTCCAGCCGGCCAAGGGATCCACCGATGAATAAAGCGCCCGTAATTGCCACGCGTAATCTCGTAAAAACCTTTGGAAACACCCGCGCGCTGGACGGCCTCGAGCTGGAAGTGACTCCCGGCGAAGTCCACGGCTTCCTGGGACCAAATGGCGCCGGAAAATCCACCACTATCCGCGTTTTATTGGGTCTATTACGCGCTGATTCCGGTTCCGCGCAACTCTTTGGTCAAGACCCCTGGGCAGATGCCGTGCCCCTTCATCGCCGCTTAGCCTACGTTCCCGGCGATGTGGAGTTGTGGCCCAATCTCACCGGCGGCGAAGCCATCGATGTTTTTGCCCGGCTCCGCGGACAGATTGATCACAGGCGCCGCGACGAACTGTGTGAGCGTTTCGACCTCGATCCAACAAAAAAGGCGCGCACGTATTCCAAAGGAAACCGCCAAAAAGTCGCACTCATCTCCGCCCTGGTTTCGGATGTGGAACTCCTTTTGCTCGATGAGCCCACCGCCGGTCTCGACCCCTTGATGGAGGTGGTCTTCCAGCAGTGCATCGCCGAAGCGAAAACCCAAGGAAAAACTGTTCTCCTCTCCAGCCACATCCTCGCCCAGGTGGAAGCCCTCGCCGATCGCATTTCCATCATCCGCAGCGGCAAAATCGTCGAAACCGGCAGTTTGTCCGAACTGCGCCACATGACGCGCACCACAATTGAGGTCGAAACCTCCCGCCCCACCACTTCGCTCGCAAACGTGCCCGGTGTGCACGATTTATCGATTAAGGACGGCGTCTCGCACCTCCTCATTGATCGGGACCAAATGGAAGGGGTCGTCCAGGCACTGGCCCCGCTTGGCGTGCAATCGCTCATTGCCCACCCGCCCACACTGGAACAGCTACTTATTCGCCACTACGGACCGGAGGCTGAAAAGGACGAATCGGCGCCGAGGGGGCAAGACCAATGACCGCCACGTTGGCAAACGCGCCCGTCCGCGACCGCTCGTTGCGCGCGCCGCTGACCGGTTTAGGTACTTTGGTCGCGTTCTTTTTACGCCGGGATCGCATTAGGTTACCCGCCTGGATAGCGGGCTTGAGCCTATATATTTTGTATATCGGCTCAGCGCTTCCCGCCATCGCCCCGGACCGAGAAACGCTTAAATCAATGGTGACGCTGTTTGCGGAACCGGTTGGGCGCATGTTCACAGGTCCGGCCTTTGGAATGGACGCGCCCAGCTACGAGCGTTTCTTCGCTTCCTACTATGCGCCCTACCTGTTCATCTTGGTGGCGCTGATGAATATTTTTCTCATTACCCGGCACACGCGGGCCGAAGAACAGTCTGGTCGCGCCGAACTAATCCGCTCCAACGTCACCGGGCGCTACGCGCCGCTTACGGCAAGCCTTGTCGTGGCGGTCATCAGCAATTTTCTTGCCGGCACCGCGGTCAGCCTGGTTTCGGTGGCGGTGGACTTTCCAGTTGCCGGCTCCGTACTGGTTGGAGCAGGAACCGCCCTGACCGGCCTTGCCTTTGCCGGTATTGCCGCAGTAACTGCGCAGCTTAGTGAATTTTCTCGCACCGCTTCCGGGCTGGCCGGGATCGTCCTAGGCGCGAGTTTTGTGCTGCGCGCCATGGGCGATATGGCTGCGATGGGTGGTAGCGCACTGTCCTGGGTCTCTCCCCTAGGTTGGCCCGCACAAACCGCGCCCTATGTTTTAAATCGCTGGGCCCCGCTCGCGCTATCGCTCTTGCTCGCGCTTGTCACAGTCACCGCGGCCTACGTGCTACAAAGTCTCCGAGATTTCGGGGCCAGCCTCATTGCAGTCCGCCCCGGTTCAGCGCGAGCGCGACCGTCCTTAGGCAGCCCTTTTGGTCTGGCAGCGCGTATCCAGCGCACTTCCTTCTTCGGTTGGGGCGCCGGACTTATCGCGCTCGGGCTCGTTGACGGTGCCTTCATGCAGGCCCTCCTTGATGCGGGCGAAGACATGCCCGCGGCGCTGCAAGAAATTCTCGGGAGTGAAGAATTAGTTTCCGGCTATCTCGCGTTCCTGGGATTGTTCATTTCCGTGCTGATCACCGCCTACACCCTGTCGGCAATGCAAACTGCCCGTGGTGAAGAGCTTCAGGGTCGGGCGGATTTGGTACTTGCCACCCCCGTCAGTCGTACGAGTTGGCTGGGCTCGCACGCCGCCGCGGTTGCTGTTGGTGCGATCTTGATGAATCTTGCCGTTGGAGTGGGCACGGGCATCGCCGCCGGGGTCGTTACCGGCCAGGCGTCCCTCATTGGCGATTCGATTGCCGCGCACGCCGGCTTATTGCCGGCAATCCTGGTGCTGCTGGCCCTTTGGGTGGTTCTCTTCGGATACGCCCCGCGCCTCTTGGCGCCCGTGGGCTGGGCAGTCATTGGGTTCGTTGCGGTGCTGGCCATTTTCTCCGACCTGCTCGACCTCCCGCGGTGGCTGGTTCAGTTCTCCCCATTTGCACATCTAGCCGCCCTGCCCCAGGAATCGTTTAACTTCACCCCGGTGACCATTTTGTTGGTGCTTGCCGCACTTGGAGGGGTAGCGGGCCTGTTTGGCATCCGACAGCGGGAAATTAACGTGACCTAGAAAACGCCGAAACTCATAAGCGCTACGTAGACGCCGGTGCCGGCAAAAATACTCAAAATCATTTGCCCACGCCAAATATGTACAGCAACGGTTGCGGCCAGCGCTATGACTACCGGCAGTGCCGCTGCTAGTTGTCCCCACCCGGCGTCTTGCACCGTGTATGCGGCCAAGATCAACATGATGCCCACGGGCATCCGCTCCCCCAGATAGGCCAGTAATTGGGAGTTGCGCAGCGGGGCAAGCATCACAAATGGCGCCGCGCGCAGCGTCCATGTGATCGCGCCGGCCACTAAGACCGCGGCCAAGATGTATGCGGGTTCAGGCACGGCGCCGTCCCCCTTGGATGAAGTAGCCCGCTATCAATAACGCAACGAACAGGCTCATCGCGATAATCAGCATGTGCTGGGCCGAGATCACCATCGCAATAATGGTGCACAACAACGCCAGCACGGGGATGGGCACGGATTTCCGGGCCTTATACGCCTCGAGCGCCAGTACTACAAACAGCGCGGTAACAGCGAATTCCATTCCCACCACCTGGGGCGGAATTAACGTACCCAACCCTGCTCCGGCAGTTACACAAGCAATCCAAAGCGCGTGAAAAATAGCCTGGATGCTGATGATGCGGGTACGTGACCAGGTCTGCGCATCGGGAGTTGTGGCCAGTGCATAAACCTCGTCCGTGAGCGCAAAAGTGCTGTATGCCTTCCAACTTAAGCCCCTAACCCGGTGCAGGGGAAAGGACAGCGCATAAAAAACATGTCGGAAGTTCACCAGCAAGGTACTTACCGCCACCTGCGCCAGCGGCGCGGCCGCCATCAACAAGCCAACGAGTAAAAACTCCATCGACCCGGCAAAGACAACCGCGGCCAACACCGGGGCCCACCACCACGCCAATCCGGACTGCGAAACAAGCATTCCCAGCGCCAACCCCAGGGGCGCCACCGCGGCTGAGGCGGGTAACACGATCTTCCACCCCTGCGAGATTTCCCACCGCCGCCACTGGCGCTTCCCCACCACACCAACACTTTCCTGCATACATAAAATTATAATTAAAACCGCGAGGCATTTGATTGCCAAATGTCATTGCTAAAATGCCGATATGCGCAATGATCGCTCAATAGATGACTTGGACCGCGCAATAATTGCGGAACTGCAGCAAGATGCCCGACTCTCCAACTTGGAACTCGCCCGGCGCGTGGGGCTGACACCCGCACCCTGCCTGCGGCGCGTGCAAAAATTGGAGCAAGCCGGAGTAATCGAGGGCTACCACGCCAAAGTGAATCCAAAAGCTGCCGGTCGCGGCTTTGAAGTCGTCGTGGCAATCGACATCGCCGTAAACGATGGCAAGGCTATTGAAAATTTCGAAACTGCCGCCGTAGCCGTGCCCGAAGTCACGGAACTGCGCCGCATGTTCGGCCAACCCGACTACTACCTGCGCGTCCAAGTTGCCACACCCGAGGCTTATGAGCGGCTCATTGTCTCCACCCTGTCGCGCTTACCAGCCGTCAGCCGGCTACTTTCCCACCAAACGATGCGCCACCTTAAGGGCTGACAACCCGATACTTTAGGTGCGTCACCCCCGCGCCTTCCGCCACGCGCATGATTTCAAGGGCCGCAGAATCCGCCCCGAGCCCGTCGAAGAGCCACCGGCCCCCACCAAGCAGTGTGGGAACAACATGTAATTGCAATTCGTCTAGCAAGTTAGCCCGCAGAGCTTGATTGATGGCTCCCCCGCCATGCAAACCGACGTCCTTGCCAGCTGCCGCTTGCGTTGCCAGGTCAAAGACGTCGTCCAAAATTTCATTCACAAAGTGGAACGTCGTGCCCTGCCGCACATCATCTGGGCGCGGTCGGCTGGTGAGCACGAAGATCGGCATCTCAAACGGCGGGCGCGGGCCCCACAGTTCTTGGGCGTGGTCATAACTGTCGCGGCCCATGATCATTGCGCCGGTCCGTTCAAACTCCGGCCCCAAGATTTCGTCAGCGGTTAATTGCCGGCGGTCGGCCACATCGTGGGCAAACCAGGAGTGCAGAACGTCTCCCCCGACGCCCAGCGGCTGGCTCGGACTCGGGCCCGGGCCGGTGTAAAACCCGTCGAGGGAGACGCTCAAGCTGGCAATTGTGCTCATCGCGAGTCCTTAGGCTGGGCAGCGGAAGCCCTGTCGATGTCGCGGATCGCCTGGTCATCCAGTTGCAGGTCAGCAGCCTTCAGGTTCTCTTCAAGATGATCCGGTGAAGAAGTTCCCGGAATCGGGACCATCACCGGTGAATGCTGCAGAAGCCAGGCCAGGGCCACCTGGGAAACAGTGGCATCAAGCCGCTGGGCCGCGTCATCGAGGGGACCACCCGGCGCCGCTAACTGTCCGGTTGCCAACGGTGCCCACGGAAGAAATGCGATTTGGTTTCGCTCGCAATAATCCAGTACGTCTTCCGATTTGCGATCAATTAGGTTGTATTGGTTTTGCACCGTTGCCACGGTGAAGTACTTCTCCGCCTCTTCGATCTGCGCCACCGAGACCTCTGATAAGCCCAGCGCCCGTACTTTTCCTTCGCGCTGCAGCTCAGCCATCACACCGAACTGGTCCGCAGTGGGAACCTTTGGATCAATGCGGTGGAGTTGGAACAGGTCGAGCGTCTCAACGCGCAACCGCCGCAGACTTAATTCGACTTGCTGCCGCAAATATTCGGGGCGGCCCAGCGGCACCCACTGCCCCGGACCCGGGCGCGCCTGTCCGGCTTTGGTGCCGATATACAGGCCCGGTGGATATGGGTAGAGCGCGTCACACAAAATCCGCTCGCTCACTTCGGGCCCGTACGAATCAGCGGTGTCGATGAAATCCACACCCAGGTCCACCGCTTTTCGCACTACCGTGTGCGCCCGGTCGATGTCTGCCGGCTCACCCCAGGTCCCCTCCCCGGTTACCCGCATCGCCCCGAAACCGAGCCGGGTGACCTCCGCCAAATCCTTGATCTTGAACTTACCTGCACCTTGTAACGTCATACCCTCGTTTATACCTTGAAATATCGGATGTTGCCCAAGCGATTGGAAGACATCGATATTTACCGATACAAAACAGCTGCGTAAACGCTTCCGAAGCTCGCCGCATATTTGACGTCCACTATTTCGATGCCCTGATTGTTACTAAAGAAGGCGTTCACCTTGTTATTTAAGCCATCAGAAGACATCGCGCTAAAAGAAATAAACTGCAACCCACTCACCTCTTTCTATGTGCTTGTTCCGTTGATTGTTATTCGTCATTTTCCTCTTCCCACGGGTTCACACAGGCAATGCCCAGGAGTTCAAAGTGCTTAATATTTCGCGTACAAACAATCATGTCGTTAGCCTGAGCGATCGCTCCAATCAGCGCATCATCCATTTGAGCATGTTCGGGCACCCGATATGTTGCAAGAACCCGGGCCGCTGCGAGATCAAAAGGCAGTACCCGGCCATGAAATGCTGGCAACACCCGGTGAGAAAACCAACGACGTAAAACTTCACCTTGCCGCACATCGGCGCGTTCAACAGCCGCAACTCCACGTTCGATCTCCGCGATAGTTAATGCGGTTACAAATTGACTAGCAATAGCACGCTTCTCCGCCCACCTAGCGACATTAGGATTTCGATTGGGCACGCGCAGTGCAGAAATGACGTTCGTATCGAGAATGAACTTCATATTTTCCCGGTTCGAGGCGTGAGGCCGAGAGGTTCTGGTTCAAAATCGATGGTTGGCCCATCTTCCATTTGTATTAGATCGACCATGCTGGTCGATTCTTCTGCCAAGCTCTCGGCAATTACGGCACGGGCTTCTGCTTCGCTCGATCGACCATGGCGCCTGGCGCGAGCAGCGAGCGCTGCTTTTGTGCCCGCCGGGAGTTTTCGTATCAATATTTGTTCCACATCAGCCTCCGATATCACATAAATGATATCTCTGCTTTCCTCTTGCCACAACAGCCAGCAGTTATTCGCAAGAAAGCGGCACCTCTTACCGGGATTCTGATTCTTCGGCCCGCACGTGGTGCACTAGCGCATCGCGCACGAACTGGGCTGCGGCCACGCCGCCGTAATTGGCTGCGAATCGCTCATCGTCGACATACATTTGGGCTAATCCCTTGATGTACGCTGCCAGGTCACCCCCGTTGTTCGCCGGCGTTCCCGGAACGGCTTTGAGCCACTCAATGTGGCGGCGCGCAAGTTCTTGCGCCTGGGCAGAAGTTGCGTCGATATTTGGCGCCTGGGCGGCTGCAATCCAATGCGCATTTAGTTGTTCCAAGTTGGCCTTCCACGTCTTGCGCTCGGGATCGCTCATTTCGCGCCACCACTTATCAGAAGTGGCATATGCTTCCACGCCCCAGCGCTGCTCAACTTCTTCGCGGTACTGGGTGTGGTCAAATCCTTCAAACATTTCATTGGCCATCAGAGGCCTGCCTTCCTTTAAAGCGTTAACTGTGTTCGCTACGGCCGCAACCTGCTTTGCCAGCCGGTGCTGTTCTTGCCGCAGGAGCGATAAGTGGGTGGTCAAAGCCGCTGCTGGGTCCTGCTCGTTATTTAGCACCTGGGAAATTTGGCTTAAGCCCAATCCCAGTTCGCGCAGTAAAAGCACCCGCTGCAATCGCACCAGCGCCGCCTGGTCGTAATAGCGATAGCCGTTGCTTCCAATCCGGCTCGGTGCCACTAAGCCTTGCTTGTCGTAGTGGCGCAGGGTGCGACTCGTAGTGCCAGCCATGCGAGCGATTTCTTGTATTGACCATTCCATGCCCATAACGCTAAAGGTTGACGCTGCGTCAATGTCAAGCGTTCATTTTCTGGTTCGAATCATGAACCAGTTCGATACGCCCAATACCCTCCTTCGCCCTATAGTTTTAAATCCCAACCGCTCATAAAAAGCGGCATTTCCCGCGTCGTCGGTTTCTAAAAAGGACGGCAGCTCGGCCTCCACCGCGTCGAGGTAGCACCGCATGAGCGCTGTTCCAACGCCGCGCCCTTGCGCGGCTGGCTCCACTGCTACCGGCCCCAAATGCGAATGGGCGATTTTCGGATCGGCTCGTCGCCATGCCCATAACCAGACCAGCAACCAGGGCAAACGCCAGCTTGCTGCTAATGCCACCGGAATAAACTGGCGGTATTGCCGCCCCGAGGGCAAACAGGCACCGGCTGGGGCGTGAGCAGCGATTCCGATAAGGCGCTCGCCCTGATACGCGCCCCACACCGCGCGGGCTTCATCACCCAGCAGCACCCGAAATAGTCGGTGCAAAACCCGGGTGCGCCGCCCCGTATTCGCCCCCAATGCGGCAATGTGCAGGGGGTTATCCCGCATCGCCCGCGTGACCAGATTGATCGCAGCTAAGCGTTCAGATCGGGCCAGCGGGCGAATATCAAACTTCATGTTCAGGCCCGAATTGCTTTCGTCCAACTCCAAGCCTTACCCATGCGCAGTACTGCCCGCTCATAAATCCGGGACGCCAGCGCGATCGCTCCCCACATGGCCAGCAAGTTGATAGCCACGATAATCAGGATCTCCCAGGTTGGTGCCTCGCCCAGGTACACCCGCATCGGCACCGCAATTGCGGAAGAGAACGGTATGTAACTAAGCACGGCAAGCACTTTCAAGTTATTGGCGAAGAAGACCACCAAGAAATACGGCAACATCACGAGCATATTGAGTGTCGAGGTCGCCGAACCGATGTCTTCTTGGCGCGAAACTAGCGAAGCACCCGCGCCATAGAGCGCAGAAATCATTAAAAATGAAATCGTGAAGAAGACAATGAACCACAAAATCGGGGCGCCCAAACCATCCAGATTGAGCTGTTCACCGTTCACGGCAATGGTTAATAACACGGCCAGCGCATAGAGAATAATTTGGGCGAAAGCTAAGAGCGCGTTGCCCACTATCTTTCCCGTCAGGATCGCTCGCGCCGGAATAGCGGCCAATAGAATTTCAATGATGCGCGTTTGCTTTTCTTCCACCACGGACTGGGCAATCACCATGCCAAACATCATGGTTGTCATGAAAAATGCGAGCGCAAAACCCAGCCCCACCAGGGCCACTAAGCCCGGATCAACCGCATTTGGGTCCAGCAGTTCTACCTCGGGCGTAATCGACAGCGCCTGCATTAACCCGCTGGGTGCTTCGCGCTCGGCAATAACTTTCAGGCCCGCTGGAGCGTCCGGCGCCGTGATTAGGGCCGCGTTGGCCTCCTCTGTCTCGACCGCCTCCCGCGCCGCCGCGTCGCTGGAGACCGGTAGCGCCTCGAAGTCTTCCCCCAGCCCGTCGATTGTCGCCACGTTTTCGTTGGTAACCGCGACAGTGGTCTCGGAAGAAAACGCGTTTACGGCTTGAGGTCCCACCACGCCGACCAGCAAGAGTAAACCAACGGTGATGACGGTCGGAATCACAAATCCCTTGGATTGCAGCCGCGTCACTATTTCGCGCCGCGCCACAATTCGCGCTGCGTTCCAGAAACTCATACCAGGCTCTCCTTAAAGACGTCGTGCAAAGTGTGGTGAATCGGACCAAAGCGCTGGACCGTTCCGCGCTGCTGTGCCGCCGTTAAAACGGCGCCGGCTTGCTCATCAGAATTGGCTCGAAAACGCACATACCCACCGTCAAATTCGGTGACCGCGACATCCATTTCACGCACCCAACCGGTATCGGTGGAGGTTTCTAGTTCCCATTCGGGCTGGACTGCGGAATGGAGCAGTTCCTCCCGGCTACCGCGGGCGGTAATTTCACCGTTTGAAATGATGACTATCTCGTCACACAGCCGCTCCACCACGTCTAGCTGATGGGAAGAAAACAGCACCGGCGCACCGGTTTGAGCTACTTCGCGCAAGACCTCCAGCGTCGTATCAACAGCTACGGGATCAAGCCCGGAAAACGGCTCATCCAGTACTAGCGCAATCGGGTCATGGACCAGCGCGGCCGCAATTTGGGCGCGCTGCTGATTTCCCAGTGAGAGTTCTTCCAGATTGTCTTTCGCCCGCTCCCCCAGTCCGAGGCGCTCCAAAATGTCATTGCCCCGCTCCCGGGCGGCCCCGGCGCTCAATCCGCGCAATTGTCCCAGAAATACGAGTTGATCAATCACGCGCATTTTGGGGTAAAGCCCCCGCTCTTCGGGCATATACCCGATCCGGGCCCGGTAGTCGCGCGTCATGGGTGCGCCATCAACTTCAACCGCGCCCGAGTCAGCCTCCAGCACTCCGAGCACAATGCGCATCGCGGTGGTTTTGCCCGCGCCGTTCGCGCCAACAAAACCCGTCATCAGGCCGGGTTTGACATCGAAAGAGATGTCTTTCAAAACGTGGTGGTCACCAAACGACCGGTTTATCTTCTGTAGGCGAATCATGATGGCAACACTGCCATTTTGGACGGCGTCTGCCCTCCCCCGTAGGGAGGAATCTTTGGGTGGAACTCAACTAGAGCAGGCTGTTTTCATGGGCTAGACCAGGCCGTTTTCATAGGCCCAAATCACCGCGTGGACGCGGTCTTTTACGCCAATTTTCATCAGTGCGTTGGAGACGTGGGTCTTTACGGTAGCCGCTCCGATGAACAGCTCCTTGGCGATCGCCGCATTGGAATACCCCCGTGCCACCAGGAGCAAAATTTCGTGCTCACGCTCGGTGAGTAAGTCCAGTTCTTTTCGGCGCGAAGTTGCTGGGCGCTCTTTGCGCCCGGGCTGGTCATCGGGCGGGCCTTGCGCAGCAGCTGGGCCTTCCGCAGCAGGTGGGCCTTCCGCAGCAGGCGGGCCTGCCACATCGAGTGAACCAGTCGCGGCACTGGGCACGGATGGCGTTGCAACGAATCTGCTGAGCACGCGGCCGGTGACCTCGGGAGCAAGGAGTGCCTCCCCTCGCGCCAGCGTCGCGATCGCCGCGATTAATTCTTCCGCTTCTGCCGTCTTTAACAGGAAACCGCTCGCCCCGGCGTACAGGGCTTCAAATAGGAATTCATCATCATCAAACGTCGTGAGGATCAAGACAGAGGCGGAAAGATCTGCCGCCTGAATTTTGCGGGTTGCAGTTATGCCGTCCATCACCGGCATTTGCACGTCCATGCACACCACATCCGGTGCGAGGTCAGCTACTAAATCAACGGCTTCGGCTCCGTTGGCGGCTTCGCCCACCACTTCAAAGCCGGGCTCCGACTCCAAGATCGCAGCAAATCCCCGTCGGATAAGCGGCTGATCATCAACCAGGACAATTCGGATGGGGCTACTCATCACGTTCCCACTTACTCCCCCACCCGGTGGAGGCGGCTTCTTTGGTTGAATGCGCGTGCTCAGCTGCGATCGGCAGTTGGATGCGTACGAGCCATCCCCCTCGGCTCTTGGGCCCGGCCTCGAATGTTCCGCCCAGCGCGCGAACACGCTCTTCCATTCCAACAATTCCGGTTCCGGTTCCCTTCATGCCGGCACCAGGGGAATTGGCTCCCCAGCCATCGTCCGAAACGTCAACCTCAAGCGCGGCCGGTAAATAGCGCAGCGTTATTGCCACCTGGGCGCTGGGGCCAGCGTGCTTACGGGCATTAGACAGCGATTCCTGCACCACGCGGTACACAGTTAGCTCAGCGGCTGGTGACAGTGCAAGCGGGGGCGACTCGGTGCCGTCCACAATTTCAAAATCTACTTTTTGCCCGGCGGTCTGCGCCTGCGCGACTAGGTCCTCTAGCTGTGAAATTCCCGGTAGGGCCGTGGGGTCGGTCGCGGAATCGCGCAGCGTATGCACCATGGTTTGTAGTTCTTGAACCGCCTGCCGCGAGGACGATTCAACGGCGCGAAGCTGTTCGGTGGCGACGTCGGTATCGGATGTGAGCGCGCGCCGGGCCGCGGCGGCTTGGACTCCCATGACGGTGACGTGGTGGGCCACGGTGTCGTGGAGTTCTCGGGCAATACGGACACGCTCGGCTTCGATGGCGTGCTCGGCGATTATTTCCTGCTGCGCGCGGATTTGTTCATAGGCGGAATCCAACTCTTGGCGTTCGCGAGCAGAATCCCAGGAGCGTTGCCCGAAAATCCAAGCCGCGCCGAAGAACGCCAGGTTGATCATCCACTGGATGAACAAGACCGCGAAGTAGGCACTTACTCCCAGTTCACCCATTTCGGGAGCTGAAAAGCCGCGAATCGTCTCGATTAAGAGCCACAGCGCCATGGCAATGACAATGATGACCCGCACTATCAGGGCGCGGCGGCGATTATTTTCCCAGGCGCTTACGGCATAAAACGACAGATATAGCGCAACCTGTGAGACATACATGTCAACGCCCAGGGTGTAACTGGTCACGACGTAAATCGTGGGAATGGTGAAGGCAACCGCGGTTGGGAACCGGCGATACCACGCGATCGGAATGGCCAGCAAGACCGCGCTTAACATCAGCAGACGCGAATCCGGGGCCCTGATTATTGCAACGCCGGCGACCACCGAGGCGTAGGCCATCAAAGCTCCCACTATCGCCAGCGCGAGCGCTATGAGGGCGTCGGTGCGCCGCCAATTTGGAGGCAGAGTGCGCGTAAAGGGCATGGGGCCATTATGGGTGATCGCGGCCAGTGCCCAATATCGCTTCCCTTTTGCACGTCTTCGCGCCACAGAGACGCCGCTGGGACTTCGGAACGCTGTGCGCGGGCGGGACTGGGAACCGGGACTGGGAACCCTGTGCGCCGGACTGGGAACCCTGTGCGCCGGAGAGCCTGGAAATTCGTGACTGATTTTGTTACTGTCTAGCTGTGTTCATCTGAGTGCTAGTCCCATCCTGCGCCCGAGGCTGATGCCCGGCAGGTCCGCTGCGAGCATTAAAGGCACTCTTTTGACCACGTCTTCATCTATTTCTTCCGTCCATCTGCGCTTTGAGGGTGTATCCCTTTCCTTTGGCGATCGCAGAGTTCTTACGGATATCACTTTTGACGTCTCAGTCGGCGAAACCATTGGCCTCATCGGAGAAAACGGCTCGGGCAAGACCACGCTTTTAAAAATCGCGGCTGGATTACTGCATGCCGATTCCGGGGCGGTTGAAGTTGCGGGAGCCCGGCGTGCGGCATCGGTGGGCCTACTACATCAAGATGCTCCCTTTGCTCCTACCGATACGGTTACTTCCGCACTTGAAGCTGCCGTTTGGGAGGCACGCGCGGCGTTACGAGACATTGATTCCCGCGCGAAAGACCTTGCCTTGCACCCAGAAGAATCCCGGTATGCCGAAGCGTATGCGGCCGCGTTGGAGCGCGCGGAATACCTAGACGTGTGGGACATCGACGCCCGTATCTCCAGCACACTTGCGGGACTGGGATTGGGTTCCATTGAGCGCTCGCGCACCATCGAGCGGCTTTCGGGCGGTCAGCGCGCACGGCTGGCGCTGGCGTGGACCCTTTTGCGCGCCCCGGACGTGTTGTTACTGGATGAGCCCACCAATCATCTCGATGAGCAGGCGGTGGAGTATCTAATTGGAGTGCTGCGATCATGGAAAGGACCAGTGCTCGCCGCGAGCCATGATCGGTCCTTTTTGAATGCGGCGGTAACTGGGCTCATTGACTTAGACCCCAAACCATTGGCTTTCTCCGTTGCGTCGCATCCCGAAAACGCAGCGGCATCCGGATTTCAAGTCACGCGTTTTACCGGAAATTACACCGACTACTTGCTGCAGCAGGCTAGTGTGCGCGAGCGGTGGGAGCGCCAATACCGCGAGGAACAGGCGGAATTGCGAAAGTTACGGGCGGGGGTCCGAGAAAACCAGCAGGTGGGCCACGCCAACTGGAAGCCGCGCACCGAAGTGCGAATGGCGCAAAAATTTTATGCCGATCGCAATGCGCGCGTCGTTGCCCGAAGAGTAAACGACACGAAAATGCGCTTGGAAAAACTGTCGGAACGGCAAGTTCGAAAACCACCTAAGCCGCTGCGTTTT
>DAHVRJ010000046.1:0-6759 GCA_027322505.1 Demequinaceae bacterium
TCCGCGAACTTGAGGCCGCGATGGCCGAGCTGGAAGAGCAGTGGCTCGAGCTGTCAGAAAAGCTCTCATAGCGGGCATGCTTGCTCATTTATCACTCTGCCCGGCGCTGAAGCTGCATCAAAATTCAAGCCGCGCGACCACGCCGCTGTCTTCATTGGGTGTTAGCTGAAGCGTTGCTCCCATCCAATCGGCGATGTTCTGCACCAGGGTGAGCCCCAGTCCAAGACTTGCGCCGTCTCCAGTTGTACGGGTCTTGTGGCTGTATGTACGGGTGGTGTGGCCGCGGTTGAACGGCTCGATGAGGCGGGCGGTCTCATCGGCACTAAACCGTGCCCCGCTATTGGCGACTTGGACCCACCCACCGTCATCCGCGGTGCCGGTGGTGATCTGAATCGCGCCGCCGTGCTGGTTGTGGCGGATGGCGTTGTCGATGAGGTTGTCAATTGCCAGCCCCACCAACGTCGGGTCAGCCGTGCCAATGGTGACACTAGGTAGGTGCGTGGTGACGTTTAAATTCGCGGCCGCAATGGCGCCCTGGTGTTCCGTGATGCACTGACCGATGATCGCGGCCAGATCGACTGATTCCTGAATTTCGCCACGGTCGGCGGTAGTAGCTTGGGCGAGTTTTAAAAGGGCTGCGATGAGTTGTTCGCTGCGCTGGTTCGCCTCCAGAGCCCGTTGCACAGCCGGCTCAAGATCGGGAGGCACGTGGCCTTGAACCAGAGGAATTTCAAGAGCGGTGCGGGTGGTGGTGAGCGGGGTGCGCAACTCGTGAGAGGCATTGGTGATGAAGCGCGCCTGGCGCGTGAACGACGCTTCGAGCCCGTTGAGCATGCCGTCAATCGTGTCGCCCAGCTCCTTGATCTCATCGGCTGGCCCCGGCAGGTCAAGGCGCTGGTGCAGGTCGTGATGGGTGATGCGTTTGGTGGTGTCCGTGATCTGCCCGATCCGCACGAAAGAGCGTTTTGACAACCATGATGCGGCCACTACTGCCACAGCCGTGAACACCAACAAGATGACAACCGACCACAACAGGAGGCCCGAGAGCACTTCTTGGGAGACGACCGTGGTCTGCTCGACGAGTAGCTGCTCACCGTCGTTACCTACCGTGACTTGGCTGATGCCATCACTTTCCGCACTGCCCGTAATTTCAGTGCATTCAGCGTCCGCAGGAGGATTGCCCCCGGCGATGACGGTGACGCCGTCGTCGTCGACGCATCTGATGAGCCCGTCAATCGCGGTGTTAAACAGTCCTTGGACAAGAAAGTACTGGACTACTAGGAGCGCGGTGCCGCCGGCGACGAACACAGCAGCAATCAGCGCGGTCAGGCGCGTACGAAAGCTCCACCGGCGCTTCACTGTGCCGGTCACTTGGCTGCTTCGATCCGATAGCCAAGGCCGGGGCTCGTGTGAATCATGTCGGGTTCACCCAGCTTGCGACGCAGCGTATGGATCGTGTGTTTGACTACCGAGCGGGTACGTTCCGCGCTATTTTCCCAAACATCCGCCAGCAGGTCTTCAGTAGTGACGTATCCGCCATCGGCGCATAGCAGGACTTCAAGAACGCCGAGTTCTTTCGGGGTAAGTGACAGCGGATATCCGTCGCGCTCGGCGAGCCGGCGGAGCGTATCGAGCCGAATTCCTCCGGTCGAGAGCACCACCTGGTTGCCCTCGGTAGCGCGGCGGGCCAGCGCCCGAAGTCGGGCCAGGAGTTCGACGTATGCGAAGGGTTTGGCGAGGTAGTCGTCTGCGCCCAGGTCGAGGCCGGTTACGCGATCATTGAGGGTGCCCGCCGCAGTAAGCATAAGGATTTGCATGGGATGTTGTTGGTCGCGCAGCGTGCGGCATACGAAATCGCCGTGCATTACAGGCAGATCGCGATCGAGGATCATTACGTCCACGTCGATTTCACCCGTCTTCACAAGGGCTGAGGCTCCGTCGTGAGCGACATCGACGAGATAACCCTCGTTCCGTAGACCTTCGGAGAGGGAGGCTGCGAGGTCGATCTCATCCTCGACTAAGAGTATTCGCATTTCTTCTCCTCACGTCCGGGAAGTTCATTGCCTGTCTCTATGGTCTCGCAACTTCATGATCGCCCATGTGAGGTTAGGTTTCGGTCAGTTTGCTACAAACCCGAACCCAACCCGGCATTCCGTAGAACTGAAGCGAAGCGGTGACCGTCACCGCTCGAAGTTCACGGAGGTACGTATGAAGACGCAAACACGGTTCGCCGCCCTCGCCGGGTTTACCGTCGCGGGAACACTCGCGTTTACCGCATGCACCAGTGACACGATGATCCCCAAAGAGCCGGTTTCCGCAGATCCTGACACCGATGTGGCTGGCTCATTCCTGGCATGTCTGGACTCTTCAGGCGTGGAAGCAAAGATCAACTCCAGCGGCCAAGTACTGGTCAAGGCGCCCGCTGGCAGCGCCGAAGACGGAGTCATCTCCAGCACAGATGGTGCACTAGCCATAGAAGGAGACGACGAAGGAAACACCTGGGTGGTACCGGTCGATGCCACCTACTTCGCGCAGGCCCCTGACATACAAGCGGCTTACGCGGCATGTGAAGAGCAATACCCAAATTTCGAACAGCCGCAGTTCGACTCGAGCGACGATCCCGTATTCGAACAGGAAACGGCGGAGCAGGAGGAGGCCGCGCTCGCGTTCGCGCAATGTGCCCGGTCAAACGGTTATTCAAATATCGAAGATCCGGACTTTTCACGAGCCAATGCCCTGCAGATTCCCGGTGATCTCACTGAAGACAATTTTCGGGCTCTTCTGGACGAATGCTGGGATCGCGGCGCGCCCGTCTTCAACTTCGCACAGCCCGTCGATGCTCCCTTCGAAGCGTGGGCTGTTCTCGAAGAGTTTCTTAACGCTCCCGCATCATGAGCACTTCCACCCGCCTTCGAAGATTCTGGCGCGTGATGGGCGGCGCGGTTGTTATTGGAGTATTTGCTGCGGGCGGGATACTCCTGGGCGTGTGGAAGCCTTGGGATAAGTCTCACGGCACAACCGCTGAGACCCCAGCCGCAACCGCGGTAACAGCGCCGGTGGAACTGGGGACTCTCACCAGCCAGTTGCGGCTAAATGCAAAGCTCGATTTCGGTGAGCCAGTTGAGTTGCCCCCAGCAACCGGTGTAATAACGGCACTGCCGGCATCTGGTCAGGTAATTGAGGTAGGTCAGCCTGTCTATGAAGCCAACGGTCAGCCAATCATTTTTCTGGAAGGTCCACGCCCAGCCTGGCGCGACCTGTCCAGTGATTCGAAAGACGGGCAAGACGTGCTGCAGCTGGAGGAGAACCTGGCCCGCCTCGGATTTTTCGATCATGACCCGGACACTCGATACGATTGGTTGACGACCGATGCGGTGCGAAGGTGGCAAAAGGAACTCGGCGTTCCGGTCACGGGCGAAGTAGCTGCGGCGGACGTCTTATTTCTGAACGCACCAAGCATTCGAATCGCGCAGGTGACCGCGAGCCTGGGCCAAGCCGATGCCAGCCCCACCACCTACACCGCCGCTACATTGCGCGCAGTTGCTCCGCTCACTCCCGCGCAGGCGCGGGACCTCGCCGTAGGCACCGCGGTGACGGTGGTATTGCCTGATGGAACGGAACTGGAAAACAAGATCGCAGCTGTTGATCCGGGCGGGCAACCCACAGGAGAAGACGGGCAAACTGCCCCGCCAGAAGCAGTGATCGAATTCAGTGACCAAAAACAGGTCGAAGATACCGGGCCCGCCAGCGTCCGGGTCATCGTGCACGACACCGAGGAAAGCCCGGAGACTCTCATCGTTCCGGCCACCGCATTGATTGCGACCGCGAAAGACAGCTATGCGGTCGAGGTGCTCTCTGGTGAACAGATAGTGCGGGTGCCTGTGGAAATTGGACTCGCCGCAGACGCGCGGGTGCAGATTCTGGCTTCCGGCTCCGACGTCGCCGGCGCTCCTACCGGAGTGCGGGAGCTGACCGCAGGGGACGATGTGGTGATTTCCCGATGACCGCGCCGACCACGACGGATACAGCCGGTGGCATTGGCGGTCGCCGCCGGCCAATTATCGAGATCTGCGGGGTATCGAAGATCTATCCAGGAACCCCAGCAGTAACCGCGCTGCACCCGAGCTCGTTGCGGATCGATCCCGGGGATCAACTCGCGATTGTGGGTGCGTCCGGGTCGGGCAAGAGTACGCTGCTGGCAATACTTGGGACCCTGGACGACCCGACCGACGGTACCGTTCGCGTCGACGGGCGGGACGTCGGTGCGATGCGGGAAGCGGAACGCTCCGCGATCCGATCATCACGCATCAGTTTCGTGTTCCAACAGTTTCACCTTCTGCCCGCGATATCAGCCACCGAGAACGTCGCCACCGGCTTGCTGTACACCGGTACATCACCGAAAGAACGCCACGACCGCGCGGTGACGGCGCTTGAAGCGGTTGGACTTGGGCAGCGGCTGCGAAATCGTCCCGGGGAACTCTCCGGCGGTGAGCAACAGCGCGTTGCGATTGCCCGCGCGATAGTGCGGGACCCAGCAGTCCTATTTGCTGATGAACCAACCGGCGCGCTGGACTCAGCCACCGGCGAAGCGATAGTAGCGCTGCTCACCAAGATTGCCGACTTGGGAACCGCCGTTGTCATGGTTACGCACGAGGCCGCTCTCGCGCAGAGATTTACGCGGCGCATTCGGTTGAAAGACGGCCACATCATCGACCGCTATCCATCAGACCCCCAGCACGCTTCGCGATCCAAAGCGCTGCAACCAGCACGGATCCGAAGCACCCCTACCAGCAGGCAAGAGCAATGAACGCGACATTTCGTAGTCGATTCCGAGTGCGTGATGTTTTGCGCACCGCGTGGCTCGGCGTCGCTAGCCGCCCACACCGCACCGCCCTGGCTTCCCTTGGTGTGGCGCTTGGTATTGCCTCGCTCACCGCGCTTACGGGAGTTGCGGCATCGAACCAGGCGCAGTTGCTGGCGAACCTGGACCGGATGGGCGCGAACCTTGCCATCATTACCCCGGCGATAGGGCCCGACGACAATCTGGTACCCCTTCCGGCGACCGCCCCGGAAATGGTAAAACGTGTTGACTTCGTCGCCGATGTGGGGGTGTTCGAGACCGCCCCGGAGAACATTTCCGTCTACCGCTCCGATGTGGTTCCACCGACAGAATCCAACGGACTGAAAGTCACGGTCGCTCGCCCAGATGTATTGCGCGCCATCGAAGCAAAGGTCGCCGAAGGTCGTTGGTTCGATGACGCCAGCCGCAGTTTGCCCGTGACCGTGCTCGGACGCACTGCCGCGGAGCGCCTTGGCATTACCCAACCTGGGGATCGAGTTTGGATCGGCGGGCAATGGTACGGCGTTCTTGGCATTCTCGAATCCGCCGGGCTCGCCACCGATATCGACACCGCCGCGATTATCGGAGACCGTTGGGTACGCGACGCTTACGAAGGCGCCACAATCGGAGAGATCTCCGAAATGTATGTTCGGGCAGAACCGGGGCAGACCGCCCGTGTCAAAGATGTGCTGGCATCCGCAGCTAGCCCTGGATCACCGTTCGTGTCCGTCAATACCCTCACCGCGCTCACCGACGCCCGCGCCAGCGCAGACGACTCCCTCAGCACGCTCGGTCTGACACTGGCTGGGATTGCGCTGCTCGTCGGGGCGATCGGGATCGCAAACACTATGGTCGTGGCTGTCTTAGAGCGCCGCGGTGAGATCGGGCTGCGTCGCTCTCTTGGAGCCCGCCCGAGCCAGATCGCCACCCAATTCCTTACCGAAGCCGCGACACTTGCCCTCATTGGAGGAATCGCTGGCCTGGCTTTGGGAACAGGAGCAGCGACCCTCTTCGCCTTAACACGTGGGCAACCTGTGGTCATACCCATCGAAACCGTAATCGCAAGCCCACTGGTGGCAGTGTTCGTCGGAGCCGCAGCCGGACTCTACCCAGCCTTACGCGCTGCGAGGCTTTCTCCCACGCTGGCGCTTCGGGCCGTTTAGCAAAGGGGCCTTCGGGCGGGCTAGCATCCTGGTGATTCTAAATGGGCCGATGGCTTCGCAGCTACCTGCAATTTGCAACGTACGGGTGCCTGAAACTGGTCCGAGCACATCCCTATGGCAACTGGGTTATATGTTTCTGAGACGGTAGGGCGGGGATGGTCTGAAATGAGATGGAGTCGTGAATAGTTGGCAGAGGGTTTTCGTGAAGAATCCGCGGCGAATGCGGCGGAGTTCGCAAACAATCCAGCGGGAGCCGCAAGCAATCCAGCGGGAGCGGCAAGTATTCCGGCGGTGCCGCCCAGCCCGGGCGGGCGGCAAGCGCTAATTGGGCGGAGAATCTTTCCGTCACCACTGGCGCGTCGAATCAGTTACGCGATCATCTTCGAAATTTTTGCGGTAATTTTTACGGCTATTATTTTTGCGCTTTTGGGCAATAGCGCGGGTGATTCGGTACTAGCGAGCGTGGCCTCGTCGACCGCAGCACTGGCGTGGAACCTGGTTTTTAACTGGCTGTTTGAGGCGTTTGAACGGCGCATCGGTATTACCGACCGTCCTTGGTACATGCGCGTTGCGCACGCCCTGACATTCGAAGCCGGAATCATCGTTTTGTTGGTTCCACTGATTTCGTTGATTCTCGGAATTGGGTTAGTCCAGGCGTTCTTTACGCAATTTGGTTTGATGATCTTCTTTCTCATTTACACGGCGATCTTCGCCTGGGTATTTGATCGGGTGTTTGGTCTTCCCGAGCCGGCGGAG
>DAHVRJ010000056.1:0-11847 GCA_027322505.1 Demequinaceae bacterium
TCACCGACCAGTCCCTGAATACTATTGGTCGCGCTCCGTACCCTGACCCGCTTTTCAAGGGAGCAGTAGCCACCTTCCGCGTCTGGGATCGGCCTCTTGATGCCCAAGAAATTGAAACACTGGCCAACGAAGACGCCCAGCTCCACGCCGAAGATCACGAAGCAGCCGCGCAGCGGGTCCTAGATGGCATTTCAGATTTGCGCTTCGATGACACAACGCATCGCCTGCCGACATTTTCGGGAAATGTCACTTGGGAAAGTGACGACCCGCGAGTAGAAATTGTTGACAACGTCGCCCACGTCGACCTGCCAAACGAGGCAGGGGAGACAGCCGCGCTTAAGGCGATGGTCACAGTCCGCGGCGTTACCCAAACCCGCACCATTGACGCTGAACTCGTTCCGCCCGGTGGGGCAGATGATGCTTTTGGCTACCTGATGGTGCACTTCGTTGAAGATTCGAACGGCTACGCCGAAAAAATCTATCTTTCAATTTCCCGCGGTGATAACCCCGAGCAGTGGGACATCTTGAATGCCGGCGAGCCCATTCTTGCCTCGCACTTAGGAACCACTGGCGTTCGCGACCCATATCTCACTCAAGACCCCTACACCGGAACGTGGTACATCGTCGCTACGGACCTGCGCGTATTTGGCGGCGATACCGGCTCGAGTCAGTGCGGTGAATGGTGCCACTGGTCGAGCCAGGGATCAACGAAGCTGAACATCTGGGAATCTGACGACCTAATTCACTGGTCGGATCAGCGTCAGATTGATGTCCGCCTCGATGCTGCTGGAGCGCCGCAAGCAGAACTGGGCATGGCTTGGGCACCCGAAGCAACCTGGGAGCCAAACTTCTATGGCGAGGGTGAGGGCGCCTTCGTTGTCTACTGGTCATCAAATATGTATGAGTCGGAAGACCACAGTGGAGATAGCTATTCACGCGTGCTGTGGGCAGCGACAACTGACTTCACCCAAGACACATGGGAATACGGCGGTGTCATGATTGACACCGACGGAAATGCCATCGACACCACCGTTTTGAAAAATGACGGCAATGTCTACCGCGCCACCAAAGACAACAGCTTCGGTAATGGTATTTACATGGAGCGCAGCTCTGATGAGGAATGGTGGCTGGAAGATGCAGATTGGGAAACAATCCAGACCAAAATCGGAGCGGGCTGGGCAGGTAACAACCCCGGCGGCGTTGAGGGGCCGGCTGGTTTCAAGCGCAACGACTCCGATCACTGGTACCTGTATGTCGACGTAATTCCAACTATTGGCTACCGGCCAATGGAGACCGACGATCTCGATGCGGGCTGGGAGGAACTCCACAGTTCGGAATTCGAAATGGCGCCCAGCACCAAGCACGGCGGAATTGTTTCGCTTAATCGAAGTGAGTACGACGCCATACGGGCGGCTGATTCACAAAGCGTAGTTAGCGATCCGGTCGGCCCGTTTAACTTCGATGAAAATGTCACCAGCGATGAAGTGCGCGCGGCGCTGCCGAGCACGGTCGAGGTAGAACTTGCCTACGGCCGCGGGACAGCCGAGCGCGCCGTCACGTGGGATGTTCCTGACGACTTTGAGCGCGGCACGACGGTCGTGCGCGGGATGGTTGACACAATTGGCGCCAACAATAACGACTGGGTAGGTGAAGGTGGCGATACCAACTGGGATGCGGCGAATAAGGAGCCGCGTTCGGCCACTGCACTTGAGGTTTCAGCCCAGATCATCGTTGCCGAGGCCGACACACTGAGCATGGAAGTTGCTGACGATGAACTGATTTTGCAAGAACAGGACACCGATGGCGATTACCGACTGTTTACGGGCCAGTTGCCGGAAGTAACAGTCCTTGATGGGCGCGATAGCGACCAGATCCCCGAGGGGGTTTTCTGGTACACCCTGGGCCAGGCCGAGGATTTCACCGGCCCAGCGACCGTTTCAGCTGCAAATCTGGGTTGGGAACCAGCCGTTTTGCAGGAAAGTGACCATGACGAGGTATTTGCCGGCGAACGCATCGAAACCCTGCTATCTGCTGGAAATGCTGACGATGGTGTTGGCCTGGCAGGACAAGAGCTACTCGCCATGGCTTTTGACTCAATAGCCGCCAATGACGTTGGAATTGCTTGGAGTGCCGATGCGGACGTGTTCTTTACCGTCCCCAATGACACTGAACCGGGCGTCTACACTTCCGAGCTGACGCTTTCACTTTGGGAAGGCGAATACCAATCCAGGGATGCGCAGGATCAGCTCCAAGAAGCGCAGGTCACCGTTACGGCCGAAATTCTGGATGAGGACGATAACGGGGAAGGCGAAGACCCGGGTGAAGACCCCGGCGATGGCGAAGACCCGGGTGAAGATCCGGGCAACGGCCAGGATCCGGGAGATGGTGACGGCACTGACGCGGACGGTGACGACGGCACCCCCGGCGCCGACGATGACGCAGGCGCCGACGATGACGCAACAGCGGGCGGCGACGACGGCACCGGTACGGGCGCTTTGCCGCGGACTGGCGCACACATCGCCATCACAATCGCACTAGCCGCGCTCCTACTAGCGGCAGGTACCGCAATTGTCCGCCGTGGTCGCAAGGTGGAGAGCAAATGATGCAGAAAAAGCCGCAGCCCGGCATAAAATCGCCGGTCTCCCTTGCTGTTGCCGTAACGCTTGCCCTGGGCGGATCCGCCCTGGCAATGCCAAGTGCCCACGCCCAGAATGCGGACGGGCTCATCGCGGATTACACCTTCGACCAGGTCAGTGGCAGTGAAATTTCTGACGCCTCCGGCGCCGGGAACGACGCGATGTTGATCGGAGCGGAAAACTGGAATGGCGGCTATCTGACCCTCGATGGCACGAATCATGTTGAACTGCCAGATGACGTGCTGGCTGACCAGGACGAAGCGACGATCCTTGTCGAAACGATGCCCACGCGCCTGTCCGGTGCTCGCTTCTTGTGGAATATCGGCGGATCTGGTGACGACGCTACGGGTCAGTTCTTCATCCAACCCGCAGACGCGCGGCTCACGATTTCGGCGACAAACTACTCCGCGGAGCAGACCGCTAAAAGTGATACACCGCTGGAGCAAAACCAGTGGTCAGCTATCGCGGCGACCATTGCGTTAAATGCTGATGGCGAAACCTCGACGCTGCAACTGTGGGTAAATGGTGAGCTCGCTGCTGAAAAGACGGATTCGCAGACGAATCTTCGTGATCTGACGGACCAGACCATGAACTATCTCGGTAAGAGCGCCTATCGCGGCGACGCGCTGTATGAGGGCTGGGTCTCCTCATTCCAAATTTATGACCAAGCACTCACGGGTGAACAAATAGCAGACCTGGAAGCTGAAAGCGGCGCGGCAGCTGCCGAGGCAACGCTAGCGGCGATCGACTTGGCAGACCATAATGATCAGGATTTGCAAGCCATCGCTGATGACCTCACGCTTCCCACCTCGGGCGCAGTCACGTGGCAAGCTGAGCCCGATCTGATTGATAGCGATGGAAAACTCGCGCCCGACGCCAGCGATGCGGACGTGACTTTGACCGCTACCGCGCAGGTACGCGGGCACAGCGCCAGCCGGGACTTCCAGGTCCGAATTGCCCAAGCCCCCACCGCCCAGGAGCGGGCCCAGCGCGATTTAGATGCCGTCACGATTGCAAACGCCGATGACATTCGCGGCAATATTCACCTACCCGAGGTTGGCAGCCTAGAAGGCTCCGAGTTGAGCTGGAAATCCAGTGACGAGCAGGTCATTTCTACCTCTGCCGTGGGCGCTGAAGCTCCCGGCAAGGTGACCCGATCAGCCGCTGGCGACGTCGAGATCGAACTGGAAGTAACCGCCACATATAACGGCGCCGAGGTGAGCCGGACAATTCCCGTCACCGTTCGACAAAGTGTCGAAATGGCCCCGACCACGGACTACCTGTTCACTCACTTCATTAATACTGAGGGAAAACCCAGTGATGAGCAGATCTATTTTGCGACCAGTCGGGACGGGATCTCCTACCAGGACACGCGTGAGGACGGCGACCCGGTTCTTGGTCTGGAAGCGGACCAGGGCGATGGGGGCGTTCGCGATCCCTGGCTGGTGCGCTCGGGCGAAGGTGATCGGTTTTTCTTGATCGCTACTGACCTAAACATTCATTTGCGTGGCGGCTGGGGTGCAGCAAACGCGACCGAGACCGGTTCGACAAAACTTGTGATTTGGGAGTCCACCGATCTGGTCAATTGGAGCGAGCCGCGCCTGCCTGACGTGGCCGGCAAAATTCCCAACGCCGGTATGGCGTGGGCGCCCGAAGCGTTTTGGGACGAAAAAACCGGCCAATATTACGTGTACTGGGCTACGCGCGCAGATGGAAACACCGAGTACGGCGATAGCGTTGATGTCTATCTGTCCAAGACTCGCGACTTCATTCATTTCAGCGATCCCATTAAGTGGATTGACCGAGAGCACTCGATCATTGACACCACCATGATCCAGGTCGGGGATTGGTACTACCGGGCCTCGGCGGACGGGCAAATCACTATTGAGCGCTCAAAGAATATTGAGGCAGTCACGGCATCGCCCCAGCCAGCTACGAGCGGAAGCGATGACGAGTGGGTACTGGTCGGCACGCTGCAGAATAGTTTGAATGGCAGCGGTGACTGCGCGGGTGGCACGAACTACACCGGCGCCTGCTTGGAAGGTCCTGAATTCTTTAAGTTCAATGATGATGATGCTGGTGACGCGGATGAGCTGTGGGGCTTGATCGCAGACCAGTACGCCATGGGCCGGGGGTATGCCGGCTTCACCTCCACGGATTTGTCCTCCACGGACGCCGCAGTGTGGGAGCACATCGACATGGACTTTGGCGGCTTGAAGAAGCGCCACGGCGGGGTGTTACCGATCACGGCTGAAGAATATGACCGCGTGATGCAGGCCTATGCCGGAGTCGAGCCCAACCCGCTCGAAGACGTAACGGTTACCAGTGACCTGCGCTGTCTGGCCGATAACGTCACGCAGGTAGTCCGGGTTTCAAACGGAGAAGACGTCGAGGTTTCGACAACTATTGACTCGCCGTGGGGTACGCGCGAAATAACCAGCGTGGAACCGGGCCGTATCGGCAGCCAAGCCATAGCAACCCGGTCAAATAACGTTGATGAAACCGCAACCCAGGTGGTCATTGAAAGCGGACAGGACACGGCGACAATTGAGGTGACTAACAGTTCGTTAACGTGCTGATCACCGGGCTGATTATGGACGGCGTGTCACAGTGGGCAGATACCCTCTAGGTGGCAGCGAGGTTCTTTGAGCGCGGGGACGGTATGAGGTTTCTACACACGGCGGACTGGCAACTGGGAATGACCCGCCATTTTTTGGATGGCGACGCGCAGCCGCGCTATACCCAGGCACGCATTGACGCCATTGCGCGGCTGGGCAAACTAGCCCAGAACCAGGAATGTGAGTTCATCCTGGTGTGTGGCGATGTGTTTGAATCCAATCACTTGGCACCGCGCGTGATTAAACGAGCGCTGGAAGCCATGCGGGCGGTGCCGGTACCGATCTACCTATTGCCCGGCAATCATGATCCCCTCGATGCGGGGTCGATTTATCGCAGCCCGGCCTTTGTCGATTCTTGCCCAGATAACGTCCACGTTTTGGAAGATACCGGCGCTGTAGCAGTGGCCCCGGGCGTGGAGTTAATTGGCGCGCCGTGGTTTTCAAAGCATCCCAATCGGGACCTGGTGGCTGAGGCGCTGGAGACTACCGCTTATGAGGCGCCGGCTTCCGGAATAACCCGGATTATTGCGGGCCACGGAATCGTCGACTCGCTGAGCCCCGATCCAAACAACCCGGCCTTGATTTCACTGGAAACCATGCAGAGGGCAATTGCAGCGGGCCAAGCCCACTTTATTGCACTTGGAGATCGCCACTCAGTCACCGATGTCGGTTCAAGTGGTGCCATTTGGTATTCCGGCGCCCCAGAGGTCACCGATTTTGATGATGTCGAGATCGCCTCGGGCCGCGCCCTGGTAGTGGACTTGAGCCAGCCGCAAAAGCCAGTGGTTACCCGGCATGAGGTGGGGGAGTGGGCCTTTCGCACGCTGCACGAAGAACTGGTTGATAAGGCGGATGTGGCACGGGTTTTACAAACGCTTGAGGGGATGACACCTAAAGACCGCACCGTGGTTCGACTTGGGCTCAAGGGCACGCTGGCGCTGGCCGATAACGCGCAACTTGAAGCGGGCTTAGAAGCCCAGCGCGAGGTATTTGCGTCCCTAAACGCTTGGGAGCGCCACATGGACCTGGCTGTTTATGTTGACGACAGCCAGCTCAGTGACCTCGGGGTGAGCGGTTTCATTGCGGAGGCAGTGGGGGAACTGAGTGAACTGGCGCAAAACCGAGATGATGGCGCTGACGATGACGGGGGCGCGCGCGATGCTTTAAGTTTGCTTTACCGCTTGGCGGGAGGCGCTCGATGAAACTGCACAGTTTGCATCTGCAAAACTTTCGCGGCGTGATCGATCGCCGCGTGGAATTTCCGAAAACCGGGGTAGTGGTGCTGCAGGGTCCAAACGAGGTTGGAAAGACCTCCATGATGGATGCCCTCGATTTGCTGCTTAAGGAAAAGGACGGGGCAAAGAAGCAAATCGTGCGCGATGCGCAACCGGTAAACAGTGACGTGGCCCCGGTTGTTACTGCTGAAATTACGGCAGGTCGCTATCGTTTTGTTTATAAGAAGCAGTGGCTCAAAGCGCCCGCCACCGAGCTGCAAATCCTGCAACCGCAGCCGGAATCACTCACCGGCAGCGCTGCACATGACCGCGTGACACAGATTTTGACTGAAGAAGTTGACCTCGACCTTTTTGAGGCGCTGCGAGTGCTCCAGGGCGGGCACGCCGGAGCGCAGGCGGAACTACGCGGCAACTCGGCGCTGCGCGCGGCGCTGGAGATGGCCTCAGGCACGACGTTGCGTGTCGATGATGACGCAGAAAACCTGGTGGCGGCTATCGAGGCGGAGTACCTGAAATACTTCACCGCTCGCGGCAATCCCACGGGGGCATATCGTGACGCCGAAAAGGAAGTGGAAACGGCACGGGCCACGGTAGCGACGGCTCAGGCGGCGCTGGAAGAGGCCGAAACTCAAATTACCAAGCATCAGCGCTTGGAGGCGGAACAGGCAGAGATCGCCGGACGGTTTAAAGAGGCAAGCGCGAACCTTAAGGCGGACCAGGCCGCTTTTGACAGCCTTGCGCAGCACACCGAGGCGCTCACCGCAGCGCAAGAGAACCTTAAAACTACTGAGCAAGCGCTCAGCGCGGCAGAAACTGCCTACCGGGAGCGCCAGACACTTAAAGAACTGCAGCAGCAGCGTCAAACAGATGCAGAAGAAGCTGCCCACGAACACGAGCAGGCAGCGGAACAGCTGGCCGGCGTCAAACAAAGAGCCGCTGCGCAACAAGAGGCAATTGCCACCTACGAGGGCAAACGCCAAGAACTGCGGGAGCGCTGTGCGGCGCTGGAGGACTCGGTAGCCAATTTGCAGCGTCGCACGCAATTACAACGAGAAACGCAGCGGCTTACCGAAATTGAAGCGGCGGAAAAACGTAAAGCGGCGGCCGAAGCGGCGTTAGTGGAACTCAAGGTAGATGATGACCTGCTTGAGCGCATCGTTAAAGCCGAAGGCGAGGTGCGCATCGCCAGCACCATACTGCGCGATAGTGCGGCGCAGCTAACGGTTACTGGGCTGGCGGCGGAAGAAATTAGCGTCAACGGCGAGGGTGTCGAGGTCGGGCCACAAGAACCTTTAAAGTTGGCGATAAGTGAGCCCGTTTCTTTGGCAATTGGGCAAAACATTCGCCTGGAGGCCACGCCGGCGCAAAGCGGTGCGGAGCGAATTCAAGAACTGCAGAAAGCCAAATCCCAGTTGTCAGACGCGCTCGCAGCAGGCGGCATTACTGATGTGGCAGCGGCGCGCGCTGCAAACACTGAATATCGAAAGAACCTGCGCATCAAGGCCACCGCTGAGAGCCAACTGGATGGCCTATTAGGGGACGAAATCCCCGCGGACCTACAAGCTCGAGTCGCGCTTTTAAAGAAGCAAGTCGCCCAAGGCGGCCCGCCCACCTCTGAAATGGACCTTTCAGCTTCTGAAACAGATGAGACGAGCCTTGCCGAGGAGTTAAGCCGCGCGCACGAATCCCTAGCCGCATGCGAGGAAAAACTTGCCGCAGCGCAAGAAGAAGGCGCAATACTGCGAGAGGCGGTGGCGTCGGCGCAAATAGCTGCTGCACGAGCGGAGAGTAAAGGCGAGGCGGCAACGGCAGAACTGCACCGCGCGAATGAGGATCTCACTTTTGCGGAGAAGCAAGTGCCGACCGCGGCGCTGGATGAGCAACTTAGCAATGCCCGGTCTGCGCGGGATAGCGCGCATGACGAGGTATTAAAACGACAAGAAAAACTTGAAGCGCAAAACCCGGAAACAGTGGAAATGCGCCTCGAGAACTCCCAGCTCGTTGTCTCCCGGCTCGAAGCTGAACAGAAGCAACTTTCAGAAGAAATTGCGCGTTCACACGGCCAGCTTGAACTGATCGGATCCCAGGGGCGTCAAGAAGCCCTCGACGAGGCGCTTTCAGCGTACGAAGCGGCACAGCAGGCCCACGATCGGATTCGGCGCCAAGCGCGCGCGGCCCAGCTTTTGCATGAGACCGTGCAGCGCTATCAGCAGCAGACCTGGCAGCGCTATGTCGCGCCATTTCAGGATCGACTTACCGGCCTAGGTCGGTTGGTTTTTGGGCCAGAGGTCTACTTTGAGGTGAGCCCCAACCTAGAAATATTAAGCCGCACGCTTGCGGGGCAGACCGTGCAGTATGCGGCGCTTTCTACGGGTGCACAGGAACAAATTGGCATCCTAAGCCGCCTCGCCTGTGCCCAACTGGTGTCAAATAATGGCGGCGTTCCGGTCATGATCGATGACGCTTTGGGCAATAGCGACCCAACGCGTCTGGAAGGGCTGGGTGCGGTCTTAACGCAGGCGGGCAAAGATGCGCAAGTCATTATTTTAACCTGCACACCCGAGCGCTACCGGGCCGTGGGAAGCGCAACCGTCGTGCGACTCTGAGGAGTGGAAAATGGCCGTGTCTCCAGGGGCAAAGCTGGGCTGCGGGCGGCCCGGATTAGATTAAATATTTGGCGGATCAGCGCAGCGGGTCAAAAGTCCGCAGCTCCGGGGGAACCACACCAGATGTGATTTGTTTCGCTAGGAGCCTGCCGGTAGCGGGCCCCAGTGTTACGCCCCACATCCCGTGTCCACCGGCGACATAAACACCGGGGGTTTTGGTCGCGCCAACTAGAGGCAACCCGTCCGGGGTGCATGGACGCGAACCTACCCATTCATCTTGACGCCTCGAGAGGTCGATTCCGGCTATGAGCGGTCGCGTCTCCGCAATAATCGCTGCCAACCGTCGCGGATCCAATGGCGCCTGCGGGGAGCGAAACTCCATCATTCCGGCCACGCGTAGTTGTCCATCTATCGGTGTGCAAGCCACGCGCTGCGTTGGAAAATAAACCGGGCCCTGGGGCAGGTGGCGCATCGGGGAACGAAAACTATATCCGCGTCCCGCCTGTACTCGCATTTTCACTCCGTGCGGGGTGGCGAGTTCATTTAGCCAGGTGCCGGTAGCGATTACTACCGCATCAGCGCTGATGACTTCACCGTTTACTAAAAGTACCCGTTTTTCCGCTGGACCTTTGGCCGAAAGCACCGACCGCTGCGGGGGTAATACACCTAGAACACTTTCGCCAAAGCGGATTTGCCCACCGCGCGCCGCAACAGCGGTAGCCAGAGAACTTGCAAACGCGCCAGGATTGATGAAGCGCTGGCCTTTTAGGACCAGAGCCGCACCCACCGCTGGCGTCAGTGCTGGTTCAAATTCCTGAATTTGCGCACCGGTGAGCACTTCATAGTCAACCGACTGCCCCGCACGGCGGATGCTTTCCAAGTCCGATCGCATCGACTTGCTTTCCTTCTCGGTTTTAAAGGCAGCAATGAAGCGTTCAGTTGCCGTTGTCGGTTCTCGAATGCCACCCTGTTGCAGCCGATCGAAGGATTCCAGTGCGATCCGATTAATTGCCGCCAGCGAGTTCATTGCCCTTTGCCATCGTCGGGCAGTGGAGTTGCGGGCGAACCGCAACAGAAAACTCAGCAGCTTTAGGTTCACAGTGGGAGGAACATAAACCGGCGAAGCGGGACTCAACACCGCGCGAATTCCATATCGCAATACGCCGGGCTCTGGCAGCGGCGTGGAAAGTCCGGGAGTCAGCCAGCCGGCATTGCCCCAGGTGGCACCGGCCGCGGCCCCTTCCTGATCAATGACCGTAACGTCGACTCCGCGTTCTTGTAAGAACCACGCAGTTGAAAGTCCGACCATCCCCGCGGCGATCACAATCACTGACTGGCCAGCAGTAGAAGCAACTGGCATAAAAGACTCCTTCCATTCGCCGGTATTATCCATTGTGCTGAAAAACTAAACGGTTTGCGGGCCTGAGAGGTCTCGGACGCCTAACAATTTGCCCTAAAATCTTGACGCCGGGGCCCAAAATGCCAAATAGTTTAGTGAAAGAACAATTACGTTCTTTAGGGGTTTCGAAAACGCTTCCGCACCGGTGCGGAAATGACCCCGACTCGTTCAAATCCCGAGGAGATTCAATGCAGAATCGTAAGCTAAGTTTCGTCGCGGCCGGAATCGCGCTAGCTATGACGATGGTCGCGTGTGCTGGAGGCGGCGCCGGCAGTAATGAAAACGAGAACGGTGCAGAGGGGAACGGTGCAGGCAGCGAGGTAGACACCTCAGATATGACCGTTGGCGTCGCAATGCCGACCCAATCCATGCAGCGGTGGCTCGATGACGGCAACAATATGAAGGCCGAATTAGAGGCCGAGGGATACACAGTTGATTTGCAGTACGCCGAAGACGACATCCCCACCCAGGTATCTCAAATTGAGAACATGGTCACCCAGGGCGTTGACGTTTTGGTAATTGCCTCGATCGATGGTTCAGCATTAACAAGCGCGCTAGAAAGTGCAGCCGATAATGATATTCCGGTGATTGCTTATGACCGGCTAATCCGCGATTCGGAACACGTGGACTACTACACAACTTTCGACAATTATGAAGTCGGTCAATTGCAGGGCAATTACCTAGTAGATGCGCTGGGCCTTCCAGACGAGGAGGGGCCCTTCAATGTAGAGGTATTTGCTGGTTCCCCCGATGACAACAATGCCACCTTCTTTTGGCAGGGCGCCATGGATGTGATTGAGCCATATATCGAAAGCGGTGAAATTGTCGTTCCGTCGGGCCAAACAGAATTTGAGCAGGCCGCCATCTTGCGCTGGGAACCTTCCACCGCTCAAGAACGCATGGACAACTTGATGACGGGTAATTATTCCGATCAAGACCTCGATGCGGTGCTATCGCCCAATGACTCGGTTGCACTGGGAATCGTCGCCTCACTGGAATCGCTGGGCTACGGCTCGGGTCAGGACTTCCCGATAATCACTGGTCAAGACGCTGATAAGGCCAACGTGCGCAACATTATTGAGGGCAAGCAAACTATGTCGGTCTTCAAGGACACCCGCGCATTGGCCAAGCAGGCGGTAAATATGGTCGATGCCCTATTAAAGGGCACCGAACCTGAAGTGAACGACACCGAAACATATGACAACGGGGTAAAGGTTGTTCCTTCATATCTGCTGGTTCCGTACGAAGTAGACGCCGACAACTATGAGGAACTGCTCATCGAGTCCGGCTACTACGAAGAAGAAGATATTTCTTAAGCAGCACCGCCGGTGGGTGCTGGCGCATTCAGCGCCC
>DAHVRJ010000086.1:0-10666 GCA_027322505.1 Demequinaceae bacterium
AGCACGGTGTTGAAAAGCCACAGCGCCACCGGCGCCTCTTGCCAGACATTCAAGTAGTTATCGAACGTGAAAGTCTCCGGAATTATTTTGTTATCGAAGACTTCACCGCGCGGTTTGAAGGAGGCGCTAATCAGCCAAATGAACGGATAAATGAATACCAAAGTCGCGGCAATAAGCGCCGTGAATATGGCGATCTTTGTGATCTTGCGTTTCGGGCGAGGGTGATGGTGGGCGGGCACTTTAACGGTGGGGACATCTACCGTCTGCTCCAGCGCGATGGCACCGCGATCGCCAGTTGGCCGCTTCATGATTCCTCGCCCTCGTAATAGACAAATCGTTTCGAGACGCGCAGTTGAATCACTGTGACGATCATGATCACGACGAACAAGAGCCACGCCATGGCTGAGGCGTAGCCCATCTCGAAGTATTCGAATGCCTGCTGGAAGAGGTAAATGACGTAAAACAGCGCTGAATCGTTGCTGTAGGTACTGTTACCGGCGCCGAAGAAAGCGGTGTAGGCCTCCGTAAATGTCTGGAAGCCCGCGATCGTGTTGACGATCACTAGAAAGAAAATGGTTCCAGAAATCATTGGAATCGTAATGCGCGTGGTCTGCTGCATAAAATTTGCGCCATCAACGCGTGCCGATTCATACATCTCATTTGGCACGTTGCGCAGCGCGGCCAACAAAATGATCACTGAGGATCCAACCGTCCACAGGCTCATCAAAATCAAGCCTGGCTTAACCCAACTGGGATCGGTTGTCCACGCCGGGCCGCTGATTCCGAAGACTCCCAGCACCTTGTTAATGAGCCCGTTTTGCCCGTTAAACAGCAGCAAAAGCATGATCCCCACGGCCACCGGCGGGGTCATCTTCGGCAAAAAGAATGCGGTGCGAAAGAACCCGGATGCGCGACCGGCCCGGTTTAAAAGCAGCGCGAGTGCCAGCGCGAGCAAAATCAGCAGCGGCACCTGAATGACCGTGAAATAGAACGTGTTCCACAGCGCAGTGCGCAACTTTTCGTCTTCCATCAGTTTTTGGAAGTTCTCAAATCCGATGAACTTCGGATCATTGATCACGTCATAATCGGTCAGGCTCAAGTACCCGCTGTAAAGCACCGGCCAGGCCGTGAAGACACCAAAACCCAAAATCCACGGGCTTAAGAAGATCAGCGCAGGACGCCAAGAGGGCTGCAACGATTTCCGCTTGCGCGAGCGCAGCTTTTTCTCCGGGCGCCCCGAGCTGGGTGGGCGCTTCTTGGAAACTTCAGCAGTCATCGGTTACTGCTTTTCGTCCCACTTTGCCCAGGCTTCATCGAGGGCTTCTTGTGCCTCCCTCTGGCCCTTTTCTAGCGACTCCTGCGCCTCCATTTCGCCATTGAGAACGCGGTTTACGGCGTCTTGCCAAGCAGTTGTGAACTGTGCATCGGCGGGGTTTGCGGGGAAGCTAAAGGTGTGATCGTTCGCTTCATACATCGCGTTTATCGCATCGCCCCAGGGTGCGGGCGCGTCATCGGTGATGAATTTCTCACGAATCGCCTCATCCGCCTCGACGTTGGCGGTCAGCAGGCCGGTAAACAACTGTTCCGATTCTTCGCGCTGGTCCGCACGCTCTTGGGCGGCTTCCATCCAGGCTTCGGTTTCGGTCATGAGCTTCATGAACCGGCAGGCAGCTGCTTCGCTTTCAGTATCGGCGGGAATCGCCCACGCTGAACCGGTGGCGTATGCGATCGGCTCACCATCAAAACCCCGAAAGGCGTCAAACGCCATCGACGCGTCCTGGGACACATCGTTCAGCACGTTCACATACCACTGCTCCATGGGCATGCCACCCAGTACGTCGGTGGCGAACTGATTGCCTTCTCCAAAGAAGTCGGCAGAGTCCCGGTAGGCCTTTACGGCACTGAATCCACCTTGGATTTCATAAATATTGTTCGCGAACTCCAGCGCCTCGACTACCTCCGGCGCGTCAAGCACGACGGTGCGCGCGTCATCGGAAAGCAGGCTGACGCCATTGACCTTGGCCCACAGCGGTAAGAATTCCGGCAACTTGGAATCAAAGCCAATTACTTCTAGATCGCCCCCACTCTTGCGATACATCTCCTCGGTCGCGTTCGTTATTGCATCCCAGTCCGTGCCGTTTACGTCTTCGATGCTCAAACCCGCTTCCGCCAGCAGATCAGCGTTGGCCATTGTCATTTGAATTGAGTTGAACTCCGGAATGCCGTAGACGCTGCCAGCGAAGGTGACCTGATCGAGCGCCGGCTCACGAAAGACGTCGGTGTCAATCTCTTCACCTTCAATACAGGAGTCCAAAGGAATAACGGCCCCGCGCGAAGCAAACATGCCAATTTGATCTCGATTTGCATTAATGAGGCCCGGTGCGTCGCCACTGGCCACGGCCGTTAAAAACTGTTGAATATCAAGTTCGCCCTCGACCAGATTTAATGTGACACCATCGAGCGCTTCGTCGGCCCGGTTATAGCGCACTTCGGCAATTTCATCACCGACGCCAAAACCCATTATTTCTAAAGATCCCGAAAGGGATTCGTCGGCCGAATAGTCTTCCGGATCACCCATTTCTTCCGGTGTAATGCTCGAACCCTGGGCGCAGGATGCAATCAAAGCACTAATTCCGACGATCGATGCGCCAACGCGCAAATTTTTACTTCGCATTGCAGTGACCTCAATCTGGTAGAGCCGTTAGGTCAACTACGAAACCACTGCGCTAAATGAGGACCTTGAAATCTACGACAACGCGCCATTTAGCTGTCGTGATCGCCATTGACCGATGAAGTTTTTGCGTCGACTCACCCAGTAGACCACTGCTTGGAGCACTTCGCATTAGAAGCGGCTCTAGCTCATCTTGCTATTAGACGCGGCGCTGGCCCCAATTGCGCGCCAGTGCAATGAACACGTCATTCGCCTCCGGCTCCCCGATAGAAACGCGCACACCGGAGCCGGCGAACGGGCGCACCAAAATTCCCGCCTCCTGGGCACTTTGCGCAAACTCCACCGCCTGCTCCCCCAGTGGAAGCCACACGAAGTTTCCCTGCGCTTCGGGAATACTCCAACCCGCATTCGCCAGCGCCGCGGTGACCCGATCCCGCTCATAAACCACGGAATTGACCCGCGACATCAAATCCAGTTCGGCCTGTGGCTCAAGCGAAGCGAGCGCAGCGGCCTGTGCAATACCCGAAACACCAAAAGGGGTGGAAACACTGCGGACCACATCTGCCACTTCCGGGCGCGCCACCGCAAATCCCACCCGCAAATTCGCCAGCCCATAGGCTTTCGAAAACGTGCGTAGCACGACCAAGTTGGGGTATTCCCGCATCAGCGCGGGCCCATCTGCAACCGCACGGTCGCGCACAAACTCCACATAGGCCTCATCTAAAACGACAAGCACATCATTAGGGACGGCGTCCAGCAGCTGCCGTAGTTCTGTTTCGTGGACCGCGGGTCCGGTGGGGTTATTTGGCGAACAAACCACAACTGCGCGCGTGCGCACGGTGACCGCTTGGGCCATCGCGGGCAAATCGTGCCGGGCATCGGCCGTAAGCGGAACCGGGATGGCGGTTGCTCCGGTAACGCCAACCGCAATTGGATAGGCCTCAAATGAGCGCCAAGCGTAAACGACCTCGTCACCATCACCGGCCACGGCGCTTAATACCTGCTGCAATACCGCAACGGAACCGGTCGAGACCACAATCCCGGCTGCCCCGACCGGACCGGTGCCATCAACGTCAAAGCGCGCACCCAGCGCTTCGGCCACGGGAGCCGCAGTCAGGTGCGGGTAGCGGTGAGCGGAAGTGGCGGCGTCCTTAATTACCTCTAAAACACTGGGAAGCGGAGGGAAGGCCGTCTCATTGGAAGAGAGTTTGAACATGTCGCTTTGGTCCACACCCGCGCCCGCCACGTACCGCGGTAGCGCCGCGACGGTGGGGCGCACGCGCACCGGTTGAGAAATTTCTTCGCGCTTTTCGCTCATGTTGCTAAGCATCCCATCTCATTTCATGGCACGATCAGCGTATGAGGTTTTTAGTGAAAACTGCCGTAATCGCGGTGTCGATTTGGTTGACCACGCTGCTCGTCTCCGGCGTCAAAGTTGAACCTTCCGACGGCTCCGGGTGGGAGACCGTTCTGACTTTCCTGGTCATCGGCCTAATTTTCACCCTCGTAAATGCCATTGTTAAGCCGATTGTGCAGGTTTTGACCTTCCCGCTGTACATTCTCACGTTTGGCTTATTCACCCTTGTGGTTAACGCACTCATGCTGCTGTTGACCTCGTGGATCTCGACTAAAACCGAGTTCGGCCTGCACGTGGATGGGTTCTGGTGGGCCGTGGGTGGGTCGATCGTGATCTCGCTGTTTAACCTCGTGATTTCCGCGGTGGTCGACCGGCGCTAACGCGCTGGGGCGGAATCAACTCCTGGCGCTGTTCTGCGTCGATTTCGGCTGCTTATTTCTGCTTCGGGGCACCTTTTCAACCTCATACACATGCAAAGTCGATGCGGAACCGGGCTGGCCCAGTGCCGTACCCGCACTTTGTTGCCAGCGCACAACAGAAGGGTTCATAGTTTTGCTGATGCGAGCGGCTGTTTCTTCATAGGTGGCTATGTCGTGTGCGGTAGTAAGATTTAGATCCACGTCATCCGGCAAAACAACTGCGGCATTAGATCGAACCTCGGTCTGGTTTGGCGTGCCGGCAAAGGGCACCATTCCCAATCCCGGGACTAAATCCTCATGATGGGAAATATTTAGCACCTGCGTTTCGGTCTCAAACTCCCGTTGAAACGTGCCGGCAACCCTGGCCCCATCCAGCTTCAAACCCGTTGCAGGCGTACCGAAGGTATTAACGCCAACAACGTTGAAGTGTCTTTGCATTTCGGGATCTGCTGCCAGGTTCATTGCATCCATACCGCCCTTACTATGCCCACCAATAACGAGCTCAGTTTCGGGCGGAAGATCCAACTGCATTAACGCCTGCTTTGCGGCTATTAACTGCTCGGTTTCCTGACCTTGAATTGCCCAAATATTTGCTATGCCGTCATTGGGTTGCTTGTCATGCGCAGTCGCGGTGTTCATTCCGGGCAGATAAATAATGGCAGACTGGCGCCCATCGAGATGCGTCAATACTTCGATTGCTATCTGTGATGCATCTTCGTTCCCGCTGTACCGTTCCCCAACTTTTTCGGCTATGCCCGCAATATCTCGCGTTGATTCCGGTAGCGGGCTTTGCTCGACCTTGGTGATGGTTACACCCTGGATTTCGCGGAAATATTCTTCATAGATGCGCGCCTCAAAGGTCTTTTGCATGGAGCGCGTCCACGTCGCAAGTGCCGGATTAAATGCCAGGGCCAGCCCGATGGGAACTCGGCTCGCCCCGAATTCTTGCGCGCCCTCAACGAATCCATAAATCAACGCCGCTGCCTCTTCGGACGTGTAATCCTGCCCCAGTGGCACCTCACCGCGAATAATCGCGGCCAGGTCGGCAAACGCGCCAACACCATCCGCAACGCCGTCTTTTTGCCGCCGGAATACTTGCGAGGCGAGATAGGAGGCAATGGGCATTCCCGCTTTCATGCCGTTACGAATTGCACCGCCCCACTCACCCGATAGCAAAGCAATGACGAAACCCTGATTGCCCTGCGTGATGTTGAGAGCAATTTGGACGCTAGGTGCGGGAGTCAGTTGCCCGATGCGCGCGAGGCCGGCCTCGTGCAAGTCTTTGCCGAGCAGTTTTCCTAAGTCGAAGTAGTGGGCAATTCGCCTTTCGTGTTCCTCATACGCTTCGGCGGCTTCGCGCAGACGGTGAGTTAGTTCAACGGTTTCATGCTGGAGGGCAATCAAGCCGGTAGAGCCAAAGCGAATTCGGTCAATAGTTTCTGCTACCGCGGCCCAGGTGATTGCCGGATCGGCGCCGGGAAATCCCGCATCGAAGCGGGGACTGTCGGTGTTGAAGTGGGCGCCAAAAGAGAAATGGGGCGCGTTCGCAAGAGCCTGCAATGCCTCCTGACTGCCGCGTATTTTTTCCGCCGCCTCGGCCAGTAGCTTTGCGGCTGCGCGGATGGCAGCGGTATCAACATCCATCCCACTGCCACCACGAACCACGATGTCGCCGTCCGCGTCAGCGCGGTGCAGGGTCGAAAAACTCAGTTGGCCACCCCGCTACTTTATAGAAAATATCGCGCGGCGTCTTCCGCACGAAAGTGGCGCTCTAACGCATCATTGAGGTCCAGAAGGCGCAAGCCGGCTCGCGATGCCACTGTTTCAGCTGCTTCCAAATCTGCGCCCGCCTTGGCACCGGCAGCCGAAAACCAGCCCTCAATTTTCTGTAAGGCAGCGCTATACAGCAAGAGCGCTGCATGCAGCTGTTCCTGCGCAGTTTCGAAATGGGCCCGCAGTTGTACTTGCTCTGCAGTATCGGGATAGCAGGGAATTGGATCCATAGCGCCACCGTAGATTTTTAGCTGTGAAAACAAGCGGGGCCGGAGCAGAGTTGGGGGATTTTTCGCCGAACGCTGCCTGTGGATCACATAAGCCGGGCGCTAGAACCTATGGATCACATAAGCTGGGCGGTAGAAAATGCCGCGGTAAAACAGCGGCTCTATAGAGCATCCGGCGCCAGAACCTGTGCCGGTGGCGCTTAGGGATGCTCACATTGGGCACTTAAGCGTTGTGACTCGATGCGAGCGCCATTTGGGATACTGGGCGCATGTCACGCCCTTATATTGTTAATTACGTTTGTTCTGGAAACATCTGCCGCTCGCCCATTGGAGAAGTAACACTGCGGGCCATGCTGGAAGGAGCCGGCTTAGCGGACCAAGTAGAAGTTATTTCTTCCGGCACCGGGGGTTGGCACGTGGGCGACCCTGCTGACCCGCGCACGGTCGAAATTCTCGAAAAATATGGATACAACGGCGCTGAGCACCGGGCATCTGAGTTCGACCAGCGGTCCTTCGATGACTATGACCTAATTTTGGCAGCAGATTATGGCCATGAGCGGGCTTTGAAGCGCCATGCAAAAACAGACGAAAACCGGGCCAAGATTCGGCTGGCACGTTCCTTTGATGAAGAGGCGGTGGCGAACGGAGACCTGGAAATACCCGACCCATACCTGGGGCAGTGGGAAGATTTTGAACTAGTTATGGAGCAGGTATTGGCTGCGAATAAGGGAATAGTAGAGCACATTCGCTCCGAACTTGGTGCTTAAAGGCGCCCGCCCATTGCAACGGCAGTAACCTGACACCGAAAGCCCGCGAACCCTGCCTGCCTGGGAGACTAAAAACCATGCCTCGCGTGAAACTTGCCGATGTCAGCCCCGCTATTTCATTAGGCCCGCTGGATGGCCGGTACCGCCGCGCTGTTGCGCCGCTGGTGGACCATCTTTCTGAAGCGGCGTTAAACCGCGAGCGGATCCACGTTGAAGTTGAATGGCTAATCCACTTGGCCAATTCCGGTGCGGTGCCGGGGGTCGCCCCACTCACGGAGGCCGACTGCCGATATTTACGGGCCATAGTCACCAGCTTTGGCCCAGCCCAAATAGCCGAGCTGGGCGATATCGAGCGGGAAACCGTGCACGATGTCAAGGCGGTGGAATACTTCATTCAGCGGCGTTTGCATTCCGCGCCGGCGGAGGTTGGCGCCGCCTCAAAGTTGCCCCATCTCACCGAACTTGTGCACTTCGCCTGCACCTCAGAAGACATCAACAACCTGGCATACGCACTCATGGTGCGAGACGCCGTCCAAAATATTTGGCTACCAGCTGCGGCACAAATGCGCGAGCAGCTCCTAGCGATGGCCCGCGAATATGCCGAAATTCCGATGCTGTCGCGCACGCATGGCCAGGCAGCGACGCCGTCCACACTGGGCAAGGAATTGGGCGTGCTGGCGTACCGGTTGGGGCGACAGTTAAAGCGCATTGAAAATGCAGAGTTCTTGGGCAAAATTAATGGCGCCACGGGAACATACGGCGCCCATGTCGCCGCGGTTCCGAACACGAATTGGCCCGAAATTTCGCGTACCTTTGTTGAGGGTTTGGGGCTGACTTGGAATCCGCTGACCACGCAGATCGAATCCCATGACTGGCAGGCCGAGTTGTATGCGGATATCGCGCGATATAACCGGGTTTTGCACAATTTAGCCACCGACATGTGGACTTATATTTCTCTGGGGTATTTCAAGCAGCAACTGGCTGCTCACGGGTCGACTGGTTCATCCACCATGCCGCATAAGGTAAATCCGATTCGTTTCGAAAATGCTGAGGCAAATCTCGAACTTTCTTGCGCGCTGCTCGATTCGCTCGGGGCAACACTGGTCACCAGCCGGTTGCAACGCGATCTGACCGACTCCACGACGCAGCGCAATATCGGCACGGCCTTTGGCCACTCCTTGTTGGCGATCGATAACGTGGCGCGCGGGCTAAACGGTGTCGATCCAGACCCCGAAGTCATGGCCGCCGATCTGGACGCGAACTGGGAAGTGCTGGGCGAGCCGGTCCAATCGGCGATGCGCGCTGCTGCCGCGGCGGGGGTTACGGGGATGGAAAACCCGTACGAGCGCCTCAAGGAACTAACACGCGGGCGCCGGGTAGATGGCGATGCGATGCGGGAATTCATTCGCGGTCTGGGGCTGCCAAGCGAGGTGGAAGAGCGGCTGGCAGCGTTGACCCCCGCGACCTACACCGGCCTCGCGGCGCAAATCGTCAACGACTATTTGGAGTGATCAACGCTTGACGGCCCTCGAACCACCGTCCCAATCCAGTCCGCGCCCGGCCGTCTATAAATTACTGGCGGTTGGGCTCGCAGCCGGCATCCTATCCGGCCTGCTGGGTGTGGGCGGTGGTGTCATCATCGTGCCGCTGCTGGCGCTGTGGCTGGCCTTCCCCCAAAAGATGGCCCAAGCCACCTCGCTGGTTGCGATTTTCTTTGCCTCCATTTCCGGGGCGGTGTCTTACGGGCTCGGCGGCGATATTTTGATCGTGCCCGCGCTCCTCATCGCAGTAGCCGGAATTTCTGGGACCTTTATAGGGGCATGGCTGCTGCACCGCATGGCGGAACATCAAGTCCAGATGCTATTTGTGATCATTTTGGTAATCGCGGCTGTGCGGATGGCGTGGGGATCCCAGTCGCCCGATGCGGGGGGAGCCGAAGTATTTGGCATTTGGCACTATGTCGGATTCGCGCTGGCGGGCCTGGCCATGGGAGCGCTGTCCTCACTGGTGGGAGTCGGTGGGGGAATCGTGCTGGTTCCCACGCTGGTTTTCCTCATGGGAATTAGCTCCCACGTCGCACAGGGCACATCGTTGCTGGTGATGATTCCCATCGCGTTCACTGGCGCGTGGCGCAACTCCCGCCACGGCTATGTCAACTGGCGCGCCGGAATATGGATCGGCGCAGCCGGCATTGCGGGCGCGGCGGGCGGCTCACTGTTCGCACTGGAACTGCCCGAGGTTTGGCTGCAGCGCGGATTCGCCGTATTGCTGCTGTACTCCGCTTACCGACTGCTGCGCCAGGCTCGTAATAGGCCCCGCCCGGAAAAGTGATGGACTTGGCGCGCGGTCAGGAAACCTAGATTCGACAGCCGCTGACAATGTCAGTGGGGTAAGGCAAGATAAAAAAGAAAGGAGGACGATCTATGACACCCAAGACCATCGAGTACACCCGCGAAGAACTTTTGCAGCAGCGGAGTGAACTTCTGGCCTCCGTAAGAATGTCTCTTGCCGACTTTCAGGAACTCATCCGAGACGGTCACCTCGAAGGTGACGAATGGTATTACGCCGAACGCCTGAAAGAAATCATGTTTTTGCTAGGTGAGGACCCTGCTTGACCTTGCCAAGAGCAGTCAAAAATTCGCTAAGCAACTAACGGACTTACTCGAAGCGACCGTACCGGACGCACCACCAATGAAGGTGGCACGTGCAGGTGATCGATACGTAATCACACCTGATGCCGCCAGGGAGCAAGTACCACTTAAAATCGGCGGATGCTCCGTTGCAGGATTGACTCTGAGCTTCTTTCAAGAAGTTGATCGCACTAGTCGATACATGAAAACAGCGCAGAGTTTTTTCACAGTTATTTCAAATTCAGAGCGCGAGCCGCTGATCCGATTGGAATATGACGCGTCCCATCAACGCGCGGTCTCCCACTGGCAGATACATGCTGAACGCGGTGCATTCACCGAGTTACTAACACGGGCCAATTTGATGAGCCGCGTGCAAAGGCCATACGACATCTCGAAGCTCCATTTTCCCACTGGTGGTGAAAGATTCCGACCCGCATTGGAAGACTTTCTTGAGTTTTTATTAAGGGAGTGTGGCTTTGACGCAGTTTCAGGCTGGAAATCTGCAATAAGAAACAGTCGTGAGGCTTGGCGTCGATTGCAATTCCGGACCGCAGTGCGGGAACTACCCCGAGAAGCGGCTGACATATTGCGACGGGAGGGCTGGACCGTCAACGAACCATCCACCGGATCGCCAAAAACCTGGCGAAAGCCCTATCGCAGGCAGTAAAAGCCACAAGCAGAACGGGGCTAAAGCACGTTTAGAGTGACCGAAGTCACCCGACCAAGCTCTTGTATGTATACCCTACGGGGGTACCGTATAAGCGTGAGCAACGACATTGAACAGACGGTAACCGCGACGCCACCGGGCGACACCACGGCCTC
>DAHVRJ010000090.1:0-8989 GCA_027322505.1 Demequinaceae bacterium
GCGTGGAGGTCGGGGTGGAGGCGTCGGAGGTGATCGAGCAGGACGCCGGTTTGGAAGACGAACATGCCGGCGTTCGAGAAGTAGGCGCCGGATTCCGAGTACTCCGCGGCGGTTGCGGCATCGGGTTTTTCGACGAATTCCGCCACTTGCAGGGCCGCGGCTACCTGCTGAGCCCCGGTTGTCGCGCGGGTATCTTCCGCGCTGGCCGCGAGGGTCTGGTCGGAGCTGAGGGGCTCCCCGGCCCGGATGTATCCAAAGGCGGTGGCTGGGTAGGTCGCTCGCATGCCGAGGGTGGCGATGTAGCCGGCCCGCGCGGCGTCAATTGCGGTGCGCACGGCCACTGCAAACTGTTCCTGTCCGGTGATTACGTGGTCGGCGGCGAAGGAGCCCAGGACTGCTTGCGGCCCCTCCCGCCGAGCCAAAATCGCGGCGGCGAGCCCAATGGCGGCCATGGAATCGCGCGGTCCCGGTTCGATCCACAGATTTTCTGCGCTTAGGTCAGGCAACTGATTTTGGACGACGCCCGCGTGCCTTTGGCCCGTGACGATTCCGATTCCGTCCGGTCCGGTTAGGGGGACGAGGCGGTCCCAAGTTTGCTGTAAGAGGGTGCGGCCGGCAGCGGTTAGGTCCGTTAAGAATTTGGGGTGGCCGGCGCGGGAAAGTGGCCACAGCCGAGTGCCTGCCCCACCGGCGGGGATGACGACGTGGAAGTCGGGAACGGGAGCCATGACGTCGAGCCTATCGAGTCCGCGGCGCGGCGCTCGGAAGCCGCGCAGTTACTTTCGTGGCCGCGGGGTGCGATTGCGGTCAGCAACTGTCTTTGGGCTCTTTGGGCTCTTCGGGACCAGTTGCGCTTCTTTACGGAGCCGGAATGCGCTCCAATAGCGAATCTTTCTGGCCCGGCAGGGGCGGATTGGCGATCCAGGCGGCCGTGTAGAGCATGATGCGCGCCATGATGTTGACCCACAACAGCAGCGTGATGATCGCGGCGAATGATGCCATCAGTGGGTCGGAGGATCCGCCGACCACGGAGGTACCGAGCACCTTCAGCACGCCGATGGCCAGAGCGCCGCCGGCCGAGCCAACCAGGAGATCGAAGGTCGGGGGTTTGGCAGCGGCAACGACGCGAATGACCAGCACCATCGTGATCGTGTCCACGACCCACACGACGGCGAAACCCAGCGCTTTGATGAGGAGGCGCCCGGCGTCGGTATCCTCAGCGCCGAAGAGGCCCAGGAGCCATCCGGTGGAGACACCCACGACAACTGAGGCGGCGGCCGAACCCAAGACCGCCATTCCGAACGTGGCCAGGCCCGCGACGTCTTTGAGTTTTGCGGAGATAAAGCTCTCATTGAGGCGTTCCATGCCGAACATGGACCGCACAGATACTCGAGTGGCGTTCACAAAGCGCGTTGCGGAAAATGCCAGAACTACCACGGCAATGATTCCCGCGATCGAAAAGCCCTGATAGCGGATGAGCTGCTCCGGTTTGATAGCCCCTTGACCATCACCGGTGTCAACGATTCCGGGCGCGAAATTGTCAATTTCCTGTAATACAGCTTCGCGCAGGGTGTCGTTATCACCCAGGATGGCCATGAAAATCGTCCAGCCAATTGCCAGTCCAGCAAATACGGAAAACAGGGCCGCGTACGCGATCCCACCGGCCAGGACGGAACCATCCCCTGTCGAATAGCGCTTCAAGGTGCGCGCTATCCGGCTGTTTTGGTACCACGCAAGGAGTTTTTTGGCCCTGCCAGCCAGCGAGCGATCGGGCGTGGCACGCTTGGGAGCTTTTTTCGTCACAAGTGTGACTCTAACTTCCCAAGGCGAAATTCGCGGTTCGATGCCACACGCCCTCATCGGTGTAGGTGTAGAGCGTGAAGTGCGCGACTTGGAATTGGGCCTCGAAATCCGCCATGGATTCGAATGCTTCGTCAAGGGCGCGGGTGGGAATATCGTGTGCAATCGTCACGTGCGGGTGGTAATTAAATTGCAGTTCCTGTGCCAATATTCCGGTGCGCACCCGCTTTTCCAGCTGCTCGCATTCGGCAATTCCCGCGGCGATCGCGACAAACACCACTTCAGAAATTGGCCGGAAAGTCCCCGTTCCGCGCAGCAGCATCGAAAACGGTTCCTGTGCCGCTGCAGCCTGCTGGAGATGATTTTGGACGGCGTCTAAATGGGTGTCATTTAAAAGTGTGGGCGGCAATAGGGTTACGTGGGCGGGGACCTTCGCAGCCTGGGGGTCGCCCACGCGCCGCCGGGCAGCAACCAATTGCGAGCCAAAAGGCTCGGGAATTTCGATTGCCACTCCAATGTGGTGGGCGCGGGAGCCGTCCATTTTTGGCTAACTCCTGGGTGCCCTGGCCGCAGAAGCGGGATTTGCGGGGGCTGCGCCGCCGGCACCGACTGATCAGCGCCCGCGTCCCGCTCCATCCGCGGTGCGAGCCGGGGGCAACAGGCCCATGCGGTCCCGGACGCGTTCGAACGTGGCCGCGGCGATTTCTTCGGCCCGGACTGCGCCTGCAGCCAAGACCTCATCAAGGCGCTGGGGAGATTCCAGCCAGTGCTGTGTTTCTTCCCGCATGGGCGCAAAGAAATCAACGACCACGTCGGCCAAATCGACCTTTAGGCGCCCGTAGCCCTTGCCTGCATATTGGCTTTCAAGCTCTGCAATCGGGGTGTTAGTAAGGGCTGAATAAATTGTCAGCAGGTTAGATACGCCGGCCTTATTTTCGGGATCGTAGCGAATTTCGGTGCCGGTGTCGGTAACGGCCGAGCGGATTCGTTTGGCGATGACCTTTGGTTCATCGAGCAGTTCTAACAAGCCGTTGGGGTGCGGCGTTGATTTACTCATCTTTGCCGTTGGGTCTTGCAGGTCGAAAATCTTGGCTGTTTCTTTGACAATGTGTAGCTGTGGCACGGTGACGGTATCGCCGTAGCGGGAGTTTAAACGCTGGGCCAGGTCGCGGCTGAGCTCCATGTGTTGGCGCTGGTCTTCGCCTACTGGAACCAGGTCGGTGTCGTAGAGCAAAATGTCGGCGGCCATCAGCACCGGATAGGTAAAGAGACCAACGTTGGCACCTTCCGCCCCCTCCCGCCCCGCTTTGTCCTTGAACTGCGTCATGCGGCCAGCTTCACCAAATCCGGTTAGGCAGGCCAGCAGCCACTGCAATTCGGCGTGCTGGGGGACGTGGGACTGCACGAACAGTATGGAGCGCTCCGGATCGACACCGGCTGCTAGAAACTGGGCGGCGGTGCGCCGAGTGCGTTCGCGCAAAACCTTTGGGTCGGGCCCGACAGTTAAGGAGTGCAGGTCGGCAACGGCGTAGATCGCGTCATAGTCGTCTTGCAGCGCCACCCACTTGGACAGGGCACCCAAGTAGTTGCCGAGGTGCAGCGACTCGGAGGTGGGCTGCATGGCGGAGAAGACGCGGCCGCGGTTGCTGGTCGAGCCCGGTTGGCTTGCGGCGCTGGTTTGGGTTGCGGCGCTCGTTTGAGCTGTGGCGCTGGTTTGAGCCGTGGCGCGCGGCTGGCTCGCCGGAATTGCTTCAGATCTATTTGTCATGGTGGTTTTCAAAACTCACTGGTTTTCCGTTGGTGCGGTTAAAAATCATATTCAACTACAAGCGGGGCGTGATCGGACCATCGCGTGTCATACGTCTCAGCCCGGTCGACCACCGCTGTTTTTGCCTTCTGGGCCAGGTGCGAGATCGCAAGCTGATAGTCGATCCGCCAGCCAGCGTCATTATCGAAGGCCTTACCACGGTAAGACCACCATGTATATGGTCCAGGCACCTCGCCGGCAAGGTGGCGGGCGACATCTACCCAGGTGCCATCACCAAGCCACCTATCAAAATACGCCCGCTCCTCCGGAAGGAAACCGGCATTTTTGAGGTTCCCTTTCCAATTTTTAATGTCCAGTTCGGTATGGCCGACATTCAGGTCACCAGTGATGACGACGTCCTTACCGCTTGCGGCGAGGTCAGCCAGCCGATGGGTCATTTGGTCCATGAAGCGATACTTATCCGCCTGCCGGGGCGTTCCAACCTCACCAGAGTGGACATACGCCGAGATGACAGTGATCGTCTTACCGCTGGGAGCAGTTATATCCGCTTCAATCCAGCGTCCGGCAGTATCAAAATAGTCGTCGCCATGGCCGATGCAGATGTTTTCCATCGGAAGTTTGGTGATGATGGCTACTCCAGCGCGGCCCTTATCGGCAGCTTCGGTGTGAGCGATGTTCCAATCGTCTGCGAGGTAGTTGTGCACGATCTCGTCGGGCGCGCGCACCTCTTGCATGGTCACTATGTGCGGGTTTCGCGATTCGAGCCAACCGGCCATCCCACGTCGAAAAGCAGCCCTAATTCCATTCACATTCACAGTCGCGATACTCAGCACGCAAACTATGTTGCCAGACCCCGCCTTTGCGCCGTGGGTCTGGGCGCTTTTGACCCCGCTGGTGACGTGGCTACCGGCGCCTCGCGCCTTTAATGGCTTGCCTCCGCAACTTACACCGGGGTGGTTCTTGCCCAGTGGTTCTAATCCTGCCCGGCCCCGCTTTGGGAACTTTCGAGGGTACTTTGCGAACTTTCGAGAATATTTTGGGCACTTTCGACGATATTCGCCAACAGCATCGCGCGCGTCATGGGACCAACACCACCGGGATTAGGCGAAATCCATCCCGCCACCTCACGCACGGCAGGATCAACGTCACCGCGCAGAACGCCTTTGCCGGTTTCGGGATCGACAATGCGAGACACTCCTACGTCCAACACGATCGCCCCGGGTTTTACATCCTCAGCGCCAATAATGCCCGCTACTCCAACCGCCGCAATGATGACATCGGCGCCGCGCAAGTGCTTTTTCAGGTCGCGTGTGCCGGTGTGGGTTAGTGTCACGGTGGCGTTAATGTCGCGGCGGGTCAGTAGCAATCCGATGCTGCGCCCCACGGTAGTTCCCCGCCCCACTACGACGACTTCGGCTCCGTTCAGGTCGATGTCATACCGATTAAGCAGTTCAATAATGCCGCGCGGCGTGCATGGAAGCGGGGACGTAACTGGCTCATTCACTCGAAGCGTGAGCCGCCCCAGATTCATGGGATGTAGGCCGTCCGCGTCTTTTTCAGGATCAATCCGCTCCAGCACCTGTTGCGTGTCGATCCCTTCCGGGAGTGGGAGTTGCACAATGTAACCGGTGCAGTTGGGGTCGGTATTAAGGCGCTCAATTGCTGCTTCCACATCAGCCTGTGTGGCAGTGGCGGGAAGGTCTTCACGAATTGATGCAATTCCTACTTCAGCGCAGTCGCGGTGCTTGCCGCGCACGTAGGTGTGGCTGCCCGGATCGTCGCCAACAAGAATCGTGCCCAGGCCCGGCGCAATACCTTTTTCTTTGAGTTCAGTGACCTGGCTTGTCAATTCCTGCTTTATTTGGGCAGCAATAGCTTTGCCGTCCAGGATCCGGGCCGTCACTGGTTCAAGCCCTCATAAAGTGGGAAAACCTTCGTCAAAGCGTTAACGCGATTGCTCAGTTCCGATTCCTCAGCGTCGGTGAGTTCGGCACCGCCAATGAGCGCCCGGGCGATGATATCGGCCACCTCGGTGAATTCGTCGGCGCCGAAGCCGCGGGTCGCCAGCGCTGGCGTGCCTATACGGAGCCCGGAGGTCACCCGGGGCGGGCGCGGATCAAATGGAACAGCATTGCGGTTCACGGTGATACCGATGCGATGAAGGAGGTCTTCGGCCTGCTTGCCATCCAATTCAGAGTGGCGCAGGTCAACGAGCACTAGGTGCACGTCAGTGCCGCCTGTTAATACGTTTACGCCCGCGTTCTGGACATCGTCCTTGGTAAGGCGCTCAGCCAGGATCTTCGCACCTTCAACAGTTCGACGCTGGCGTTCAGCAAATTCTTCACTCGCGGCAGCTTTAAGTGAAACTGCTTTGGCTGCTATGACATGCATCAGTGGGCCGCCCTGTTGTCCAGGGAATACAGCCGAGTCAATTTTGCGGGCGAGTCCTTCTTCGCACAAAATCAGCCCCGAACGCGGGCCACCAAGAGTTTTGTGAACGGTGGTAGAGACCACGTGAGCGTGCGGAACAGGATTAGCATGCAGCCCGGTCGCAACCATGCCGGCAAAGTGGGCCATATCTACCCACAGGTAGGCGCCAACCTCATCGGCTATTTCGCGGAATTTCGCAAAATCCATTTCCCGCGGATACGCCGACCAGCCAGCAATAATGACCTTCGGACGGTGTTCCAGCGCGGCGTCCCGCACGGCGTCCATATCAATGCGCAGCGTTTGCGGGTCTACGCCGTATGCAACGACGTCATAGAGCTTGCCTGAAAAGTTTAGTTTCATGCCGTGAGTGAGGTGGCCACCGTGAGCCAGCTCGAGCCCAAGAAGTTTCTCGCCCGGCGACATCAGTGCCTGCAGTACGGCGGCGTTGGCCTGGGCACCAGAGTGGGGTTGGACGTTAGCATGCTCGGCGCCAAATAGTTCTTTAGCGCGATCAATCGCTAACTGCTCTGCCACATCTACGTGTTCACAGCCGCCGTAGTAGCGCTTGCCGGGATACCCCTCGGCGTACTTATTCGTTAAAACTGAACCCTGCGCTTGGAGGACTGCTCGCGGTACGAAGTTTTCGCTCGCGATCATCTCAAGGGTGTCGCGCTGGCGGTTCAGTTCATCTTCTAGGACAGCGGCAATTTGAGGATCGAATTCGGCAAGAGATTGATTTTGGAAAGAATCGGCGGTCATGACGCTCCTGGTCGGATAGAGCCGGCTATTTTCATTGATTTGGAATCTCGCGGCGCAGGGCAGCAACTTCCGTTCAGTGCGGGGCCCAGGCGTGCGACCCGTACCAGCTCAACATGCCGCTCCCTGGTGGTAACCACCTCAACGCCAGTTGCGACGTGGGCGAGTTTAGCAAACCACTACTCTTGCGTGGCCGCAGCGCGAGGCAAAGTAGTTGCGGCCACTGCGCCGGTAGGAGCAATGCTCCCGACGAACTGGCAGGAGCATTTGCAGCTTGTGAAGTCTTTACAGCTCGTCCTGCACGACAGCACCGGTAAAGAATGCAGACGCCTTAGAACGTGGAAGGCACGACTACTTAGAGTCACCGTCGGCAAAATCGCTTCCGGACGCCACAACGGAGAGCCAGGTCAAATTCCACGCCTGAAAGTCGAATCTGAACGTAGTTTGTGAAAACTGCAGCACCGGATAGAAGCTTGTCGCGTTGTTGCTTGTTGTGCTTCTGCGTTGTGCTCCGCCTTGCCACCTGACATCTGGTGTCGCCGCGTTTGGTGTCCCCGCCGGTTTTGGCGGGGTGGGGTCAGCCGGGGTCGGGGCCGGTGGTGACTAGTTGCGGCTGGCAGCTTTGTTCATCTTCACTGGGCTCGCCGGATTGGCCGGGCTCGTCGGGCTCGGCGGGCCGGTTAGTGGCATCGGGTGGTTCGCCTGGTTGGGTGGGTCTGGTTTGGCCGCGGGGGCCGATTTGTTGCCCATCGGGTTTGTAGAAGGCCCATTGGCCGGGTTTTCGTGTAATCCAAATCCCACGTTGATGAACATGCTGATGGTGATACCGGCACAACACAATCGAATTGGCGGCCGAAGTCACTCCCCCATCAGCCCAGTGCTGGATGTGGTGGACTTCTAGGGTGTATGTGGCGGCTTCACAGCCTGGGAACCGACAAGAGCGGTCCCGAGCCAAAACAGCTTTACGTAACTGGCCTGAAACGGTGCGCTTAGCCCGGCCCACATCCAGCAATTCAGACCTCGGCCCAAACACAATCCGGGTAACTTCACTATCGCAAGTAAGAAACGCTAACTGCCTTCCCGTTAACGTTGCCCCATCACTAAGAGCCGGCTCCCGGGTCAAATCCACCGGATTAGCCACATCAAACAACCCCACCCCACCATCCGCGCCATTAGCGCTGGCGCGGCCATTAGCGCTAGCGTGGCCGCCATGGCCGTGGCCGGGGTTGGTGTTTAGGAGGCGTTGGAGGGTTTCGTATTCAACTGTCACCGACAGGTGGGGGCGTACTGCCGCGCTGGCTAGCTGGGTGCCGGAATTTAAAACCGTCTGCGCAATATCAGTCAAACCCTGCGCATTACGCTGCTGGGTGGTGCGCTCATCCCCCTCAGCAGGCACCCCAATGGCCGCGTTAATCGCATCAGCCACAACCTTGCCGTTAATCTCTGAAAGCCAGCCCTGTAGATGGTAGCCATCAAGCGTCTTGGCTAACACCACATATTCGTCATTAGCGTTCTCCTGCCACCGGGCATCCCCCACCTGCGGGTCAGCCCGATGCCCCCACACCCGCACCAAATACCGAAACTGACTAGCCGATAACGCCTTAGCCCGCCCCACCAAGAAATCCTCCCCAATCTCCGGATGAGCCAGCGCCTGACGCTGCAACTGGGAACCAGTAGCATGCCGCACCGCCGCCGCCCCATGCCGCCACGACACCTGCCCATCCGCTACGGCTTTAGCCATCTTGGGCATATGATCCCGCAAACCCCGCGCCTCGCGCACCGTTTTACGGACCTCACTAGGATCACTACCCACCTGATGAGACATCCACGCCGCAAACGTCCGGGCCCCATCCACCGCCCACAAACCCCCATCCTGGGTGCGGGCCAACAAATTCGCCCGCAACGCCGCCACCCGCCGCGAAAGCACCTCCACCCGCTCAATAACATCCAAAACCCCCGCCGGAGAAACGTCATCCACAACCTCCCCCACCCCCGCTAACAGCGCTTCCAGCCCATCCAACCGCGCCAAAATATTGGCCTCCCCCACCCGCGAAACCGCCTCCACCCCAGAAACCCGCCCCTCACCACCCGCGCCAGCACCAGGACCCAAAGCAGCCCCATCGCCACCCGCCGCAGCAACACCGCCCGCGGCAGCCCCATCGCCACCCTGAAGCGCACTGGGTTTAGTTCCGCTTCTTATGCTGGGGCAAGTGCCCGAGCTTGGGTTTCATAATA
>DAHVRJ010000097.1:0-16502 GCA_027322505.1 Demequinaceae bacterium
CGAACTGGACGGAGTGACGTTTGATGAGAAGGAAGTGGATCTGGCCGATTGGCACGGGAGTGTCGCCGTCCTTAATTTTTGGTATGCCGCCTGCCCCCCATGCCGCGCCGAAGCCCCAGACCTAAATGAAGTTGCAACGGAAATGGCGGACGAAGACGTGGAATTTTTAGGGGTGAATTCCACGGACGATCCCGGAACGGCGGAGGCTTTCGACCGCACCTTTGAAGTTCCCTACCCGTCGTTGCATGATGAGCGCTCGCAGGGCGTGGCGGCCATGCAGGGCAAAGTGGCCCTCCAAGCCGTCCCGACCACGGTCGTGCTCGACACTCAGGGGCGCGTTGCTGCCCGCGTGATTGGCCGCGTGGATGCCTCAACTTTGCGTACCCTCATCACCGACATCCAAGCGGAGACTGACTAAGTGGATTCCCTGGGCTCGACCTTCGCCTCCATCGTGCTCGACGGCTCAATGCTGCTTGCCATCCCCATCGCCATCATCGCCGGTTTGGTGTCCTTCGCCTCCCCGTGCGTTTTGCCCCTCGTGCCCGGTTACTTGGGTTATGTAACGGGAATGGCCGGGGCCACATCAATTGAGGACGGCGACTCGCACCGTCGCAAAAAACGCAACACCATGGTCTTGGGCGCGAGTTTATTCGTGTTGGGTTTCACGGCCGTGTTCGTGGTCTTAGGGATTGTTGCCGGGAGCTTGGGGGCCGCACTTGCCCCGTGGCAAATCTGGATTGAGCGGGTTTTGGGCGCGGGTGTAGTGGTGCTCGGAATCGTATTTTTAGGCGGATTCGGTCTGCTTCAGCGCGAGCGGCGCCTGACCATAAAACCCGCGGCGGGGCTGTCCGGAGCCCCGGTATTGGGAATGATTTTCGGGTTGGGATGGGCGCCCTGTATTGGCCCGACGTTCGCTGCCGTTTTGACGCTTTCGCTGGGCGGAGGAAGTGCGCTGCGGGGCGGATTATTGGCAGTCATGTACTGCATCGGGCTGGGTTTGCCATTTATTACGGTAGCTTTCGCCATGGACCGCGGGAGCCGGATTTTAGGGTTCTTACGTCGCCACCGCCTTGCGCTGATGCGCATCGGGGGCGGCTTGCTAATTGTGATCGGAATAGCTCTTGTCAGCGGTCTTTGGGGCGCATGGGTGCGCTCCCTGCAGGGCCTTATTGGCGGTTTTGAGACGGTGGTTTAAGGATGAGCGAAAGCTCAACGCCGCGGCTTCCTCGACTAGGGGTGCGCGGCTGGCTGCGCTGGGTGTGGCGCCAATTGACCTCGATGCGCGTGGCGTTGATGTTGCTACTCGCCCTCGCAATTGCGGCGCTACCCGGTTCGGTTTTGCCGCAAAGACCACAGGATCCGGGCGAGGTCGTGCGGTACCTGGAAGAAAACCCCACCTGGGGTGAGATTTTGGACCGCCTGGGCTTTTTTGATGTCTTTAGCTCGGTGTGGTTCTCGGCCATTTACCTGCTGCTATTTATATCGCTCATTGGCTGCATCTTGCCGCGCACGAAGGTGCACTTTAAGGCACTGCGCATGCAGCCACCCAAGCCCCCGCGGCGCTTTGACCGGTTCCGGGCGCGGCAAAAATTCGAGGTAGCCGCCCAGCCGCAAGAAGTGGCAACTGTGGCCAACCGCATACTGGGCCGGAAATATCGCTCATACGTCGTGGAAGAAGAATCCGCATGGGCCGTGTCGGGGGAGCGCGGGTACTTGCGAGAAACCGGCAACCTGCTCTTTCACTTGGCTCTGCTCGGAGTGCTCGTGGCGATGGCCGCCAGCCACCTGCTTACCTATCGAGGTCAAGCCCTGGTCCTGGAGGGGCGGGGTTTTGCCAACTCTGTGGTGGACTACGACACATTCGAAGCTGGCCCGTGGGTGGATACGGAAGAGCTATCACCATTTTCCTTTGTTTTGGAGCGTTTCGAGTCCGAGTTCACCGCTGATGCGGAAGCGCGAGATTTTGAAGCGACGGTCAGCGTGACCCATCCCGATGGCGCTGTTGAAACACAGAGTATTCGCGTAAATCACCCAATGAACCTGGGTGGAACCAAAGTGTTTCTTTCCGGTAATGGCTATGCCCCGAACGTAACGGTGCGCAACGCGGAAGGCGAGGTAGCGTTTTCCGGTTCGGTGCCGTTTTTGCCGCAGGATGAGGTTTATACCTCGCCAGGAGTCATAAAAGTTCCCGATATGGGTGGAGAAGAACAGATCGGGTTGGCGGGCTCATTTTTGCCCACCGCGGAGCTGCGGACCGAAGGTGCGCGTTCAATCCACCCCCAACCGCATGCGCCACTGCTGGTTTTGACGCTCTGGGCAGGGGACTTGGGTCTTGATTCGGGGATTCCACAAAACGTTTACGAGCTAGATGCCCGCAATATGGTGCAAATTTCGCAAGACGGCGAGCCCATGGAATCCGGTGCCGTTCCGTCAACAATAACCGCCGAGCTGGGTGAAGTTGTCGAAATGCCGGGCGAATACGGAACCATCGAATTTAATGGAGTTGACCGCTTCGTTGCGTTGGATGTGCGCCATGATCCAGCGATTTTTTGGGTGCTGATTACTTCGCTGGCCGCATTTTTAGGCCTCATCGGATCACTGTTCACGCCGCGCCGGCGGGTGTGGTTGCGAGCGACCCGAACGGATGATGGTCGTACGCTAGTCGAAGTAGCTGGACTTACCAGGCATGAAGATATGGGCTTGGAACCGGAAATCATGCAGGTCATTACGGAACTGAAAGCGCAGCTGAGCCAAGATCGAGACGGGGACGAAAAATGATTTCTGAGGCGATCGTCACTTATTCCAATGCCAGTGACATGCTCATTTACGGTGCGATGGCCGCCTATGCAGTGGCGCTGATCGCCTTCTCCATTGATTTGGCGCGACTGGCGGATCGTTCAAGTGGAAATAACCGCAAGCTAGCGGGTGTGGGCCAGGCAGTGACCTGGGTGGGTTTCCTCATGCACGGCGTGGCGGTTTTACTTCGGGGACTGGCGGTAAGCCGGGTGCCGTGGGCCAATATGTATGAGTTTGCGATCACGGCCACGCTGATCGCGGTTGCCGTCTATCTGGGGCTGCAGGTACTGCGCGATATGCGCGTGCTGGGCGCTCCGGTAACCGGAATCGTCCTGCTGATTCTTGGCGCAGCCGTAACCCTGTTTTATGTGGATCCGCGCGATTTGGTTCCGGCACTGCAAAACTACTGGCTGATCATTCACGTCTCGATCGCCACCATCTCAGTGGGCGTGCTGACGGTAGCTTTTTTGATTTCGGTGCTGCAACTTATCGTTGATAAGCACGACCGCGTCCGCGCGGCTGAAGACAAGGGCGCCGCGTCTACTCAGGGCGCCAGCGCCGCGGCCACTGATGCTTCCGGCGCCGCGACTTTGGCGAGCGATTCCACCGTCTCCGCGGAGGCAGTTTCGGCCACCGCGACAACCGGTGTGGAGACCATCTCCTCCGCCCAGGCGGGCACCGATGCTGCGCCGGCTAAAGGCAAACGCACATGGCAGCGCATTTTGAAGCATGTGGGAACCCCGCAGCAATTAGAAGGTGCCGCATTTCGCCTCAATGCAATTGGGTTTGTGCTGTGGACTTTCACGTTGATTGCCGGCGCCATTTGGGCCGAAGAAGCCTGGGGACGCTTTTGGGGCTGGGACCCCAAAGAGGTGTGGACCTTCATAATTTGGGTGGTCTACGCCGCATACTTACACGCCCGCGCTACGCGCGGCTGGGCCGGAGCCCGCGCGGCCTGGTTCGCCATTATTGGCTACGCGTGCATCATCTTTAACTACACGATCGTGAATGTGTTCTTCAATTCAATTCACGCCTACTCCGGTATTGGCTGATTACCAATCCCGCGCAACCTTTGGACCCGAGCTCACTCGCTCGGGGCGATTATTGGCTCGGGGCGATTATTGGCTCGGGGTTGCTTATTCGCTCGGGGTCGCTTATTCGCTCGGGGCGATTACTCGCTTGGATCATCGCGTTTGCGCCGTTTTTCCTGCTGCGCGAGCCAGCGTAAAAACTCTGGATCCTCATCAGGTGGCAGCGGCTGCGGATCACTGGGCTGGTTACCACGCCCGTAGCGCTGCGTGCGTGAGACGGCGATCCAGGCCAGCGGCCCGATTACCGGAATTACGATCAGCACATACCACACGGGACGGGGCAGTCCGGCCAGTTCAAATGAGTCCGCACGTGCACAGTCGATTAGCCCGTACAGCAGTAGGGCAAAGGGAAGCACGTAGAAAAGCAAGTAGCGCACAACACCACTGTAGTTGCCCGGTAGTGTGGATGCCGTGCCCGTAGTCATTTATTCCGCATTACGCCTCTTATTGATGGCGGTTGTATTCGTTGTTTCCTACCTATTGGGCGCAGGAGTGCTCATCGCGGGACTCCTGGCGATCATTGTGGGGTGGTTGCTGGCCTTCCTGGTGCTCAAGCCGTATGCGGATGCGGCAACGACGTGGTTGGCGGACCGGCGCAAAGCCCAAGCTGAGGGGCGGGCGCCGCGATTTTCTGCCAAGATTTCAGCCGATGAGGACGCTGAAGACGCGCTAATTGAGGGCGCGGGCGAATCGGAAGACCCGCAGGCGCAGGAAAAAGAATTAACTGAGCGCCAGACCGACCCCGAGCAAAATTCCGACGGCTAATTCAATTAGCCCAATATTGCGCAACACCGGCACCAAAGCCGGGCCGGTCGCCGTCCGTAATTTTTGCGCCGTGAAGGTGGCCGGAATTGCCGCCAAGGCGTTCAACCCCACCCAGGGGTGGGTCCAAAGGGGAATGAGTGCAAAGAGCAGGCCGCCACTTATCCACAAAATGCCAAGGCGCCGGGACCACACATCACCAACACGAACGGCCAGCGTGCGTTTGCCGGCGACGGCGTCCATTGATAAGTCGCGCAAATTGTTTGCCATGAGAATCGCGCAGGCCAGTAGACCGATCGATATCGCACCAGCTCCGGCCTGCCAACTGATCCGACCCGCCTGGGTGTAGGTAGTACCCAGCACCGCGAAGAGGCCGAAAAAAACAAAGACTCCCACTTCACCCAGGCCGCGATATCCATAGGGGTTCTTCCCACCGGTGTATCCCCAAGCAGCGAAGATCGCCAGGAGCCCGGCCGCCAGCAGCCACCATTGCCGCGCCAAAACAACCAGGATTAATCCCAAAATCGCGGCGAGCCCAAAACACGCAAATGCCGCCCACTTCACCGCCCGGGGCGAGACGTGCCCCGACCCCACAAGGCGCACCGGCCCCACGCGCTCCACATCGGTTCCGCGCACCCCATCGGAGTAGTCATTGGCATAGTTGACGCCCACTTGCAGCGCCAACGCCACTCCCAAAGCTAGGAGCGCCCGGCCCAGATGGAAACCATCGAGGGCGGCGGCAGCTCCGGTGCCGGCAGCGACGGGAGCGATTGCGGCGGGCAGGGTGCGCAGTCGCGCGCCCTCAATCCACAGTTGGGTGGTATTCACAATGGCTCAACCTATTCGGAATCATCGGGGGAGCAAAGCGAGTTTGCCACCGCGCGGGCGGCCCGGCGATCGGTTTTGCCGCTATCCAAGGTGGGGATGTCGGAAACCACAAAAATTTGCTTTGGGACGGCGGCGCTTCCCAAACGCTTCGCGACCTGTTCCTGCAACTCATTTTGGGCGGTTTCGGTAAATGCGCGGGCAGTGGCAGCAGTCACCAGGGCCACGATCCGCTGCCCCCACTCCGGGTCATCTACCCCCACCACGACCGCGTCCGATACCAGCGGGTGAGAAGCCAGAATCTCTTCGACAGTCGTGGGCGCGACGTTGATCCCACCGGAAATAATTACATCGTCCATGCGGCCAATGACCTGCAGTTTGCCCGCGACCTGCTGGCCATAATCGGCCGTGTGAAACCAGCGCGTGGTACCTGCTGTTTGAAAAGTTTGGGCCGTTAAGTCCGGGTCGCCTAAATAGCCCTGCGCCAGCATCGGGCCCGCGAGCAAGATCCGGCCATCGGCGGCCAGCTTCCACTGCGCCCCTTCCAGCGCCGCCCCGTCATATACACAACCCCCCGCAGTCTCAGACATTCCATAGGTGTGCACGAGATTAATTCCGCGCTTGCGTGCCTGCTCGGCGATTGATCCGGGCAAGGCTGCTCCGCCGATCAGTACGGCACTGAAACGGCTGAGAATTTCGCAAGAGTCGTCGTCCTTAAGCAACCGCAAAAGCTGAGTTGGCACCAGCGAAACGTAGGTGGGCTCGTCGCGGGAAATCATGGGGCGGGCGGCGGCGTTGAACGCCTCCGCAGTGAACGTGCCCGGTGGGACGATCGCGGGCGTGGTGCCTGCCAGCACGGAGCGTACGACGACCTGCAGTCCGGCGATGTGGTGGGGCGGAAGGGCCAAAAGCCACTTACCGGGGCCGCTGAGCCGGGCATGGGTGGCATCGGCGGAAGCTTGCAGCGCATCGGCTGAAAGAGCGACGATTTTCGGTTCGCCCGATGAACCCGAGGTGGCGATGAGTGCGGCGGCGTTTGCGGGGAGGGCGGCGAGCCACCCCCGCGGGCCAAAGGGCGTCCAGTTGGCGAGCGCTGCGGGCTGTTTGCGGCCCGGTCCCAAGGGTAAAAGTGGTCCCATTCCATCAAACGCGTCGGTGATGGCGCGCATCAAAGCCGGGACGCCATCGCGGTCAGCGGTCGGAACGGTGTGGACACCAGGGCGTAAGGTCACACCAATAGGCTAGGTGAGGGTTTAAGGTTGCCTCGAACGCAGTCCGCATCGACGCGGCGTCGACTAAGGAACCAGCCAATGAAATTGTCCAAAGCGAACCTGTGTGCCACCTTGGCGCTCGCACTCGTTTCCGGGTGCAGTGGGGAAGAGACGCCGGCACCGGCGCCGACGCCGACAAAGACGCAGGCCCCCGCGCCGGAGCCGGAGCCCGAACCCGAGGCGGACCCGGAGTATTGGCCCTTGACCGGGGTGGAAACCGACGACCTGATTGAGCGCCCGGCCGTGGCGGTGAAAATCGAGAATTCGACCGCGGCCCGACCCCAAACCGGTTTGGACACGGCCGACATGGTGTGGGAGACAATTATTGATTTCGATGTCTCCCGGCTAATTGCGGTTTACCACTCCCAACTGCCCGAAGAAATTGGTCCGATTCGGTCGGTGCGGCCGGTGGACCCGGATGTGGTTTCGGCGTTCGGGGGAGTTTTGGCGTTCTCGGGTGGGCAGCAGGGAGTGTTGAATCTCATCCACAGCAGCGCTTCGCAGCCGCTGAGTCACGATGCGGCGTCCGGTGGGTTTTATCGCGTGAAGTGGCGCCGGGCTCCGCATAATGTTTATGGCTCGCTGGAAGCCTTTTTATCGCAGGTGGATGCTGACCATGACGCTCCACCACAAGAACAGTTCCAGTTCGCTCACGAAGAAGAGGAACCCACGGCGGTCGCTGACGGTGACAAGATTGAAACCCTGACATTTAGCTTGTCGTCAATGTCGCAGCCGAGTTGGACTTGGGATGCGAATGCGAAAGCGTGGTTGCGCTCAGAAGGCCAAAGTCAGCACCTGGACCAGGATGAAAACCCGTTGCAGAGCGTGAACGTGGTGGCCGTTACTGCGCCGCACATTCCCAGCGGATTCTCCGCCCAAAATAATGCCGCGGTTCCAACTTATGACCTAGTGGGCGAGGGGGACGTGGTTGTGGCGACCGGTGGCAAGGTGCTTGAGGGCACATGGAAGAAGGAAGACCCCGATTCGCCCCTGGAGCTTCTCACCGCTGATGGTGATGAAGTTTTGCTGGCGCCGGGAAACACCTGGGTGGAGTTAGTCCCGCAGGGCAAGGGGTCGGTCAGTTACTAGGGCGGGTCGCGCTTTTGCTGGACGGTGGCTGGCGCGCTGGTTTTCCGCAGGAAATGCCGCGCTGCTCGGGAAAAGTGGCCTGTGCCCGGACGCTTCCGGTGCCCTTCCGCGGACGCTTCCGGTGCCCTTGCGCGGAAGTGGACCGTGCCCGTGCCCGGAAAAGTGCAGCCTTTTACCGCTGACAGCGTCAAAAGGCTGCACGATTCGCAGATTCCCGGTCGCCGCGGTCTAGAAACCGCGATTCAGGCGCCAGCAACTGAGCCGCAGCGGGAGGACGCGACTCTTAGCACCACGCGCCAGCGACTCCTAGTACCACGCGCCAGCGACTCAGTAGTACCAGGGAAATTGCGACCAATCGGGATCGCGTCGCTCCAAGAAGGAGTCGCGCCCCTCGACGGCCTCATCGGTCATATATGCCAGCCGCGTGGCCTCTCCCGCGAAGACCTGCTGACCGGCGAGCCCGTCATCGGCCAGATTGAAGGCGAACTTCAACATGCGAATGGCCTGCGGGGATTTGGTGGCGATGATGCGCGCATATTCGAGTGCGAGATTTTCGAGTTCCGCGTGGTCGGCAACCTCATTGACCGCGCCCCACTCATAAGCTTGCTCGGCCGAATACTCCCGCGCGAGGAAGAAAATTTCCCGCGCTCGCTTTTGTCCCACTTGGCGGGCGAGCAGCGCGGAACCGTAGCCACCATCAAACGAACCCACATTGGCATCCGTTTGCATAAACCGCGCGTGCTGCCGCGAGGCAATAGACAGATCAGCGACAACGTGTAGCGAATGGCCCCCGCCAGCTGCCCAACCGTTCACCGCAGCAATCACGACTTTGGGGCTGGTGCGAATTAGACGCTGCACCTCCAAGATGTGCAGGCGTCCAGCGCGTGTGGGATCTATGCCCTCAGCGGTCTCCGCTTCGGTATCCCCGGTGTAGCGGTAGCCATCGCGGCCCCGGATGCGCTGATCTCCACCCGAACAAAACGCCCAACCACCGTCCTTGGAGCTGGGACCGTTGCCCGTCAAAATGACCGTTCCCACATCCGAGGTCATGCGCGCATGGTCAAGTACCCGATACAGCTCATCGACCGTGTGGGGACGAAACGCGTTTCGCACCTCGGGCCGATCGAACGCGATACGAACAACTGGTAGATCGCGGGCGGTGCCGGCGCTGCGGTCCACACCCCGGTGGTACGTAATATCGGTTAAGGGGCCTAGATCAGTTATTTTGCGCCACTTCGTGGGATCGAAAGTCTCAGAAACCTGGGTGGGTAAAGAATCGCTGCTCACGGTCTTGACCTTAGCCAGGTTTGCGCCGAGCCGGAATAATGCCCGGCCGCGCGTCGGTTATCGTCACAGTTATGTTCTCTTGGATTGTGCTCATCGTTTCGGGGATGTTCGAAGCCGGTTGGGCGATCACACTTCCGAAAACTGAGATGTTCACTCGACTGTGGCCAACGGTCATATTTGCAATTTCCATGGTTATTTCAGTCGGCGGCTTGGCAGTTGCCATGCGCGAGATTCCTACCGGTCCCGGCTATGCTGTCTGGGCAGGCGTGGGAGCCGTCACCACCGCAGCGATTGGAATGCTGTGGCTGGGTGAAAACGTGAACTTGCTAAAAATCCTCTCAATTGCACTAATCATCAGCGGCATCGTGGGTTTAAGCCTCTTGGGCGAAGAGCGCGCCGATGCTCCAACTGCCTCGAGTGTGAGCGAAAGCATCTAGGCTTAAGGCCGTGACGAGCCCCAAAGCAATTGCCTACCGCATTCCAATGCGGACGCGGTTTCGCGGCATCACCGCGCGCGAAGGAATGCTTTTTGCTGGTCCTGCCGGTTGGGCAGAGTTCTCTCCATTTCTGGACTACAACGCCAAAGAGTGTGTTCCCTGGCTGCAAGCTGCTTATGAGGCTGCACAGACTGGTTTTCCCCCGGCAATACGGAAACGGATTCCGGTAAACGTCACGGTTCCGGCCGTGGGCCCTGAGCGCGCCGCTGAGATTGTGAAAAATTCCGGGGGCTGCACCACGGCCAAGGTAAAGGTCGCCGAACCGGGGCAAGACCGCGCGGCCGCCGCCAACCGCCTCGCCGCCGTGCGCGCCGCCCTGGGCCCGAGCGGAAAAATCCGCATCGACGCCAACGGTGCCTGGGATGTCCAAACTGCTGTTGCCGAAATCAAAGCCCTCGATCGCGCCGCCGGGGGGTTGGAATACGTGGAGCAACCCTGCGCCGCCGTCGCAGAACTGGCTGCAGTCCGGCGCCAAGTCGCGGTCCCAATCGCGGCGGATGAGTCCATTCGCGGGGCGAGCGATCCCTTCGAGGTGACAAAACACGAGGCCGCCGACGTGGTCGTGTTAAAAGTCCAGCCCCTGGGCGGCGTGCGGGCCTGCCTGCAACTTGCGGAACAAATCGGCACCCCCGTGGTCGTTTCGTCCGCTTTAGAAACATCAGTTGGGCTCGCGGCGGGCATCGCACTGGCCGTGGCGCTTCCCGAGCTACCCTATGCCTGCGGTCTAGCCACAGCTCACCTACTAACGCAAGACATCACCCCCACCCCGCTGCTTCCCGAAAACGGCGCCATCGCCGTACGCGAGGTGACGCCCCAGCCCCAGCTGCTGGACGCCGTCCAAAATGAAGAAACGACCGCTCGATGGCAGGCGCGGTGGAGGGAAACTTCCGCACATTTGCGTAAGCCCGGCCCCGATTTTTGGGAGGACGCGTGACCAATATCAATCCGGCTACCGCCGCCGCTCGAGACCTCTTGTACGGGCTGGTGAACCTGGGCGTGCGCGACGTGGTGCTGTGTCCCGGTTCGCGCAGCGCGCCCCTGGCTTTTGCCGCGGTGGCGCTCGAGCGGGCTGGAAAACTGCGCATGCACGTGCGACACGATGAGCGGGTGGGCGCGTTCACGGCCCTGGGAGCAGCCAAATTTTCTACCGTGACGGGCGATCCACGCCCCGCAGTAGTGATCACCACATCGGGTACGGCGACCGCAAATTTGCATCCGGCAGTTTTGGAAGCCGCACATTCCCACCTCCCGCTCATCGTGTTAACCGCCGACCGGCCACACGAATTGCGTGGCGTCGGTGCGAATCAGACTACGGATCAGGTGGGGCTTTTTGGTGGGGCCGTGCGCTGGGCAGTGGATATCCCGGCTCGCGAGGTAATTGTGGACGACGACACTTCTGTCTCGTATTTTTCAAACCTTGCGGCTCGGGCTTTCGCGGCCGCTGTTGGCGCGGGCGGCGAAGCGGGCCCGGTGCACCTAAATCTGGCGCTTCGGGCACCGCTCACCCCATCGGATGCCGCGTTGGATGTGGGCCAGTGGCCGGCGCGGGCCGAGACGAAGGGCCTGACGCAGGTGTTGGTGTCTTCCAGCGGTGTGCCTTTGGACATCCCCGCCGATTCCGCCACGGTCATTCTCGCCGGAGACGGTGCCAGCCCCCGGGCCCGGGCCATTGCACAGGAGGCTAAGTGGCCGCTTTTTGCAGAACCCAGCTCCGGGGCTCGCTGCGGCCCAAATGCGATTGGGCCCTACCGGCTCATGTTGGGTGAAAACGCGCTCGCGACAGAAATTGAGCGCGTAATAGTTTTTGGCCGCCCCACCCTTTCCCGGCCCGTCCAACAACTGCTGGCTCGCTCAGACGTTGACGTGATCATCATCCACGATGGAATGAATTGGACGGATCCGCCCCGCCAAGCCCGCGCTGTTGTGCCCGACGTCCAACCCACTGGTACAACACGCTCAGATTGGCTGCCGCGATGGCAAAGGGCCGCTGGCGCTGCCCATGACGCAATTGAGGGCGAGCTGGGCACCGGTATCACCGGACCAGGCGTGGCTCAGGCCGTAATTGATGCCACACCTGCCGAACATGTGCTGTGGTTTGGGTCTTCCAATCCGGTGCGTGATGCGGACTTGGCCCGACCAAGAGATGCTGGCCAAAGCCCGTGGATGGCAGCAAATCGCGGGCTCGCCGGCATTGACGGAACTATTTCGACAGCCAGTGGAGCCGCGCTGGCTTCCGGCTTGCCCACGCGGGTATTACTGGGCGACCTGACGTTCATCCACGACCTGGGCGCGCTGATCATCGGGCCGTTGGAACAGGAACCGCAACTACAGATTGTGGTTCTCGACGACAATGGCGGGGGCATTTTCGAAACGCTTGAACAGGGCGCAGCAGAATTCCGCACCGATTTCGAACGCATCTTCGGCACGCCCCATGGTCAGGATCTAGCGGCTATTTCCCGCGGCCTTGGCGCTGAAGTGATTGAGATCGCCGATATTGCCGGCTTACGCGCCGAACTGACGAAACCAATTGAACCGGGTATCAGCGTTGTAATTGTCCGGGCCCGGCGTGCCGACCGGCGTGCCCAAAGTCAGCGCCTCGCATCGGCTGTGCGGGCGGTTCTTTAAAACTCTCAGGAAATTCTCAGGAATCTTTCAGCCTCTCTGCAGGTCCATCAGATGAACTAGATCGCATCAACAAAGTTCTTGAGACCTGAAGCGAGGCAAACCATGGATCACTACACCTCTTCATCAGTGCCATCCCATGAGTCTGCGCCCGAACCGGCCAGTAGCGCCCCGACATCGTGGTATGCCACCTACGGCAGGCCGCCCGGCGCAGCTGCCCCCGCAGGGGCAGAACCTGAAGCCGTGACGCCCGAACCCGCGCCGCGTCGGCGCATCTGGCTGCCCGTCACTACGGCAGCTACCGGTGCTGCGCTGGCAGCGTCTTTATTGACTGCAAGCTTTACCGGCGCGTTTTCCCCATCTGAGCCAGCCGCATCCGGTTCCCAAACAACTACGACCGCTCCTGTCGTCCAAGGGGCCTCCACTACGAGTGTGAATTGGCAGCAAGTAGCGGAGAATGTCCGGCCGGCAGTCGTTGCGATTACCGCTCAGACCCGCGGCGGCGGTGGGGAAGGATCCGGCGTCATAATTGATGGGGAGGGGCACATCGTCACGAATGACCACGTCGTTTCGAGCGCAGAAAAGTTAAGCGTCACCCTTAGCGATGGTCGAATCTTGCCCGCCTCGGTAGTGGGAACTGATCCGACGACCGACCTTGCCGTAATAGTTTTAGACGACGCGCCCGATGATCTAACGGCTGCGCAATTTGCGGACGCTGAAGATTCGCAGGTCGGTGATCCGGTAATGGCAGTGGGGAACCCACTGGGACTGGATTCAACGGTCACAACCGGAATTATTTCGGCATTGGACCGTCCTGTAACCACCACGGGGGAAAGCAATGATCCGTTCACCCAGGCCGATCCGGTTATAACCAACGCGATCCAAATCGATGCAGCGATCAACCCTGGAAACTCCGGTGGCCCCCTGTTTAACAGTGCCGGTGAGGTGATTGGCATCAACTCATCAATCGCATCGCTTGCCGGGGGCGGGTCGGGCAGCATTGGACTGGGATTCGCGATTCCAGCCGCAGTGGCGCAAAACGTCTCATCCCAGTTGCTGGAAAACGGCAATGTGGATCACGCGCGCCTGGGCGTTGCAATGACCTCGACCTCGGTGGAAGTTGACGGGGTGACCCGGCGCGGCGCCAAGGTTGAGCAGGTGGTTGAGAATTCCGCGGCGGCAAAAGCGGAACTGGCCACTGGTGATGTCATCACCGCATTTAATGGCAAGGCCGTGGGTGGCTCGGAATCACTAACCGGATTCGTACGCGCTCAAACGGTTGGAACGGAAGTTCAATTGACAGTGGTTCGTAACGGCGAGGAGCACGAAATTCCCGTTGTTCTAAGCTCTAGCAATCCCGAAATTTAACGTCCCGGTTGGTGGCCAAAATTAGTGGCTAAAAGCGCAAACCCCGATTTTGCACGCCGAGTTTGCTCTTTCGACCGCGGATAGTCCATCCTTATTGATGAGCCCGGGCAGCGGTGCGGTTGCCCGGGCTCTTTGCTGCATTTTTGCCGTTTACCCCGCATTTCGGATGCAGCCCGACCCTCATTTAGCCGGCGTAAGACGGCTGCTCAGCGCGGGCTGAGTGCTTGGCGCATTGGTTGCAACTTCGCTTCCGATTCCGCCAATTCCGTGTGTGGATCAGAGGCCGCTACGATTCCGCATCCGGCAAATAGTCGCACGCTGCGCGGATCCTCATCGCTAATAACGGCGGAGCGCAGCGCAATTCCCCACTCTCCATCGCCATTGGCATCGATCCAGCCCACCGGTCCGGCGTAGCGGTCGCGATCCATGCCTTCAATTTCCGCGATCGCGGCATCCGCCAACGGCGTGGGTGTCCCGCACACCGCAGCTGAGGGGTGCAGCGCGGCCGCTAATTCCAGACTCGAAGTGCCCGGCGCATCGGCGCGCAGGACTCCGGTGACGTCACTGGCCAAGTGCATGACATTGGGTAAATGCAATACAAAGGGAGCATCCGGAACGTTCATTGAGTCGCACACGGGCTCTAAAACATCGGCCACCGACCGGACCGAATACTCATGTTCCTCTAAATCTTTTGATGAGCGCGCCAGCGTTGCCGCGTGGGCCAAATCAGCCTCATCATTCCCGGTGCGCTGAATTGTTCCCGCCAATACGCGCGAAGTAACCAGCCCCTTCTCGCTGCGCAGCAGCATTTCCGGGGTAGCGCCGATCATTCCGCGCACAAAGAAGGTCCAGCACGTGGGGTATTGGTCGCTGAGTTGTTCTAAAATCCAGCGCGGGTCTACGTCTTGTTCCGTGCGCGCCAGTACATCGCGCGCCAGGACCACCTTGTCCATTTCGCCGCTGTCGATCCGCTCGACCGCGTGTTCAACTTTCGCGCGCCACTGGGCCGGCGTAACGGCCCCGGGGCGAAATTCCACCCGGCCCGGCGATGTGAATCGGTCTACCGAGTGATCGCTTAAGTCCGCTCCGCCCACCAATCGGGAGGTAGTCCCGATGGTCGTCACCCAAGTGGTGTCGCCTTTGCGGCCCAATATGACTTCTGGCACCACGAGGGTGGATTCGGCGCAAGAGTGATCAGCAAAACCAAAAGTGCCAAACGCGACCGGTCCCGTCCCGGGCAAATTCACTTCATCGCGCACAATCGCGTGCGCACTAATCTGGCGCCACCAGTCGGCCGCCTGTGAAAAGCGAGCGGCCCCACGCGTCACAATGCGCGCCGTTTCACCCCAGCCGACTAAGCCCTCACCGTGGCGAATCCAAGCCAAAGCATCTTCACGAGGCAGAGCCGAAAGCAGAGCGGATTGCGCAAAAGGACCATGCAGTTGGACGGTCCGCGCTACCAGCGGAGCGGTAGCAGGCGCGACATCGCCCGTAGAAGTAATCGACATTCGCAGTCTTCTAGGAAAGTAAGGAATGAATAACGGCAGATCGCCCGCCCTAAGCTTGCGCAGTGAGTCTACCCGCCGCCGTGCGGCTAGGGAGCATCGACCGCGCTGAGATCGCCGCTCGCGCCACCTTGGTGCTGGGTGCCAAACCAGTGACGAATCGTCACGGCCGCCAACATCGGCGCTAAAATCATCAGGGTAATAAAGGCCAGCGCCACGCCGTAATCGTTGGTAAACACCGCGATCGATATTCCGATCAGCGCCGATATCACCCCGGCGCGCAGCAGCGGGAAGTCCCCGTACAGCTCATCGAGAGGCCAAATTCTCCAGTGGGCCGGAAACGCCAGCATGGTCGCCAGCAGGCCGGTAATGAGCAGCGCGACCAGGGTCATCAGTAAATTGCCGCTGACGATGGTGAAACTGGCCTCGATTTTCCGCCACACCATGGGTACCAGTTCCCCCTGTCCGACGCGGGCAATGAACCGTCCCAAATGGGCGCGCTGCTCGGGGGGCTGGGCAAAGTCGATGAGCGCCGAGACTGCGAAGACAAAGATTCCGCCGAACACCATGAAACCGATGCCTGAGCGAGTGATCTTCACCTGGGAAACCAGCAGCGCCAGCACTATAAAACCGGGCACGGCTGCAATCGTTCCGCCCACATTCGCCCCGGCCGCTGGTGATGCGATAAACACGGTAAACACGGCCCCGCAAGCCACCATGGCAATCGTGGCCACGCGCGACGAAAACCGGCGCACCAGCGGCACGGACACGATCGCCAGCCCCACGAGCGCCCCGGTATAGGCCAGCGTGAAGGGCGGATTCGAGATGCCGTAGAACCGCCCCGCGACCAGTGGCGTGTCACCCAGCGGCGAGACCCATTGCAGCGCGGAGCCGGTCGCGGAATCGATTAGCAACACGACCGCGGTGAGCAGGCCGGCAGCCGCAACGGGCCCCAATAGGTGGCGCCGCCACGGTCCCAGCAGCACAATGGCGCTCAAAACCGCCCAGGCCGCAATAATGCAAATGACCAAACCGGCACCCAAGCCCACGCCGGGCAGGTGCGTCCACGGCAGGCCCGACCCCACAAAAGTGGCCAGCGGAGCAACGGCCAAGGCCGCAAAGAAGCGCCACAGACCGTCCGAAAACCGCGAGCGCGGTGCCCCCCGCGAGCGCGGCGCCCCCCGTGAGCGCAGCGCCCCCCGCCCCAGCACCAGGGCCGCCCCAAGTCCCAGCAGGTTCAGCGCGCCGACCGTCACCATGAGCGGCGCGAGCGAATCGCGGATCACATGGGAGGCCGCATCATCGGTGGATAATTCTGCAACCGCCCCGGCGGTATCCCCGCGCTCTCCCGAAGCGTGCGCGGGGGAGCCAACCGCATCCAGCGCCGCG
>DAHVRJ010000099.1:0-5859 GCA_027322505.1 Demequinaceae bacterium
GCGCGCACCTGGCGCATGTCGACCCTGCTGGGCAACTATGTTTCTTCCGTACCGGCGCAGCAGCGTATTGATAAGAACTGGTACTTGGGTTCGGCCGATGCGATTTATCAAAACCTGCATCTGCTTGACGATGAGCGCCCCGACATTGTCGTTGTGGTGGGCGCCGACCACGTCTACCGCATGGACTTTTCGCAAATGGTCGACCAGCACATCGAGACGGGCGCCGACATTACCGTGGCCGCTATCCGTCAGCCCATTGCAGATGCGGACCAGTTCGGAGTAATACAGACCAGCGCAAGTGATCCGCGCAAGATTGAAGCGTTCTTAGAAAAACCCACTGACCCTAAGCCGCTGCCCGATGCGCCCCATGAGGTATTGGCCTCGATGGGTAACTACGTGATTTCGGCTGACGCGCTCGTTGAAGCCATTGAGGCCGATGCTGATAACCCGAACTCCAAACACGATATGGGCGGCGATATTGTTCCCGCGTTTGTGGAAAAGGGGACGGCCGCGGTCTATGACTTCCGCGATAATGACGTGGCCGGATCAGCCGATGTTGATCGCGACTACTGGCGCGATGTGGGAACGCTCGATTCCTTCTACGACGCACATATGGACCTGATCGCCGTCACGCCCGAATTTAACTTGTACAACACCCAGTGGCCGGTCTATACCGGCTATACCGGGCTGCCACCTGCCAAGTTTGTGCACGCTGGGCCCGGGCGCCTGGGCCATGCGGCCGATTCGATTGTCTCGCCGGGGGTCATTGTCTCGGGTGCCACGGTCACCGGGTCGGTCTTATCACCGGGGGTGCGGTTAAATTCTTGGTCTTCGGTGTCGCGCTCCGTCTTAATGGATGAGGTATACGTCGGGCGACACGCCCAGATCGACCGAGCGATTATTGATAAAAATGTGATCATCGAAGAGGGAGCCCGCGTCGGACTGGACTCTGAACACGATCGGGAACGCGGCTTTACGGTGACGGAGTCGGGTTTGACCATCGTTCCCAAGGGCGTAACGATTTCCGCGGATCGGCCTGGGTAGTCTGGGCGCCGTGCGCGCGACCTTAATAACGCTAATTGGGCCCCGAATCGACCCGAAAATCGAATCCGATCTTCTTACCTCCCTCCCCCGCGTATTAGCGATGGAAAAAACTGCGCAATCGGCGCTGCAGAGCGACGACGCAGCTGGGGAACACGGCGACGCAGCCGGGAGACGCGCGGACGCAACTGTGGAACGCGCCGATGCAGCCGCGGAACACGAGGACGCAGCTGTGGAGATCACCCCGCGCCTGCCGATTCACGCCGCCCAGTTATCGGATCTCGACATCCGCCAGTGGCAAGTAAATATCCCCCCGGCGCGAGTCCGCACCCAGCTCCAGGAGTTGTTAGCGCCGGTGCGTGCCGCCGGGCTTGATCTTTTAATCACTCCCGCTGCCCTGCTTGATGCCGGCCCGCGTCTAATCGTCACCGACGTGGATTCGACGCTCATTCGTGATGAGGTGATCGAGCTTCTGGCAGACCATGCCGGTTCGGGCCGAGCTGTAGCGCAGGTGACCGAGTCCGCGATGCGCGGTGAACTGGACTTTAAGGAATCTTTGGCCCAGCGGGTAGCAACCCTGCGCGGACTTCCAGTTTCCGTTTTTGAACAAGTACACGCGTCGGTGCGGCTGACCGCCGGGGTGGAAAATCTGTGCCGCGTGTTAAAGCGCAACAGTGACTACATTGGCGTGGTTTCCGGGGGATTTATCGAGATCGTCCAGCCGTTAGCGGATGCGCTGAGCATTGACTTTACGCGGGCCAACCGTCTCGCAACCACGGATGGCTACCTCAGCGGCGGCGTCGACGGGACGGTGGTTGACCGCGAGGTCAAAGCGCAAACCCTGCGCGAGTGGGCGCGCCAAACCGGTGTGCCCATCGAGCGGACAATCGCCGTCGGCGATGGGGCCAATGACTTAGACATGCTCGCAGCGGCCGGATTGGGCGTGGCCTTCAACGCCAAGCCCGTCGTACAGGCTGCCGCCGACACCGCTATTACCAGCTCGCGGCTGGACGTTTTGCTGGCTGTTATTGGCTAGTGGGGTGTTAAACCCGGGGTTGGGCGCTGCACCGATTTCAAATTCGCTCCCCCGGGTCGTAGCTGTGACCAGCTCGTTGCCACATCCAAGACTCCCAAAGCTCCGGTAACAAAGCCGGCCTTGGCGGTGTGCAGGGCGGTTGCATCTGAATCGGGGCTAGCCAACAGCGCAGTCAGAGTCGAAATTGTTGGCTCATGCCCAATGAGCAAAACACTAGGCGGATCGCCGGCAAGGCCATTCAAAATTTCCACTACGTGACGCGGACGCACCTGATACAGCGCATCGGTAACTTGCACCGGCGGCTTATCGCCTTTAAGTCCCTCCCACTGCGTCAGGAGCGCGTCCAACGTCATGCGGGTTCGCAGGGCCGAAGAGCACAAAACCAGACCGGGAATGCTGCCGGCTGCCCGCATTTCTTGCCCCACGCTGCGCGCTTGTACCCGGCCATGCATACTCAGTGGGCGCTCATGATCCGATGCACCATCAAACTCGGCTTCGGCATGGCGCATCAAGAACAGTTGGCGCGCTTGGGTCATCGCAGTCATGGCATAACCACTATTGCCCCATTGCATGGACGCCGCCATCCACGTGGATCATTTCACCCGTCGTGGCGGGGAACCAGTCGGATAACAGCGCGCATACGGCTCGAGCGGTCGGTTCGGCGTCGTTGACGTCCCAGCCCAAGGGTGCTCGCCCGGACCAGCTGCTTTCCATTTCTTCAAAACCGGGAATCGACTTGGCAGCGGTAGTGCGGATGGGACCGGCAGAAACAACGTTGACGCGAATCTTTTCTGGCCCCAAATCGCGCGCTAGATAGCGGGCAGTGGACTCAAAAGCGGCTTTGGCAACGCCCATCCAGTCATAAACGGGCCACGCGAAGCGGCCATCGAAGGTCAGACCCACAATGGACCCGCCGCCAGTCATTAAATCCTTGGTAGCCACCGCCAAAGACTTAAGGGAATAGGCCGATACTTCCAGCGCGGTCGAAACGTCCTCCCATTCTCCGGCTAGGAAATTTCCGCCCATCACAGATTGCGGGGCAAAACCAATGGAGTGAACCACACCGTCAAGACCGTCGACGTGCTCGCGGATCCGATCTGCCAACGCAGCCAAGTCTTCAGAATCGGTGACATCGAGCTCGACAACCGGAGCGGGATGCGGCAAACGGCGGGCAATGGCTTGGGTCAGGCGGAGCTGGCGCCCAAATGAACTTAGAACTACTTCAGCGCCTTCTTCTTGGGCCAGGCGTGCCACATGAAACGCGATCGAAGAGTCCACAAGCACTCCGGTGATCAGGAGCTTTTTTCCGGCTAATAATCCCATTTTGTTCTCAATTCTGTTGTGCGGTCTAAAGAGGTCCTTAGTGGCCCATACCTAGGCCCCCGTCAACGGGGATAACGGCTCCGGAAATGTAACCGGCTGCATCGCTACCTAAAAATAGGGCAACCTCGGCAACTTCTTCTGGTTCGGCGAAGCGACCGGCAGGGATGGCAGCAAGATAAGCATCTTGACGATCTTGCGGTAGCGCCCGCGTCATATCGGTGTCAATAAACCCGGGTGCCAGCACGTTAGCCGTAATTCCACGGCCCCCCAGCTCCCGCGTTACCGATCGGGCCATTCCGATAAGCCCGGCCTTAGATGCGGCGTAGTTCACTTGGCCCGGGGTGCCGTAGAGGCCCACCACGGACGAAATCAAAACAATCCGGCCCCGGCGCAGTCGAATCATGCCCTTAGAGGCGCGCCGCATACACCGAAAAACTCCGGTGAGGTTTACGTCCACAACCTGATCAAACTCTTCATCGCTCATGCGCATTAAGAGCTGGTCTCGATTTAAACCCGCATTAGCTACCAGCACCTCCACAGGGCCGTGTGCCGCTTCAACTTCACTGAAAGCCGCATCTACCTGCGCGGTATCGGTGACATCTGCTTTCACCCCCAGCGCACCGGAAGGGACCTCACCACTGCGGTAGGTCACCGCCACTTTGTCGCCGTTTGCAATGTATTTTTCCGCAATCGCTCGGCCAATGCCGCGATTGCCTCCTGTAATGAGAACACTTCGTCCAGTCACGCCCGTGACGGTATCCGAAAATCCCCTCAAATGGCGAGTTACACGCCTGTAATTAAGCAACTCACCTAGCAAATTGGTATCAAGATGAGATAAGTTTCACTCTAGTCACATCTGTAACACCCGTCCCACAGGAAACTGTGGTCACAGTTTTGAGAACGGAATTGAAAAGGATGACCAAGATGACTCAGTGCGAAATGAGCGCGAAGCCCGCCGTCACCCTGTCGCGCCGTCGCCCCGGGACCGCAGGCCTGGGCCTGGCGCTGGTTGCTGCAAGTATTGGCGTTCCCACCGCAACTGCCAGTGCCGCGCCGGCTGGAAACACCTCGGATGTTCCGCTTCTCCCCCACAGCGTTCTTCCCACGTCATTGGCCGGCGGTAATGTGCGTGCCCTACCCGCCCCCAATATTTCGTTGGCCGCGCCCGCAACTGCGGTGCCGCTGGCGAAGGGGTCAGTTACCTACACGGTTAAGGCCGGTGACACCGTCTCGCACATCGCCCTGCGCACCGGAACATCGGTGCAAGCGATCATTAAAGAAAATAAGTTGAACTCGAAGGCGTTCATTCGCGTTGGGCAAAAACTGATCATCCCGAACGCGACTAAGGTTTCGAAATCATCTTCGAAGACAAAGTCGACCGCGAAATCTTCGACCTATACCGTTAAGTCCGGCGATACGGTCTCGCACATCGCCCTGCGCACCGGTGCCAGCGTACAGGCCATAATCAAAGCGAATAAGCTCAACTCCAACGCCTTTATTCGGGTCGGCCAAAAACTGACCATTCCGGGAACGCAATCTAGCTCCAGCGCGTCGCAAACCTCGTCGTCAAAGGCAACAACTTCAAGCAAGAAGAGCGTTAAGTCCGCGACTTATACTGTTAAATCCGGCGATACGGTCTCGCATATTGCCCTGCGTACCGGAACGTCAGTGCAAGCGATCATTAAAGAAAACAAGCTTGGCTCCAACGCCTTTATTCGCGTGGGGCAAAAACTGACCATCCCCGGCGCGCAGTCCACCTCCAGCACGTCACAGACATCTAACACTTCGACTCCGAAGAAGGAAACGAAAAAGGTTGTCTACACCGTCAAATCGGGCGATACGCTGTCGCACATCGCGTCGCGCCACAGCACCACAGTTTCGGCGATCGTGAAAGCCAATAGCCTCAAGTCGTCGTCCTTAATTCGTATTGGTCAAAAATTGACCATCCCCGAAGCGAGCGGGTCCTCCTACAGCGGGGAGCAGCTGGTGGGCGATTCCTTCGCCGGTCGGACCTACCCCAAATCAACGGTGGATGCCGCCAATGCCAACAAAGCAGCGCTACTGGCCCGCGATGTGCCCTCAAAAGCCGCCATGCAAGAACTCGTGCGCAAAACCGCGCTTGAGATGGGCGTTGATCCGGCCCTGGCCCAAGCGGTGGCGTTCCAGGAGTCCGGCTTCGATCAGCGCGCGGTTTCTCCCGCAAACGCCATCGGAACCATGCAGGTAATCCCAACTTCTGGGCAGTGGGCTTCCGATCTGGTCGGCCGCCAACTCGACCTGCTCGATCCACAAGACAACGTAGTAGCGGGCGTTGCGATCCTGCGCGCACTGATCCGCACCTCGAGCAGCTTGGATAACGCCATCGCCGGCTACTACCAGGGGCAGACTTCAGTGCGAAACAACGGCATGTTCTCCGATACGCGCCGGTACGTAGCAAATATTCGTACGCTGATGAATCG
>DAHVRJ010000106.1:0-5317 GCA_027322505.1 Demequinaceae bacterium
ATGTAGCAAGCGGAGACGCGGTGGCACGCTGCGGCAATTCCGGAAACAGCACGGAGCCGCACCTGCATTTGCAAGCAATTGGCAGTCAGGACGTAGAAAATTCGCACGCGGTGCCGTTTACCTTCAATGGTTATTTGCCGCGAAACAAAGAAATTGTGAACATTTAAGGCCTGCGCGCTGCCCAGGGCAGGCGCCAGTGGTTAGGCAGCGACCGTTGGTCGCGTCAGCGCCGACGCGCTATCAATAAGCCATCCCAGCCTTTAATGCCCACAGTTTGAAGAGCAGTGGCATCTAATTCTGGATGGTTTGCGATTGCCTCGGTCACGTTGCGAACTCCCTCAACGCGGGGGTCAGTGCCACTTGCGTCCACTACCGCACCGTTGCGAACGACATTGTCAATAATGATCACGGCCCCGGATTGGGTTAGTTGCAGTGCAGCAGCAAGATAGTCGGGATTGCTGGGCTTATCGGCGTCAATGAACACTAAGTCGAATGGAGCCACGTTCGACGCAATTAGGCGCTGGGCGGATTCAATGCCGGGCCCCACGATTATCTCGACTCGGTCCGCCACGTGGGCGGCGGTGAAGTTTTCGCGGGCAACCTGGGCGTTACTCTCTTCGAGTTCCAGTGTTACTACCTGTCCAGCTGGGCCAACTGCGCGGGCGAACCAGATTGTGGAGTACCCGGCAAGGGTTCCGAATTCCAGCACGCGTTTTGCTCCAGCAATCTGCGTAACAAGCCCTAAAAGTGCAGCCTGATTCGCGGCAACTTCCGCGTTTGGCAAGGTGGTTTTTGCGCTTGATTCCCGGGCCTGTATTAAAGCTTCATCTTCGGTGATGAGCGCCTTCGTGAAGTAGCCATCAACATCGCGCCACGCAGTAGCGGATTCATACCGATTGGGAGAGGTCGCGGGATAAGATTCCGTAGATTCCGTCATAAAAATCATGATCTCATGTATCGACCCCGCTCTAAAGCAGCAATAACCCGGGGCCGCGCCAGCGCGAACTGTGACCCACTCGGCGGTACGCAATTCGCATTGTGAACGATGGAGATAGGCATCTTGCAATTGTTTGAAGCGCGCAACGGAGTTTTGATCATGACTTATTATGGCCACCCGCATGGGCCCCAAATTGTTACAAACCAGCGCCACGTCGGCGGCGGCGTCTTAGCATTTGCTTGGATTCTCGCCATTTTTACGGCCCTATATATGCTGCCGTGGGCAATCGCAGCCAGTCGCGGCAAGGCAAATCACGGTGCCATCGGCGTTATTAACTTCCTTCTGGGGTGGTCAATTATCGGCTGGATAGTCGCTCTGGTTATGTCCTGCGGAGCGCATCAAACTGTGGCGACTGCAAACCAGACCTATATTGTCACTCCCCCGCACCAATAACGCCGCCGTGTCCGTGCCACTAACCCCGCGGCGGAGGGCATAGCCCCTGCTAGGCAGCAAACCACCCAGAAGCTGGCAAACCGCCCAGAAGTTGATGTCGACTTTGGCCGCGAAACTGCGCTAGCACCTTCCGGGCGGGTGAGGATGGCTCGAAACCCAAGAGCCGCCGTCCATAATTTTGTTTTACCGTGGCAGACGTGCCTGCGCCCGATCATTCCGGTAGAAGTGAACCAAGCAGCACTGAAGCGGCAATTGGGAGGCGAGGCGGTTGGACATCATTGGCGAAGTGGATGCGCTGCAGCGTAGTCACGGTTCGAAACTGTGTGTGCTGGCGGAAACCAGCGATAAAGAGCTAATCGAGGCAGCCGCGGACCAAATGGATCTAACTTGGCCGCTCGAGACGCAATCGCCGCGCCGGCCGAGCGTGGTGGTCACCGACGAACAAGTAAATCTCATGCTCATGGTGCTGGGCGCGGATCGGCAACAATTTCCGCTCCAATTTTTTTCGCGCGGTCGCGGGATGTTGGCGGTGGGGGCACCCGCCGCGCTCGAAGCAGTGCGTCCAATAATTGCGGCGCTGCGCCCCGAAGACCACTCCGGTGACCATTGGGAGCCGGTGGCCGCCACCATAATGGCGGTGGCTCGGCGCTGCGAAGAGGTGCTGGGGGAATTAGATGATTACTGCGAGGAACTTGCGGTCGAAGCGATCGGGTACGCCTCTTCGGCGCAGCGCCGGGCGATCGGAGGGGTGCGAAGCGATCTATTTCGCATCGGAGAAATGCAGGCGGCACAACAAAACCTGCTATCCCCCGAGGGTGAATTAGCTGAAACGCTGGGCGATTTGCATGAGCGGCGATTGGCGCGGGCCGCGCGCGCGTTCGATGCCAATCAATCCATGGCAACGCGCCTTTATGCAATGCTCGGTGACGTTTTGAACGAGCAAGACACCCTTGTGTCCGAACGGCTTACGCTGGTTGCAACGATCTTTTTGCCACTCACCCTCGCCACGGGCTTCTTCGGCATGAACTTTCAATGGATGACTGATCGAATCGGCGGCTTTCTCGCATTTTTGATTTTGGGAATCATCGTCCCGGTCGTGCTGGCGGTGGTTACCCTCATATTGATAAGGCGAATGTCGCGGCAAAGTCAGCCGTGAGCAAGCCTGGGAAAGGCCCTCAAAACGGTACGACGTAAATCGGCTGCGTCAGCAAAGCCACCCGCAGTGCGAACAATTCCATAAGCCATGCGAATAGCCATCACCACTTCATCCGCGGTGACGTCGGGGGCGAGCAGGTCAGCAGCAATGGCGCGCTGGAGCGGCGGGCGCAGTATTTCCATTAACCGCTCAATGGCGTCGTAATCGTCGCGAGTTTGCCGCGCTTGGATGGCCATATCGATAAAAGCTGTTTCTTCAATAACGTTGCGCACGATTTCGTCCCACAGAACAAAGAACGCGTCCGGCGCCGACTTTCGCGCCAAACGTTCATAGCGCGCGTAGTTCTCCTCAAAGACTGCGAAAGCCAACTCCAAGCGGGTAGGGAAATGCCGATAGAGCACGCCCTGACCCACTCCGGCTTCCCGCGCGATCTTGCTAAGTGGGACGTCGTACCCATGCGCGCGAAAAAGACTTCGGGCAGCGGCGAGTAATGCTTCCCGATTTTCTGCTGCCGCGGCCGGACCACGGTTGCTCTTAGACCTGTGTTGCGCCACAATTAAAAGTGTATCCGGACATTAGTGTCCGGTCAGGTTGGAGGACCAAAAATGACTTCATTCGACCATGAATTTGATGTCGTAATTATCGGCAGTGGAGCCGCGGCATTAGCAGCAGCCCTGGGAGCCGTCGATGAGGGGCTTTCCGCAGTGATGCTGGAAAGCAGCGATAAATGGGGTGGAAACTCCAATAAATCTGGCGGCGGCATGTGGCTTCCCAATAACCCCCTCATGCGCCGTGATGGCGCGGGCGATTCGCGCGAAGATGCGCTCACCTACCTGGCCGAAACCGCAAAAAATGAGTACCGGGCTACCAGTCGCGAGCGCCAAGAAGCCTTTGTCGACGGAGTCGATGACTGGGTCAACACGTGCGAGAAGCACGGAATTGCTTTCGTGCGGGCCAAGGAATACGCGGACTACTACCCCGAGCTTCCCGGCGGAAAAATTGGCCGCGCGCTCGAGATTTATCCCATCCCGAAAAAGAAGATGGGGCCCTACCGCAAGAACATGGCCGCCCCTGCTGCATTACCGGTCATGACGGATGATGTGTGGCTTTTAACCCGCGCGTTCACGACCGTCAGCGGATTTACGCGCGGCGTGCAGCTCGTCTTCCGAACGCTGCGCGGTCTTTTAACGGGCAAGGGCGTTTTGGCGGGGATCGGCGTGGCGTTTACGGGTTCCTTGCTAAACGCCACTGTGGGGCACGGCGGCGCGAAACTGTGGATGGAAACCGAAATGACGGACCTAATCGTCGAGGACGGCAAGGTCGTTGGAGTCGTTGCAAACCACGCGGGCCGCGACGTCCGAATCGGAGCTCGGCGCGGCGTGATACTCGGCTCGGGCGGCTTCGATGGCAACCGGGCGAAGCGCAAGGAACTCCAGGGCATCGAGGGCCACCCCTCAGGCGTGCTCACCAATATGGGCGTGCCAATCGAGGCGGCCGAAAAACACGGCGCCGCTTTAGAACTTATGGACGACGCCTGGTGGGGTGCATCTGTTATCTCGGTTAATCCCGGGGTCGAGGACCCCAGCTTCATCGTCGGCGAGCGCGCGATGCCGTACTCAATAATTGTGGACGACGAGGGGCACCGTTTTGCAAATGAGGCTGAGTCATACGTTGACTTAGGTCATCACATGCTGGCGCACAAAAAAGACGGACGCTGGTGGATGATCGCGGAGAAGCGCCACCGCCGCTATCTGCGCAACTACCTGCTCGCACCGGGTGTGAAGCAGAAGTTGAGCGAGCAGGGCAGCTATTTCGAAGCGGATTCAATTGAGGAGCTCGCCGAAAAACTCGACATGAAGCCCGAAGTATTACGCGCGACGGTCGACCGGTTCAACGGATTCGCGCGCTCCGGGGTGGATGGAGATTTCGGTCGCGGCAATTCGGCTTATGACCGGTACTACTCTGATCCGACTGTGAAACCAAACCCAAACCTGGGGCCGCTGGAAAAGCCGCCGTTTGACGCGGTGGAGTTTGTTATTGGCGACCTGGGAACCAAGGGCGGCGTCGTGACCGACGAGCACGCTCGCGTGCTGCGCGAAGATGGGAGCGTCATCGAGGGGTTGTATGCCTCTGGAAACTGCTCGGCCTCGGTGATGGGACACACCTACCCGGGTCCGGGTTCAACTTTGGGGCCAGCCGTGGTCTTCGGACTCATCGCTGCGCGGCATATTGCAAAAGCCACTAAGCCGTCCAGTTTGGAAAAGGCGTAAGGCCATGAAAATCGAAAAGAGTGCAGAGCCATGAAGATTGCAGATAAGACCTTCGTTGTCACGGGCGCGGGGAACGGAATCGGTCGAGAAGTTGCCTTAGAGCTGTTGCGGCGTGGGGCCCGGGTGGCCGGTGTCGACATTTCCGATGCGGCACTTAGCGAAACGGCCACGTTAGGTTCGGCTGCCGAGCACTTCTCTGAACACGCAGTTGACCTCGCCGATCGCGATCGTGTTGGGGAACTTCCTGCTGAAATCGAGGCGCTGCATGGCCCGATCGACGGGCTCATCAACGTCGCGGGCATCATCCAGCGCTTCGTTCCCATCGCCGAGCTCTCAATAGAAGACATTGAAAAAGTTATCGACGTAAACGTGTGGGGCACGATCAACATCAACAAGGTGTTCCTCGATGTCCTGCTGGCGCGCCCGGAAGCTGCCCTGGTGAATGTTTCATCAATGGGCGGTCTCATACCCTTCCCCGGGCAAACCGCCTATAGCGCTTCA
>DAHVRJ010000113.1:0-2013 GCA_027322505.1 Demequinaceae bacterium
TTATGGGGCGCGTCGATGACGTCATGAACGTCTCCGGCCACCGCCTGTCCACCACCGAGATTGAGTCGGCGCTCGTATCGCACCCGTCCGTGGCTGAAGCCGCGGTGGTGGGCGCAACCGACCCGACGACCGGCCAAGCCGTTGTCGCGTTCGTGATCCTGCGCGCCGAGGCGCTCGAGGCGGCAAATGGGGCCGGCGATGAAATCATCCAGACTCTGCGCCAGCACGTCGCCCAAGAGATCGGGCCGATCGCGCGTCCGCGCTCAATTCTGGTGGTTTCCGAACTGCCGAAGACGCGCTCCGGCAAGATCATGCGCCGCCTCTTGCGGGACGTAGCCGAAAACCGGCAGGTCGGCGATGTCACCACGCTGGCGGACTCCTCAGTTATGAAGGCCATCAGCGCGGGCATGTCCAAGCCGAGCTCTGACTGAGGTTTGCGAGCGGGCTGGGCCGCGACACTATAGTTTTATCCTTGTTGAATTATTAAAGGAGACTAGGTGACCGGTTCCCAGCCCGCTCGTTTTTTTGGTGGCATCTCCAAAGAGAGCGAAAGTAATTTTTTAGACACTTTGCGCTCCGAAGTGGTGGGTGGCGGACTCCTCCTGACGGCAGCGGCCCTGGCCCTCATTTGGGCTAACTCGCCGATCGCTGACAGTTATTTTTCGGTGCGCGACACCACTTTTGGCCCCGGAGCCCTCGGCTTCAATCTCACGCTCGGGCAGTGGGCAACCGACGGGCTGCTCGCGATTTTCTTCTTCGTGGTGGGCCTGGAATTAAAACGCGAAATCGTGGCTGGCGATTTGCGCCGCCCCGCTACCGCGATAGTTCCGATCATCGCGGCGGTGGGCGGAATAGTCGTTCCCGCGGGTATTTATGTCGTACTAAATGTGACTAGCGCAGGCGGCGACCTCACCGGCTGGGCGGTCCCGACCGCTACCGATATCGCTTTCGCGGTCTCAATCCTGGCCGTTGTCGGGTCAAAGCTCCCCACCGCGCTGCGCGCGTTTATGCTCACGCTGGCGGTCATTGACGACCTCATCGCGATCATCATCATCGCCGCGTTCTACACCGATTCCCTCGCACTGCTGTGGTTGGCCGCGGCATTGGTGCCGATAGTAATTTTCGCGCTCCTAGTGCGCCGGGGCATTTCTAACCCGCTCATCCTGATCCCGCTCGGCGTTTTGGCTTGGGGCTGCATGCACGCCTCCGGGGTTCACTCCACCATCGCGGGCGTCGTCCTGGGCTTCACGGTTCCGGCGCTGGCAACAAAGCAGGACACTCCCTCGCTGGCAGAGCGGTTTGAACACGCGTGCCGTCCCGTCTCCGCCGCGATCGCGGTGCCCGTCTTCGCGCTCTTCGCCGCCGGCGTGCAGCTCAACGGCGAGGCGCTCCAGGCAGCCGCTGCTGACCCCATCGCCCAGGGCGTCGCATTAGGGCTGGTGCTGGGCAAACCAATCGGAGTGTTCTTGGCCACCTGGCTCCTGGCCACATTCACGCGAGCCAAGCTGGCCGAGGGGCTCACGTGGGCCGATGTGGGGGCGCTGGGTGCCGTCGCGGGCATTGGGTTCACGGTCTCGCTGCTAATTGGGGAACTCGCCTTTGGGGCCGATAGTGCCTCGGACGACCACGTAAAGGCGGCGGTTCTCTTAGGGTCCACCACTGCCGCGATCATCGGCGGAACCCTCTTGGCGCTGCGCAACCGGCGCTATAAAAAACTCTCGACCGCTCGTTAGTGCGCGTTTACCCCTAGGGTGGGAACACAGAATTAACTCATGACAGGAGATGGAATGGCTGGTCAATGGAAGATCACGCGCAAGATCGCGGAACTTCGTGAAAACGTCATGAGCCTGAGCAGCGATATTTCTGCCCTGGCAAAAGCTGAAATTCAAGCTCAAAAACGCAAAGCAATTATGGGATCGGTTTGGGGCGGCCTCGCGGCTGTTTTCGCCCTATTGACCCTAGTTTTGCTCCCCATAGTCTTGGGATTTGTGCTCGTCGCCGTCGGACTCGCGC
>DAHVRJ010000133.1:0-2911 GCA_027322505.1 Demequinaceae bacterium
CTGGTTCGGGCGGGCAATCGCCCGCCCGAACCACCCCAGATGGTGGAGAAAAATCATGATTCAAAATTTGCGCCCGATCGAAATCATTGTGCTGGTCGCAATCGTGTTGCTGCTTTTCGGTGCAAAGAAGCTGCCGGAAGCCGCTAAAGGCATTGGTCAGTCGTTAAAGATCTTCCGCAAGGAAATCCGCGGCGAAGAAGACCCGGCTCCTCAGACGGCCGAGCCAGCTGTTGCAGCGCAGGCGGGAGGCGAGAGTGTTTCTGCTGCTCCGGCAATGCGGGATGTTGAATAGTGAGTAGCCAGACCGCCAACAGCAAACCACGGCTGGCGCCGCTCGCGGAGGTGCAATCGCACCTAAAGGAGTTGCGCCGCCGTGGTCTTCTCGGCCTCGTCGGCATCGCCGTCGGAATGGTTTTTGGTTGGATCATTTATGAGCCACTGTTCCAACTGCTCCAAGCACCGATGGTTAATTTGGCGAGCGAGGACGGGCGCCTGGCTGCGCTGAACTTTGCGGGCGTGGGGGCGGCGTTTAGTACGAAACTAAAAATCTCAGCCTTCGTGGGCCTTGCCGTGAGCTTTCCCTGGTGGATGTACCAGTTGGTCGCCTTCGTATGGACCGGTTTATTACGCCGCGAGAAGCGCATCATGGTGATTTTGGCGCTCACCGCGCTGCCGCTATTTTTTGGGGGCATTGCGCTGGCATGGATATTCGTGCCGGTATCTATTGAGGTCTTGGCGGGGTTTGCCCCGGCCTACACCGCGACCATGATTAACGCGGAAGTCTATTTCGACTTTGTGCTCAAGATGCTGCTGTCTTTTGGCTGCGCATTTTTATTGCCACTGGTCATTGTGGGGCTCACCGGTCTGGGAATCGTGCCGTCCCGCACCTGGTTGAAGGGGTGGCGTTGGGCGATCTTGCTCAGCTTCCTGTTCGCCGCGATGGCTTCACCGAGTGGCGACATTTTGACCATGACCGGGCTGGGATTGCCCATCGTGGGGCTGTACTTCGGGGCGATCGGTGTTGGCTACGGGTGGGAACTGCGCCAGCTGCGGGCCTATGAGAAGGCATTTAACTAAAGGATTGTGTTGGAGGTCGCGCCTTAGACGTCGCCGGTTCGGCGTTTGTCACTCATGGGGGCCATGATGGAGGCATGACCAGGAACCTTCTTGCGGCCCCAGACCCGACTTTGCTTCCTTATGACCATCCCGATATGACCGTTTTTGATGCGCTGGCCGCCGGGCAGGCTCCCGAGGAAGTCGCTCAAAATTTGCCGGCTTCCTCTCTTGCCTGGGCGGTGCTGGCAGAACGCGCGCTCCGCGAAGGTGACGGAGTAACTGCTTATGCGTTCGCGCGCACCGGCTACCACCGCGGCCTGGACGCGTTGCGTCGAGCCGGATGGCGCGGGCATGGACCGATTCCGTTAGATCATGAGCCAAATCAGGGGTTCCTGCGGGCGCTTTTGAGCCTGGCTGAAGCGGCCGATGCCATCGGTGAGACGGATGAAGCCGAGCGCTGCCACCAGTTTTTGGCCGACTCCGTGAGCCCGGCCACATCCGAAGACGTCAGCGCGCTCCGGTAGCCTTGGTGCCATGCCAGCAGTAGTGCTTATTGGAGCCCAGTGGGGGGACGAGGGTAAAGGAAAAGCAACCGATGCCCTCGGTTCTCGTATCGATTACGTCGTGAAGTTCAACGGCGGCAATAACGCCGGACACACGGTGGTCGTCGGGGACGAAAAATACGCCCTGCACTTACTGCCCTCCGGAATTCTCACGCCCGACGTCACGCCGGTGATCTCAAATGGCGTGGTCGTTGACCCCGCAGTGCTCTTCCAGGAATTGGAAGGACTCGAAGAGCGGGGCGTCGATACCTCAAAACTGGTCGTTAGTTCCAACGCCCACGTCATTGCCAGTTACCACCGCACTATCGACAAGGTCACTGAGCGATTCTTAGGCAAGCGCAAGATCGGGACGACGGGCCGAGGAATTGGTCCCGCTTATGCGGACAAGATCAACCGCACGGGTTTGCGCATTCAAGACCTGTTCGATGAGAACATTTTGCGGCAGAAAATTGAGGGTGCGCTTGACCAGAAGAATCATCTTCTGGTCAAGGTATTTAATCGCCGCGCCATCACTGTTGATGAAGTGGTTGAAGACCTGCTGACCTACGCAGATCGGATTAAACCCTTAGTTGCCGACACGTCGCTGCTGCTAAATAAAGCGCTCGATAACAACGAGACCGTACTCTTTGAGGGCGGTCAAGCCACCATGCTCGATGTGGACCACGGCACCTACCCGTTCGTGACGTCGTCCAACGCCACCTCGGGCGGCGCCTGCACCGGCTCGGGTGTTGCCCCTAACCGCATCGATACCGTGATCGCGGTTGTTAAGGCCTACACCACGCGTGTTGGTTCCGGGCCGTTCCCGACCGAGCTTTTCGACGCTGATGGTGAGCGGTTGCAAAACGAAGGGGGTGAGTTCGGTGTAACAACCGGACGCGCTCGTCGATGCGGTTGGCACGACGCCCTCATCACGCGCTACACCCAGCGTATTAATGGTGTCACCGACTTTGTTCTGACGAAGCTCGACATTTTGGGTGGATTCGACAAGATTCCCGTTGCGGTGGCCTACGACGTGAACGGCACTCGCTACGACGAGCTTCCGTATTCTCAGACCGCCTTTCACCACGTCAAGCCGATCTACGAGTACTTCGATGGATGGACGGAAGACATCTCGGATGTGCGCAATTTCGAGGACCTTCCCAAAGCTGCTCAGGATTACGTGCTGGCTATTGAAGAACTTGCGGGCGCCCGCATCTCTGCTGTCGGAGTGGGCCCAAGCCGCGAGCAGCTGATCGTGCGGCACGACATCATGGCTTAACACTACGACTACCCCTTTTCAGCAGCGCATCCTA
>DAHVRJ010000148.1:0-19478 GCA_027322505.1 Demequinaceae bacterium
ACCGGCGACAAAAGCCTTACTAAGCAGGTGCTCTCGCTTGCCTTGCCGGCGCTCGGCGCGCTGGTAGCCGAGCCCGTTTTCGTACTGATCGACTCGGCAGTCGTGGGAAGGCTGGGTGCCAATGAATTGGCTGGGCTGGCACTGGCGAGCGCCATTTTGACGACGGCGGTGGGGCTTAATGTTTATCTGGCTTACGCCACAACGGCAGCCGTGGCCCGCCACATCGGAGCCGGAAACCGCCAAGCAGCCATCTCGCTGGGTATCGGGGGACTGTGGCTAGCGTTAATTTTAGGCGCCATTTTAGCCGGATTGGGGACCATTTTTGCCGAGCCGCTTCTTGATTTATTGAACGCTGAAGGGCACATCATGCCCCATGCGAAGGCGTATTTGCTTTGGTCGCTTCCGGGCTTGCCCGGAATGTTGCTGGTCCTAGCGGCAACGGGCGTATTGCGCGGCCTGCTGGATACTCGCACTCCGCTGGTCGTAGCCGTGCTGGGCGCTATTTTCAACGCGGCGATGTCAATCATTCTGGTCCACCCGGTAGGAATGGGTGTCGGTGGATCCGGAGCGGCCACCGCGCTGACGCAAATCTTAATGGCGATTGCTTTGGGCATAGTGGTACTGCGCCATGCACGCGCCGCACACGCATCATGGCGCCCGCAAATGGCTGGAATACTGCTGAACTTTAAGTCCGGGGTTCCACTTTTTATTCGAACTTTAAGCTTGCGGGCGGCGCTCTTGTTGACAGTTTTTGTGGCCACGCACTTGGGGGCGATCACGCTGGCGGGGCACCAAGTCGTCAACGCGTGGTGGGGTTTTTTAGCGTTTGCACTTGATGCACTGGCAATTGCGGCACAAGCCCTAGTGGGCCAGATGCTCGGGTCTGGCAATAATGCCGGGGCCCGGGAGTTAACCCGGCGCCTTGCGCGCTGGGGGATTTGGCTCGGAATCGCGCTGGGTCTGATTACCGCGCTGGTCGCTCGGCTCATCACGCCGCTGTTTACTGCTGACCCGGCAGTGCAACAGGCAGTTGCGTGGGGCCTAGTAGCTACGGGAGCCGTTACCGGAATTAGTGGATATGTATTTGTCCTCGATGGAGTGTTGATCGGAGCTGGCGATGGCGTTTATCTGGCGCGCGCGGGCCTCCTGACACTCGCCACGTTTTTACCGATGATCGGGCTGGTCTATCTCTTTGCACCAGGCGGGACGCCGGGGCTTGTATGGGTCTGGATCGCATTTGGCGGCGGTTTCATGGCGGCCCGGGCAGTTGCGAACGGCGCGCGCGCTCACGGGGATAAGTGGCTCAAGGTCGGAGCCGCGCTCGACTTGGAGTAGATCGGCGCTTTCGGACCGTCGCGGCTGGAGCTGCGCTGCTGGACCGTCGCAACTGGAGCGGGCCTCAACTGGATCTGCGCGGCTGAAGCGGCGCAGCTAGTAGGGCCCCGCCTCTAACCCGAAAGAACGCAGCTCTCGATTAAGGCCGCGGCCGGAGTGAGGATACGAGGATTTTGGCGGGGTTCTGACGCAACGTCGCGCGATTTTGGGGTTGATGATGCATATGGGACTGGTGTGACAGAATATTCGGCTTTTTTCTCAAAAAAGCTAGGGGTTCCGTCAGAACCCCGCCAAACAGCGCGGCTTGGGGCAGCGAAAAACTCGCGGACGCCGGGCATCGTAGATGCCGGGCATGCAACGCTCGCCATTGCGTACGCCTGGCATAGCGGACTCCAGGGCATCGCGGGCGCCCCGCATTGCGGTATTGGGGCATTGCGTACGCCCGGCATGTAACGCCCGCGGGCAAAATAAAACTGGGGCAGAACTTTTGGTTCTGCCCCAGCCTCAGTTCGCTGCGATCTGGGCGGTCAACAACCGAGCAATCACCCGTGCGGCGACCGCGCCGTTATTACCTACTCAGCGGCGACGACCTGAACGGTCAGATTCGCCTCAACATCAGAGTGCAGCCGTACCGACGCGTTGTGCTCGCCAACTGCCTTGATGGGGCTCGCAATTTCGACGCGGCGCTTATCAATTTGCGGGCCACCGGCGGCGACAACCGCATCGGCGATTTCTGCTCCAGTGACAGCGCCGAAGAGACGCCCGCCCTGGCCGGCACGAGCAGTAACAACTGCCGGCTTGGACTCCAGGGAAGCCTTTATGGCCTGCGCCTCTTCAATGGTCGCGATTTCGCGCGCCTTGCGAGCGGCACGAATCGAGTCGATCTGCTTCTCGGCTCCGGCGCTCCAGGGGGTGGCCAGCTTGCGGGGGATGAGGTAATTGCGGGCGTAGCCGTCCTTTACCTCAACCACGTCGCCGGGTTCACCCAGTCCTGAAACCTCATGGGTCAAAATTAACTTCGCCATTATTGGTTTCTCCTTTACCGGCCCGAGCTCGAGTACGGCAGCAAAGCCATCTCGCGCGCGTTCTTTACCGCGCGCGCAATCTGGCGCTGCTGTTGCACCGTCACGCCCGTTACTCGGCGTGCGCGAATTTTGCCGCGGTCGGATACGAACTTGCGCAGCAGGTTGGTGTCCTTGTAGTCAACGTATTCAATGTCTGCAGCCTGAAGCGGGTTTTGCTTCTTCTTAGGCTTGCGTACAACGGCCTTATTAGTAGCCATCGTGCTTCTCCTTCTAATGGGCGGCATCCAGCCACCCGAGTATCTGGTCTAAGTCAGAAAGGTGGTTCGTCGAAAGAACTTTCCGACGAGCCGCCAGATGAACCGCCGGGGCCATCGCTTGCCCACGGGTCGTCGTTGGCGCTGGGGCGTCCACCGCCGCCACCGCCAAACCCTCCGCCGCCTCCGCCAGAGAAGCCGCCACCACCACGTTGGGTGCGCGTCACGCTCGCGCTGGCATAGCGCATAGAGGGTCCGATCTCATCCACCTGCAGTTCCACAACTGTTCGCTTCTCGCCCTCGCGCGTTTCAAACGAGCGCTGAACGAGTTTGCCCTGAGCAATAACACGCAAGCCTTTAGTCAAGGACTCTGCCACGTTTTCGGCCGCATCGCGCCAAATTGAGCAGCGCATAAACAGGGTTTCGCCATCGCGGAACTCGCCTGCCTGCCGATCAAAAATGCGCGGCGTTGATGCGATGGTGAAGTTCGCCACTGCGGCACCCGACGGGGTGAACCGCAGTTCGGGGTCGCCCGTGAGATTGCCAACTACAGTGATGATTGTTTCACCGGCCATTACTGCCTCCAGGTATTTGCAACGCTAAAACGATTAGCGCACGTCGGGACGAATCAGTTTTGTGCGCAGCACGGACTCATTCAAGCCCAGCTGGCGATCAAGTTCTTGCGCAGTTTCAGGATTTGCGGTGAAATCCACGACTGCGTAGATACCTTCAGACTTCTTGTCGATGTCGTATGCCATACGACGCCGACCCCAGATGTCAACATTGTTCACAGTGCCCTTATCGGCAGTAACTACCTTCAGGAAACTGTCGAGTGACGGTTGGACAGTGCGTTCCTCAACCTCGGGGTCAAGGATCACCATCAGCTCATAATTACGCATCTTGTGAACCCACCTCCTTTGGACTAGGCGGTCACGGACGTTCCGTGACAGGAGGTTCTTTGCGAAATTCCAGAGTATCGCGCCAAGTCTTGTCGGTCATCAGTGGGAAGTTACTTGTGGATAAGACCGTGCGAGCTAGCGCTCTGGCTCATCTTCTTCAGAATCAGATGAACCAGATTCATCCTCTCCAGGGTCGGGGTCGGGATCGGGATCCGGGTCAGGATCGGGGTCTGGTGGTTCCGTCGTTTCCGTTGGCGACGGCTCCGGCTCGGGGCCGGCTGAAACAACGATTGTTACGGTTGAGCCCGGCGCAACACTATTTCCCGCCCCGGGATCGGTACGCAGAACGGTTCCCTCCGACTCATCAGAATGTTCTGTCTGAGTTTGGACGGCGAGCCCCAGGTCGCGTAGTTGTGATTCCGCCGTGTCTTGCTGCTTTCCAACCAGATTGGGTATCTCTACTTCTTCCGGTTCCGGTTCGGTGGCAACAACCAGGGTGACTGTCGTTCCGGATTCGACGCTGGCACCGGCTCCCGGCTCACTGCGAATGACACGACCCGGATTTACGGAATCGCTTTCTTCACTACGAACGCGAACCGATAAATTAGCGCCCCGGATCGTTAGTTCGGCATCCTTTTGCTCCATTCCCACCACATCGGGAACGGTTAGCCACACCACTTCGGGCGCACCCACGTCCGCGCGCTCGGGGAACTCCTCTATGGGAGTATCGGCAAGCGCCTCGGTCATGTAGTCAACCCATATATCAGTGGGATAAGTCGATCCGGTCACTTGCGAGACATCGCCCCAGGGCGTGATTGATTCTTCACCGTCGGAACCGGGCTGGTAGAGCGAAACCACCGTCGTTAACTGCGGAACGAAGCCCGCGAACCAGGCGGCGCGGTTTTCCTGGGAAGACCCGGTCTTACCGGCAATGGGCCTGTTTAAGGCCTGCGCCTTGCGACCCGAACCCTGTTCGACGACCTGGGTCATGGCATAAGTCAGATCAGCCATTACGTCGGTCTCGAAAACCCGTTCGCCTTCCTCATCTGCCTCATAAGCCACAACGTCCGCATTATCGTAAACCTCTGCGATGATGTGCGGATCCTGGCGCACGCCCTGGCCGGCAAACGTGGAATATCCGCGGACCATATCTAGCGGGTGGGGTGAGGAAGTCCCTAAAACATTGGCCGGATTAGCTTCCAGGCCCGGGGTGTCCTCCGGGATGCCGGCGCGGATTGCCGCTTCCATCGTCGCCTCGGGCCCCACGTCCACGTTCAGTTGTGCGTAGGCGGTGTTTACCGAGTTCGCCGTGGCGCGGACGAGGTCGGAAGTGCCGTAATTAATGTTGCCGAAATTCCGCACGGGCCGGTCAAAGCCTTCAATTTCCCGCGGAGAGTTGCCCTGATAGGTGGTTGTCAGCGGGATGCCCTCTTCTAACGCCGCCACTAAGGCAAAGGGTTTGAAGGTGGACGCTGCCTGCATGCGGTCTTGGGTGACCGCATTGCGGGGGGACTCAATGAAGTCGGGGCCGCCATAGAGCGCCTCAATTCCACCAGTTCGGGGATCGACCGACACTAGTGAAACTTTTAGATTGTCCGCGTGCCCCTCTGGCAGGTTCTCTACCGCAGCAATGGCGGCATCCTGCCGGTCCGGATCAACTGTGGTGATGACTTTTAGGCCGCCTCGATCCATATCTTCTTCTGTCCAATCGGTGCGTTCGATCAGTTCTTTGCGCACCATGTCCAGCAGATAGCCGTTCGGGCCGGCGTAGCGGTCTTCTAGTTTGCGTTCGGGAAGTTCTGGGAATTCTTGCTCTGCACGTTCGGCGCTTGTAAGCCAGCCGCCTTCCACCATGCCGTCCAGCACATAGTTCCACCGCTCCTTCGCCTTCTTCGGATTTGCTTCCGGATCCCAGTTGGAGGGGGAGGGGATGATGCCCGCGAGCAGCGCGGCTTCGGAAACGCTGAGTTCAGCAGCATCTTTTTGAAAATACGCTTCCGCTGCGGTCTGGATGCCATAGGCCCCGCGCCCGAAATAAATCACATTCAGGTAGGAATCGAGAATCTCTTCCTTATCGAGCTGCTGATCGATCTTGACTGCCAAGATCGCTTCGGTGAACTTGCGACTGAGTTTGCGTTCTGAACTTAGGTAGTAGTTCTTGACGTACTGCTGGGTAATAGTTGAACCGCCTGTGGTCCGGCCGCTGGTGAAAGCGGATTTCACGGCTCGAGCCATGCCAACTGGGTCAATACCGGCGTTCTCGTAGAAGGTTCGGTCTTCGGCGGAAACTACCGCATGTGCCACGTGATCGGGTAGTTCGGTGGTGTCGATGATCTCGCGATTTTGTGCGGCAAAAAAACCCATTTCCGTCTCGCCATCGGCGAAATAAACGTGGGTGGTCTCTTCAGTTACAAAGTCATTCGCAGCCGGAATATCGGTGGTGTAGTAGGCGGCGAAAATAACTCCTATGCCGAGTGCGGCTACGGCTAATAACGTTCCTAAAAATTGTCGCCACGACGGCACCCACCGCCGAAAACCCCGCTTTCCGGTGCGCGGGTAATCAATGAGCTTGAACTTTTTAGCCTTCTTAGCGTCTTGTTTCGAGGTGGCTGCGGTAGATGGGCGCCGCGACACACCGCCCTGGGAGCGGGGTGCAGCAGGGGATTGGCCAGCGCTTCCGCCGCTGCGAACGGAGCGGCGCATTGGCTGGGGGCGTTGTCTCACGCCTCGACCCTTTCATTCTGGAACGGGGGAGCGGCCCAAATCCGCAAGGCGGAACTGCGGAACGCAAAAATAACGCGGGGCACTAGGAGATAGTAAACACTTTGATTCTGTTCCGGTAGCCCATTATGCCCAGAAAGAAACTTGCCATCACCCCCGTTGGGGCTCTATGTTTGCTTCGTCGATGTATCGAGGCGATATATCGAGCACCATAAACTGGCCACCTCAAGCGGCCGGGTATCAACGCAGTGTTCGAGTAGGGAGGCGATTTTGAAGTCACGGCGTGACGTTCTCGAATTCGCCATACTTGGGCTACTGCACGAGACGCCGATGCACGGCTACGAACTACGAAAAGATCTTAACGTCTTATTGGGTTCGTTTCGTGCATTGTCTTATGGCTCGTTATATCCGTGTTTAAAACGGCTGGAAGCTGGCGGGCTAATTAGTGGATCTTCCGGGGAAGAGTCGCCGCGCCCGCACGCCCTATCCGGAAGACGCGCCCGCATCGTTTATCAGTTAACTGCAGCGGGTAAAGAGCACTTCAATGACGTGGCTTCCCACGCCGGGCCCACTACGTGGGAAGACGAAGGCTTTGGTGTTCGGTTCGCGTTTTTTAGCCGCACCGACTCCGATACTCGTTTGCGCATTTTGGAGGGTCGCCGTACCCGCCTTACCGAACGCCTCGAAAATGTGCGCCAGTCCATGGCGCGCACGCGAGAACGAATGGATGAATACACCCTGGAGCTGCAACGCCACGGCCTAGAACAGGTTGAGCGCGAGGTGGAGTGGCTCGAGGGTCTGATCGTAAGTGAGCGCAGCCGCAATGCTGACGCCCCATCGAAAGAGAAAGATCGTACGCAAGAAAGCGGCCCAGGGGTCGCTGCCGAAAGTGCCGACGGCGCTAACAACGCCGCGACACCCTTGACCGATAGAAAGAAGGAACGAGGATGAGTTCCATCCGCGTGGCAATCGCTGGAGTTGGCAACTGCGCCGCATCGCTGGTGCAAGGCGTACATTTTTATGCCGACGCTGAACCCACCAGCACGGTTCCCGGACTGATGCATGTGCAGTTTGGCGACTACCACATTTCTGATATTGAATTCGTTGCTGCATACGATGTCGATGCCAAAAAGGTCGGTTTCGATCTGTCTGAGGCAATCGTGGCCAGCGAAAACAACACCATCAAGATTGCGGATGTTCCCCCGTTGGGCGTCTCCGTGCAACGCGGACCAACGCTCGATGGCCTGGGCATGTACTACCAGGACACCGTTGAAGAATCCGATGCCGAGCCGGTCAACGTGGCGCAGTCGCTGCGCGACGCTGAGGTAGATGTTCTTATTTGCTACCTACCGGTTGGTTCCGAAGATGCGGCAAAGTTCTACGCCCAAGCCTGCATTGATGCCGGCGTTGCTTTCGTGAACGCCCTGCCAGTCTTCATCGCTGGCACGGAAGAATGGGCCGATAAGTTCACACAAGCGGGCGTGCCCATCGTTGGTGACGACATCAAGTCTCAGGTCGGTGCCACGATTACGCACCGCGTATTGGCCAAGCTCTTTGAAGATCGCGGCGTCGTTCTTGATCGCACCTACCAGCTCAATGTGGGCGGGAACATGGACTTCAAGAACATGCTTGAACGCGAGCGCCTGGAGTCGAAGAAGATTTCCAAGACTCAGGCGGTAACTTCTAATGTTCAACATGACCTGGGGGCTCGCAATGTGCACATTGGTCCCTCGGATTACATCGAGTGGCTCGACGACCGCAAGTGGGCCTACGTCCGACTTGAGGGGCGCGCATTTGGGGAAGCGCCACTGAACATGGAATACAAGTTGGAGGTGTGGGACGCGCCCAACTCCGCCGGCATCATCATCGATGCACTGCGCGCAGCCAAGATCGCTAAGGACCGCGGAATCGGTGGCCCAATCTTGTCCGCTTCTTCCTACTTCATGAAGTCGCCGCCCGAGCAGTACGCCGACGACATTGCGCATGAAAAGGTCGAGCAGTTCATTGCCGGAACCATCGAGCGCTAAGTCACGATCGAAGGCTAAAGGCGCCGGCTAGTACCGGCCTATAGGGTGCTCGTGGTGCATAATCCACGGGCACCCTATTTTTATTAACCCAAGGACGGCGATGAACGCTTCCAATGAATCCGACACTGCGGCTCCGGCGAATCCCAAGGAGATCAAGCCCCTAGCCGCGGTAAAGGTTTTGGCGCGCGAACGCGACTTGCGCTATCTGATCGGCGTGCGCATTGGAAGCCAAGGTGGCGACGGATTATTCGAAGTGGGCCTTGCCTCTTTATTTTTCTTCTCTCCGGAGCGAGCCTCCACCACGGCCGGAGTGGCTTTGGCCTTTGCGGTGATGCTGTTGCCATTTACGCTCATCGGACCGTGGGCTGGAGTGCTACTGGATTTGTGGCAGCGCCGCAGCGTATTAATTTGGGCAAATATCATCCGCGCTGGATTAGTTTTGATCATTTCCGGACTAGTAGCTACCGGTAGTTATGGGCCACTGCTGTATGTTTTGGCGCTCGTGTGCTTGTCCTTAAACCGCTTCATAATCGCGGCATTATCCGCTTCATTGCCGCGGGTTACCCCGCGCCACTTACTTTTAGTGGCCAACTCGATCGTTCCAACCATGGGCGGGGTGGCAACGTTAGCCGGCGCAGCGATCGCGGTTGTCGTGCGCGTGATCGCACCCGGGAGCCGCTTGGGCGACGGCATGATCTTGATTATCTCCGCACTGGCGGTGACCGCAGCTGCTTTTGTGGCAAGTCGTATTCCGGTCAGCCGCCTCGGGCCCGACCACACTTCACAACTTAGCCAGATTGGCGCCCAACTCATGACTTTGTTGCGCGGCATGGTGCAGGGAGCCAAGTATTTAATCGCGCGCCGGACTCCCGCGGCGGGGCTGGCGATTATGACCGTCCACCGTTTTATTTACGGCATCACCTTCGTAGCGGCGATCCTAATTTCGCGAAACCTGCTCGCTGATCCAGCAGATGCGGACGCTGGTCTTGCAATTTTTGGGGCGGTGCTAGGGGCCACAGGCGTTGGATACACCCTTGCAGCATTTATTACCCCGTTTATGCAGCGATTCATCTCTCCCCACCAGTGGATTAGTTGCTGTCTCGCCCTCGCGGCCGCCAGCCAACTGCTCATTACCGTCACGATAACGCTGTGGTCGGTTGTCACCTGCGCCGTGCTTTTAGGCCTAGCGGCGCAGGGCGCCAAGATCGCAGTTGACACGATCGTCCAAAGAGATACGGCCGACTCCCACCGCGGACGCGCGTTCTCGTTCTTTGACGTGCTCTTCAATGCCGCGTTCGTCGCAGCAGCGGCAGTCTCAATTGTTTTATTGCCCGATACGGGCGCGTCCATTCCGGTCTTCGCGGGGCTGGCGGTTACTTACTTTGTTACCTCCGTGCTTTATCTGCGTTCCCCGACGGTGCCGCGCCCCGTACCATCCCAATAGTCCCAGCGCCGGCCAGTAGCGCGCCTCCACCGATTAGGCCCAACGCCAGCGAACCGCCGGTGCGGGGAAGTTCATTAACCGGCGCATCTTGCAGGCCGTTTTCGGGTTCTAGCTCGGGCTCAGGCTGTGGTCCGGGCTCGGGCTCTGGTTCAAGGGGTTTTTCGGGTTCAGGCTCTGGTTCCGGCTCGGGTTCTAGTTCAGGCTCGGGCTCGGGTTCCGGTTCTGGTTTCGGCTCTGGCTCTTCCGGTGGCTCCGCAACGGGTTCTAGAACTTCGAAAGTCTCTTCAGGAACGCCAAACTGCCCCCTCCAAGCGCGCCACTCTGGGTCGGCCGCAACTTCTTCATGCCACACATACCAGCCCGGATCGGTAACCATCACATCTTCGGTGCGCCATGCCCCCGGCTCGGTGATTTCGGTGGTGACTGCGGCGAGCGCTACCACATCATCGGGCACCGTGTCTTGCAAATTCGGGGGTGCGTCAAAGGGCCCATAGAGCGTTGACACCACGGGAATTGCGCGCCCGTTGGGCCACTTGCCCGCCACCACTTCAACGTCCAAATGGTCAAAAACCGCAACCGCATCCAAATCGCCGGCTGGACCATCGGATGCATTGTCACTCGAGTCGGTACTCGCGCGTTCGAGAACGACCTCCGAGGCGGAAGCCCGGGTGGAAATTGATATTTCAAGCGGCTCGGGAACGTCCAGTACGGCGGTGCCGCTTTGCGATTCTGCCCCCAGTGCGCCCACGACCCGCTGTACCGCGCGATTACCGGGTTCAAAGAGCTGCACCCGGGTCGGCGGCGTTTTTGCGGTGGCCTCCACGGTGAGTTCCCCCGGTCCCGTAACGTCCACCGGCAACTGCAGCACTTTATCGCTCGATATCACTTCCAACTTTTGTGATGAATTCTCCCACTGCCCCGATCCAGAAATTTCCAGCGTTACCGGCACATCAGGCATCAGTTGGCCACTTGCGCTTCGGATTTCCACCGCAACCCGCACCTGGGGGTCGGAATCAGCCCGGGTGCCGGACGCCGTCCCTAATGAACCGGTGCGCGTGTTAGATAGCGAAACATCAACCGTGTACGGGCCAGCAAAGCGCTCAGCTTCGCGTTGGAGCGCATCTACCCGAGCGCGCAACTTCGGGCCGTAGCGATCGGGCGCAGTATCGGCGATGGGCCGCACGACATCATGGGGCAGTTTTGCCGACTTATGCAGCAGGAATGACAGCGCCGCGTGATTGATCGTTTGAGTGTCAGGTGCGTGTTTCCACAATAAATATGCCTCCTGCGGCGCTTCAACAGCGCGCGCGGTCCAGTCATATTCAGCGAACGGTGATTTCTTGCCGGCGTCGATGCACCAAACCCAGGGCTCACCCAGGAAAGTTCGGTACGAACCAAGCCAAGCATCGCCAACTTTTACACCCGGCCCGCGCAACTCAATGTGCGGATTCGCCGCAGCGGGCCGCGCAAACGCCATAAAGGTCAGAACCAGTCCGACCGCGATTAATAAACCTGCGCCGGTGCGGGTACGCGCGCGCCAGGATCGGGTATGCGCGCGCCAGGATCCCAAAAGCATTTCGTGTCCTCTTTTCCAATATCGAGGACTTCAGTTTGCTTAAAAACTGGCAATTTTCGCGGCGAGATCCAAGAAACTGGGGAAACACTTAGCGGCACCAAATCTGTGGATAACTCCAGATGCCACCCCTGTGAATAACTCATGACGCCATCCCTGGGGGTTCATCGAGCGCCAATCACTGCTGGTGTTGCCACCACTCCAGCAGCCGCTGGCGGGCAACATCGCTACCCAAGGGGCCCTCTTCCATGCGCAAATCAAGTAAAAACTTATAAGCCTTACCCACGACAGGTCCCTCTTTTACTCCAAGGGTCTCCATGATTTCCTTGCCGTTTAAGTCCGGGCGAATCGCGGCAAGTTCCTCTTGTTCTTGCAGCGCCGCGATGCGCGCCTCGAGGTCGTCATAGGCCGCTGCCAGGCGCGCGGCTTTGCGGCGATTGCGCGTCGTCGAATCCGAGCGCGTCAACCGGTGGAGTCGCTCAAGTAAGTCTCCGGCATCAGTGACGTAGCGGCGCACCGCAGAATCAGTCCATCTGCCCTCGCTGTAGCCGTGAAACCGCAGATGCAGCTCCACCAGCCGCGCCACTTTCTTCACGGTGTGATTGTCAAAGCGCAGGGCCCGAAGCCGCTTCGTAGCCATTTTCGCGCCCACCACCTCGTGGTGATGAAAACTGACGCCTCCGCCGGGCTCGAAGCGGCGGGTGGGGGGCTTACCGATGTCGTGCAACAGCGCCGCGAGCCGCAAAATCAAGTCCGGGCCCGGCACCGGCCCATCTGGTCCGGTTTCCAAATCAATAGCCTGTTTTAACACCGTGAGCGAGTGCTCGTAGACGTCCTTGTGGCGGTGATGTTCATCAATTTCTAACTGGAGCGCGGGCAGTTCGGGCAAAACCTGATCGGCAAGTCCCGTCTCAACCAGCGCGCGCAGACCCTTAATTGGTTTAGGCGCCAATATGAGTTTTTCTAGTTCCGTACGCACGCGCTCGGCCGAAACGATTTTTAGGCGCTCGGCCATATCACTCATCGCTAAACGCACGTCGGGATCGATTGCGAAATCAAGCTGCGCGGCGAAACGGGCGGCCCGCATCATTCGCAGCGGGTCATCGGAAAACGACTGCTCCGGTGATCCCGGCGTCCGCAGCACCTGCTGGGCTAAGTCAGTTAGCCCATCAAAGGGGTCGACGAACTCCATGCTTGGTAGCCGCACCGCCATGGCGTTGACGCGAAAATCCCGCCGCGACAGGTCGCCGTCCAAAGTCTTGCCAAACCCAACCGCGGGCTTGCGAGAATCCGCCTGATATTCCTCGGTGCGGTAGGTCGTAACTTCCACCACGACGTCATCGCGCCGCGCCCCGATCGTTCCAAATTCTTTGCCAACATCCCACGTGGTGCCCCATGCCCGCAAAATCCGCTCTGTCTCTTCGGGCACGGCCGAGGTGGCGAAATCCAAATCGGAAACCGGCCGACCTAAAAAAGCATCCCGCACGGGCCCGCCCACGAGCGCTAACTCATACCCGGCAGCTTCAAACCGCTCACCCAAGTCCACAATGTGGCTCGATAGTGAAGTCAGAACTGCTAGGGCCCGCTTCAGTAACACTTTTTGCGAATTACCGCGGTTAATTTGCGCTTCGCGCTGGTTCATTTCACCACTTCGACCCTTTCGGGGGATCATCGAGTCAGATACAACTGTCAAGGCTGCCAGACTAGGTATATAGGGTGACGTTCATGTCCTCGGCTTCGGGTTCTACTCCTAGGTGGCCCGTCCCTAAACCGCCGCCCGTGCGGCGGCGCACGGTGCTGTCTGCCGCCAGTCGCCGGCAGTCGTTATTACCGGTGCGCAATGAGACGTCAGCCGGGGGGATTTCCGTAGACGATGCTTTCGCTGGGCCCCGCGCCCCCATTATTGCCCGTCGCAACCGAGCCGGCCGCTTGGAGTGGTGCCTACCTAAGGGTCATCTGGAAGGCGCGGAGACGGCCGCTCAGGCCGCCGTGCGGGAAATTGCGGAAGAAACGGGCATCTACTCCCAGATCGTCCAGCCCCTGGGCACGATCGATTACTGGTTTTCTTCCGCCACGCATCGGATCCACAAGGTCGTACACCACTTTCTATTGCGCGCGCTCGAGGGGGAATTAACCATTGAGAACGACCCGGACGGAGAAGCAGAGGATGTCGCTTGGGTTTCGCTGACCGAACTGCCCCTGCGGTTGGTTTACCCCAATGAGCGTCGCTTAGCGCGTCTGGCAGCAGAACTGTGGACCAACCCATGAGCCGCAAACGCTTCCTTACAGCGTTGGCACTAGTTTTCGGCATTGGTCTTATCGGCCTCACCTCACTTCTCACTCCGACCGCCGGCGCCGCGCCCGCCGACAGCGCAGGGGGCTTAGAAAGCGAAATCATCGAAATCACTCCCATCGTAGAGCCGGGGGATGACATTGAGGTTTCAGTTTTGGTCCGCAACAGCGGTGAAGAGGTGATTAAGGACGGCGCACTGGAGCTGCGTTTTAGATCCGCTCAGTTGATCTCGCGTTCTTCGATCGAAATTTGGGAACAGTCCGATGATGAAGAGTCCGATCAATTCCGGACGGCCGGAAAAGTTGTAACGCGCACAAACTTGAAGGATTTAGCGCCGGGTGAAGAGCGGCGCGAAAGACTGAAAATTTCTACCGATCAACTGTATTTGCCCAAGGGAGCCAGTCAGTGGGGTCCGCGCGGAATCGCGGTAGACAGCGTCATTGACGACGAGGTCGTTGCCCAGGAACGCACCTTCGTAATTTGGTTCCCGGCGAATTACGACAGCATTTTTCCGACGCAGCTTTCCGTCCTTGCCCCGTTAACCGGCACGCCACCCGGGATGGAAGACGGGTTGGATGAGGGTGAACGGATGCAGAACCTGCTGGATGCCACGCGCGGCTATGACGTCGCCTTTGCGCTGGATCCGCAGTTACTGACCGAATCGGAAAACAGCGTGGGACTGCCGCAGTTAGAAGAGGCTTTAGCGGGAAAAGAGATTTTCGCCCTGCCCCATTTTGATGCCGATGTATTAGCGCTGGCGCATCGCAACGAGATTGATGCGCCCAGTTATTTAGATGGCGCTCGCACAACTATCAGCTCAGAACTGGGCGTAACCGCTTCCGATGTGCTCCTGTGGCCCGAAGGGAACGCGGATGCGGACCTGGCCTCCTGGGCGGTGACACAGGAAGCCCAGGGCGTCAGTGCCATCGTCACCAACTCCAACCAACTAGCCCCCATCAGTCCCCTTACCTACACCCCCTCGGGCCGCGCCCGGGTAGTCGCCGAAGGTGGCGTGGTTCCCGCCCTCATTGCGGAAGAGTCGATGTCTACCACGCTCACCGCCGCGGCAACCGCCGGCGTTACAAGTTCAACTGCCACCGCGCGCCAGCGCCTGCTGGCTGACTCCGCGGTCATCACCCAAGAACGGCCCGCAGACCCGCGCCATGTGCTGTTAACGGTGCCGCGCAACTGGAATCCCGATCCGGAGCGCACCGCGGAATTACTTGCCGCTTTGGCAGACGCCCCGTGGATTAATTTTGAAGCCGTTCGCAGCCTGATCGGGGCACCAGCCGGTGACATCGAGCGCGAGCCCCTGCCCGCCGGAGTCGATGACCCGGCCATTATCGAGGCGGAACTGCTCAAGACTACAAATGCCACTGCCGAACAAATCGCCCAATTTCGATCGATCGTTCCCCAGCCGGATCGGGTGTTACCGCTGGCAGATGCGCAATTGAAGGGAATCATCGCCAATGGATGGCGCCGCGCCCCCCAGGAGCGTGCGGATCTAGTTGCTCAGGTCTCCAGTCAGGCGCAGGAGCTGCACGATTCAGTCCACGTGATCCCGGCCGGAACGGTGAACCTCATTTCCGATGCGGGCGAGATTCCGGTGTTGATTAACAACGATTTCCCCCAAGACGCGCAGGTAACTGTGCGCTTACACACCGACAGCTCATTTCTAAAAACTGACGAAGTCGTAACGGCGCAGTTACCTGCCGAATCGGAAACTTCCATCCTAGTTCCAGTTGAGGGGATCGGGAATCGTAACGTTGATGTGGCGGTGGAATTGGAAAACAGTAACGGCACCGCGATTGGCACGCCGCAGACAATTACGGTGCGGGTTCGCGCTGGGTGGGAAGATGCCGGTACCCGTGTGGTCGCCGCAATTTTGGTGGTCTTGTTCATAATTGGAATAATTCGAACTATCCGGCGCGGTCGAAAGAGAAAAGAATCGTGACTACCCCAGCCGATGGCGAGCTGCCTACGGAGTCGGCCGGAAAGAAGCCGCCGTCTATCGGCCGCTCCAGCCTCGTGATGGCTTCGGGCACTCTTGTTTCTCGTGCGCTCGGCCTGGTGCGAAACCTGGTTCTCATCGCCGCTGTTGGCGTTAATATCGGCGCGGCGAATGCTTTTGACGTGGCCAACAAGATTCCGAACGTCATGTTCGCAATATTGGCTTCCGGCATGCTGAACGCAGTGCTAGTGCCGCAAATCGTGCGGGCCTATCAGCGTAAGCAAGGTGAGGAATTCACCAACCGAATTTTGACGGTCGCCGGCGCGATCATGCTGTGCATCACGCTACTGCTGACGCTTGGTTCTTCTTGGGTTATCGGGCTGTACATCGATAATTGGACGCCCGAGCTCACGGCGTTGGCAGTTTCCTTCGGTTTTTGGTGCATTCCGCAGCTCTTCTTTTATGGGCTTTATACGCTGGTGGGGCAGGTGCTTAATGCCCGCAGCATTTTTGGTCCCTTCATGTGGGCGCCGGTAGTTAATAACATCATTTCTATCGCCGGTTTTGGGGCTTTCATCGCTATTTTTGGCGGCTATGACGCGGCGACGGCCCACGATCTGTCGAGCTGGACCGGTGCCAAAATCGCGCTCCTTGGTGGTTCAGCCACTTTGGGCATTGCAGGCCAGGCTCTCGTTTTGTTCATTCCACTGTGGCGGTCCGGTTTTCGGTTCCGCTTCCGGTGGAAAGTGCGCGGAATGGGAATGCGATCCATGGGTAAAGTCGCCGCGTGGACGAGCGCCGCAACGATTTTGGAGCAAATCGGGGTGCTGGTTATTACGCGGGTGACCTCAGCTGCGGGAGAGCACGCGGGCGAGTTATTCGACGTGGCGGGCAATGCCGCCTATACCCAGGCGCTGATGATTTATCTGCTTCCCCACTCGCTCGTCACCGTTTCCATCACTACGGCATTATTTACGCAGATTAGCGCCGCTGCCGCTGCCGGAGATATTCCGCGGGTGCGCGCCGATCTATCACTGGGTATGCGGACAGTTGGGGTTTTCACCGTTTTTGCCACCGCGGCGCTGATCGTGCTCGCCGTGCCTATTACGCGCGTGATCTTGTTCACCGCTTCACACCCCGGTGAGATCACGTCCGTTGCGCGGGTTTTGGCGGTATTGGCAATTGGATTGGTGCCGTTGGGCGCCATGTTGCTGATGAAGCGCGCCTATTTTGCCTTTGAAGACGGTTTCACCATTTTCCTGATTCAGATTCCAGTCACGGCCGTGACGATTGCCGGGTCGCTGCTGGGCATGTTTTTTCTTCCACCAGATTGGTGGGCGGCCGGGGCCGGAGGATCAATGGCGCTGGGTTCAGTTGTGGCCGGTGCGGGGCGTTTACGCGGGCTGCGGCGTCGATTACAAGGCCTTGACGGTCATCGAATCTTGCGGCTATACAGCCGCCTAATCATTGCCGCGCTACTGGCAAGCGGGATCGGGTTCTTCATAAAATCACTTCTCGGTGACGGTGCCGACGATCCACTACATGGCTTATTAACCGCGGCCGTTGCCGGCCTGACAATGCTGGCCGTTTATATCGTGTCGCTGTATCTAATGCGGGTGCAAGAGCTGTCAGTATTGCTCTCACCCGTAACCGCTAAATTACGGCGCCGCTTAGGGCCATACGATAGAGACGGAAAAGGGAGGTAATTAGTGGAAGCGTTGGGCCAGGGTACTTCAATTGCCGGTCGTTACCAACTAGTAGATCCTCTGACCTCCGATGTTGCGGGCGTGGAAAAGTGGTTAGCAACAGATCGCGTCTTAGAGCGGGATGTACAGGTTCACCTGTTGCGGGAGGGGAGAACCGCCCCAGCCCTGGACGCGGCACGCCGCGCGGCTTTGATAAAAGATGAGCGGTTAATTCGCGTCATTGATGCGGGAGAACAAGATGGCGTGGTGTACGTCATCACGGCCCAGCCCGAAGGTAAATCGCTCTTCGACTTGGTCTTACACGAACAGTTCTTGCCGGCCGACCAGGCGCGCGCGATCGTGGGCGAAGCCGCTGAGGCAATCGAAGCCGCGCGGCGCCGCGGGGTTTATCACCTGGTTTTACGGCCCACCACTATTTATCGCACCGATGAGGGGAAAGTTCTCCTCACCGGCCTGGGGCTCGAAGGGGCGCTTCTCAGCCTCGATACCGCCCCGCCCCTGGTGACTGCGCGCACCGATGCGATGGGCCTGGTGGCAAATCTCTACTACGCCCTTACGGGCCGCTGGCCCAGTACGCTTCCCCCCGGCGTGCACATTGCCGATCTGGAGCAAGCACCGGTTGTGGCCGGATCGCCGGCCCCGCCCGCCGAGTTGAGCGCGGGAATCCCCAATGACTTGGACACTTTGTGTACCGTTACGTTCGGCCCGAATAATGATGGGCCACATTCCGCATCCGAGGTTGCCCGGGAACTGGCGCCCTGGCCCGAAATTTCGACGGTGGATCCCCTAATAATGGCTGATGAAAATTTACCTCCCGATGTGGCGCCAGCGCCCCCTACTGCCCCATCCGCTCCCCAGCGGGAATCCTTCCGTGACCGGCTAGAAGCCGCGCCACCGGCCACGGGGCCGCAGCGCACCACCGTGGGAGTACGTCCCTCGAACGCTCCGCGTTTCACGCAGGGAACTGGCCGCGGTGCGCCCGCGGTTTTTCCCGGTCCGGCCCCACTGGCCGCCGCTTCAGCAGGTGCAGGAAAGACCGCCAGCACAGCGCAAAAATCGCAAAAGCCCCCATTTAATCCCACCCCCTGGGTACTGGGTGTGGTGGTTATCACCGTCATCATTGCCGTCGTTTTGGCCTTCCAGACTCTTTCCGCCCCGCTCACCCCGCGTGAACCCGCCGCAACTCCTCCGCCAGCTCCAGTCGAGCCCTCTGAGTCACCCACGCAGTCCGCCGAGCCGGAAGAACCAGAAGAATCTGAGGAGGAAGATGAGTCAGATTCAAAAGAACCGCTAACTCCGGTATATATCGACAGCGTGGAAGAGGTCGATCCGGACGGTGATGGCCAACACCCAGAACAGCAACACCTCGCCATTGATGGAGACTCCGATACCTATTGGAACTCGCAGTGGTTCGTAGACCCGGCCATCCCGGGACGCTCCGGTATCGGTTTGGCTGTGACGCTGGAAGAGACTTCAGAAATCTCCCAAGTGCGCGTCAATATAGATGGGGAGGGCGGTCAAATTGAAATTCGGGATACCGATAACGAAGACCCCGGTGGTGGCGATCTGTTAGCTGATGGCGCCGCCGATGGGGATACGGTCTTTGAATTCGACAGCGTGGAATTAGACACTTTCGTGATCTGGGTAACAGAATTGCCGGTAGATAGTCAGGGCAATAACCGCATATCGATCGCAGAAATTAGCGTAAAGTGACGCGGAACCGAGCCGGGAAGTTTTTCACGGTTACCGGTGTTGACCCTAGTGGTTATTCGGCAATTTGGTTGCCAGATCAAGCCCGCAACTAAGGATGATGTGAAGAACGTTGAGCACCACACCGGTTAACTCCGAAGTTTCTGCCCCAATTCGCGATGTAGTGATCGTCGGTTCCGGTCCGGCCGGCTGGACCGCCGCTGTGTACGCCGCCCGCGCGAGCCTCACACCACTGGTGATCGCTGGATCAGTCACTGCCGGCGGTGCGCTGATGAACACCACGGATGTCGAGAACTTTCCCGGCTTCCCGGACGGCATTTTGGGCCCGGACCTGATGGAACGGATGCAATCCCAGGCGGAGAATTTTGGCGCCGAAGTGATCTTCGATGATGCGACGGAGTTAGAGTTAGACCAGGATGTAAAAGTGATCCGCACCGGCAACGGGGAGGAGTACCGCGCGCACGCCGTAATTTTGGCGATGGGCTCGGCTTATCGCGAACTTGGACTCCCCGATGAGAACCGCCTGACTGGTCGCGGCGT
>DAHVRJ010000152.1:0-5043 GCA_027322505.1 Demequinaceae bacterium
GAGCTCGTGCGCGCGGCTGTAGCGGCCAGACATGAGGCTGCGGCTGCAAAACACGGGGCGGAGCAGTAGTTTTAAGTCACTATGACAATTGGCGACCCGATTCCTGAAGAGCCTCATAGGTTTAAGCGAACCTATGAATTGATCTATGAGGTTTCGGATCGGGCGCGCGCACTGGCCCCCGGAATCGCCGGGATCATGCGCGGGGTGGTGGTGGTACTTACCATCCCGGCCATTTTCCTCATAGTTTCGGCGATTTTTCCAATTGTCGGAGTCGGGCTCATCGCTCAAGGGGCAAGCGGCTGGATGCAAGTACTGCTGTTAGGCATCGTGGCAATCGCGCTCGTCATCGAAATTTTATTTGCACGCCTAACGTGGCAATACACCCGCGCCATTCGCGCGCCCGAGTTCGTGCCCCAGGTGGCGCAACTTGTTGACATTGCTGACTTGAGCGATGAACTGTGGGACCGTCTGCGGGGCACGGCAAATCAGGGAAGAGGCGCCAAGCGGCTCCAACGCCTGTGGGCCCTATGGCGCACGCCCAGTTTCCTAAGCGATCGCATTGAGAACTTACGTTACGTGCGCCCCTTCGTGCCGCCATACATTAACTTCAACATCAGACTCACGGTTGTTCAGTTTTGGATGGTGGTATTTATGTGGGGCTTGCTAGTGATCACGATAATTGCCCGACTTTCCGGAACGCTGTAATTCCGCTTTCCGGAACGCTGTAACGCCGCCACTTTCGCACCGAACCCGAACCGCGCCGTCCATAGTGTGAGACGGAGTTCTCAGTAAGTGGACCTGGCGCGATATAGTTTTCTCATGACTTCAAACGTGCGGCTAGCAGTAATCCCTGGTGACGGAATTGGCGAAGAAGTAACCCAAGAGGGCCTGAAGGTTCTCGAAGCTGCAATTGCGGGCAGCGGGACTTCTATTGAAACCACAACGCTTAATCTGGGCGCTAAGCGCTGGCACGAAACCGGCGAAACGCTCACAGATGAAGATTTAGCCACCATCCGGGAGCATGACGCGATTTTATTGGGCGCGGTGGGGGATCCGCACGTTCCCTCCGGCACGTTGGAGCGCGGCCTGCTCCTACGTCTGCGCTTCGAACTTGATCACTACGTCAATTTGCGGCCCTCACGCCTGTTTCCGGGCGTGAAGTCGCCCCTTGCCGAACCGGGCGAGGTGGATTTCATTGTTGTGCGCGAGGGCACCGAGGGCTTGTACGTGGGCAATGGCGGCGCGATGCGGGTGGGCACCAAGAATGAAGTCGCCACCGAAGTTTCAGTCAACACCGCCTTTGGTGTCGAGCGCGTGGTGCGCGATGCGTTCGCGCGTGCTGCCCGGCGCCCCCGCAAAAAATTGACGCTGGTGCACAAACACAACGTCCTTGTACATGCCGGGCACCTGTGGCGGCGCATTGTCGAAGAGGTCAACGCGGAATTCCCCGATGTGACCACCGACTACCTACACATCGACGCGGCCACGATTTTCATGACGACCGACCCATCACGCTTTGACGTCATCGTCACTGACAATATTTTTGGTGACATCATCACCGACCAGGCCGCCGCTATCACCGGCGGCATCGGACTTGCCGCTTCGGGGAACATCAACCCCGACCGCACCAGTCCCTCCATGTTCGAACCCGTTCACGGTTCGGCGCCCGACATCGCCGGTCAAGGCAAGGCAGACCCCACCGCGACCGTGTTGTCTGTTGCACTTCTCTTGGACCACTTGGGGCTGGCGGAACAGTCTCGACGCGTCGAAGATGCCGTCCTGGCCGACCTGTCAGCACAGGCGGAACAGGGCTCGAAGGAACGCACCACCGCCGAAATCGGCACCGAAATTGCCGCCCGGGTGACCGGCGCCTGATCCTTAACAGACTCCGTTTGGCACCCGGGCCGAATTCACCGGTAACGTCAGTTAGACACTTGCTGGAAGGCCCGAACTTATGAGTACGACGACTCCCGTCGAGCGCGTAGACGATTTAGCGGCGGCCGCTGCCGCTTTTCCGGTTCAAAAACACCCCGCGCCGCTGCCCGCAGTTGAGCGCGAAAAGGTAACGGCTGAACCAAAATTTGGCACAGTGTTCACCGATCACATGGCTCGCGCGCGATGGACGCGGGAAAGCGGATGGACTGACCGCCGGGTTGAAGCCTATGGCCCGCTAGAAATGGACCCCGCCACTGCAGTATTGCACTACGCCCAAGAAGTGTTTGAGGGCCTAAAAGCCTACCGCCACGCCGATGGTTCAATCTGGTCATTTCGGCCTGAATCCAATGGCGCGCGCCTGGCAATTTCGGCCCGTCGCCTGGCGCTACCAGAGCTTTCGATCACCGATTTCATGGGCTCCATCGCCGCGCTAGTTTCCGCTGACCGCCAGTGGGTACCGGCAGGGGAAGACGCGAGCTTGTATTTGCGCCCGTTTATGTATGCATCGGAAAAGTTCATTGGAGTGCGGTCCTCAAATGAAGTTGAATACCTAGTTATTGCTTCTCCGGCGGGGCCGTATTTCTCCGGCGGGGTGCGTCCCGTTTCCATCTGGGTGGCCCAGGATTATCACCGCGCCGGCCCGGGCGGCACTGGAACCGCCAAGTGTGGTGGCAATTACGCCGCAAGCCTGCTGCCGCAGCAAATCGCGGCTGAACAGGGATTCGATCAAGTCTGCTTCCTGGATGCAACCACGAACTCCATGGTTGAAGAGCTGGGCGGAATGAACATTTTCGCCGTGTATGAAAACGGTCAAATCGTCACGCCGGAACTTAGCGGCACGATTTTGGAGGGCATCACCCGTTTCTCAATCATCCAACTGCTTGTCGATGACAATCGCGAAGTTGTGGAAAAGCCCCTGGCCCTTGGCACGCTGCAAGACGACATCGCCTCTGGGGCAATCAGTGAGGTGTTCGCGTGCGGAACTGCCGCGGTCGTCACCCCGATCGGCCGCCTCGCCGGGGCCGAGTTCGACTTAAAAATTAGGGACGGCTACCCGGGCCCGGTCACAATGCAAATCCGGGAGCATCTCACCGATATTCAATACGGTCGGGCGGCCGATCCGTATGGCTGGATGCGCCGGTTGGCTTAGCGTCGGTTGGTGGCGGGGAAGGGCGCGGTAAAGCGGGATGCAACGCGCCACGGCGCCCCGCTGCGGGCAGCGGCGTAAATGTTGTGGCATTATGTACCGCGTGAGCCACCAGTTCATTATTATGTAAGCGCGCAGGACGCAACCCGTCCCAGCGCGCTAACCTCCCATGCATTTTCTGGGAGGTTTTTTTATTGCAGTCCGAATCGGTAACGGAGAAGACCGTGTTCCACGTTTATGACACAACTCTGCGCGATGGTGCGCAACAAGAAGGAATGAACCTCTCAGTGGCGGACAAGCTCGCTATTGCACCGCTCATTGATGAGTTAGGCGTGGGATACATTGAGGCCGGCTGGCCCGGCGCCGTCCCAAAGGACACCGAATTCTTTGCGCTGGCGGAAAAAGAACTGGAACTAAAGAACGCCACCCTCGCCGCCTTTGGGGCAACCCGCAAGGTCGGCGGTTCCGCCCACTCCGATCCGCAGGTGCGGGCGCTGCTCGATTCCGGCGCGCCGGTCATCACATTGGTAGCGAAATCGGACATCCGCCATGTGGAGCGGGCGCTACGTACCACGGGCGAAGAAAATCTCGCGATGATTTCCGATACGGTTCAGTTCCTTGTGGGGCAGGGGCGCCGCGTTTTCGTCGACGCCGAGCACTTCTTTGATGGATTCCGTTTTGACCCCGCATACACCGCCTCCGCGCTTCAGGCTGCCCTCGATGCGGGCGCCGAAGTTGCCGTGTTGTGCGACACGAACGGCGGCATGCTGCCATCGTGGGTCACCGAAATCGTGGAAGATCTAAAATCCCGCCTCACTGGTGAATTCAATCTGGGCGTGCACGCCCACAACGACACGGGCTGCGCGGTAGCGAACTCGATGGCCGCGGTTGATGCGGGCATCATGCACGTACAGGGGACCGTCAACGGTTATGGGGAGCGCACTGGAAACGCAGACCTCATCACGGTCGCGGCCAATCTGGAACTCAAATACGGGCGCGAGATGCTCGTAAATGGTGGGCTGGCCGAATCCACCCGGCTTGCCCACGCCATCTCGGAGATCACCAACATTGCACCATTTACGCGGCAGCCCTACGTGGGGGCCAGCGCGTTTGCGCATAAGGCGGGCCTGCACGCTTCCGCCATTAAGGTGGATCCGGACCTTTATCACCACACCGACCCCCGCAACGTCGGCAATGACATGCGGATGCTGGTCTCCGACATGGCCGGACGGGCAAGCATCGAACTCAAGGGCAAAGAATTCGGCATCGATCTAACAGGCCAAAACGAGTTGCTCACCAAGGTCACGCAGCGGGTGAAGGCCGCCGAGGCCGAGGGCTACACCTTTGATGCCGCAGATGCCTCATTTGAACTGCTCCTGCGGGAAGAGCTCGAGGGGCAGCGCATGGACTTCTTCCAAACCGAATCCTGGCGTACCATCGTCGATACGGTTCCCGGCGACCCAACAAATGCCAACGCCGAAGCCACCGTCAAAATGCATGTGGGTGGCAAGCGCGTCGTCGTTACGGGCGAGGGCAACGGGCCGGTCAACGCCCTGGACTACGCTCTGCGCGCGGCGCTGACCCCGACCTACCCCGAACTTGAGCGCTTTGACCTAGTTGACTTCAAAGTGCGGATTCTCGATACGGAACAGGGGACCGACGCCGTCACCCGCGTACTGGTCGAGACCGTGGATAACGAGGACGATGTCACCTGGCGCACCGTGGGGCTGGGCCCAGACATCATCGAGGCTTCGTGGGAGGCCCTGGTTGATGCGGTTGTTTACGGACTGATGCGCCTGGGGATTGAAAAGCGGGGTTAACAACATGTTGACAAACAGGCAGTTCGAAAAGCTTTAGATAGTCCCCTTATTATTGCCGACCGTTTTCACTACATGCGCCAGGTATACTGGGCGTTAGATGAAGTTCGTAGAGAGGTCCAGCATGAAATGAGTAAGTCAGAA
>DAHVRJ010000155.1:0-10828 GCA_027322505.1 Demequinaceae bacterium
ATCTATCATTTTGCTTCCTTTCAGTTACCTCTTTGTAAGTGAATTAAGTTGGTGTGACGTTGTATTAGATGTCTGTAGGTTTCGCATCGTCGACAGATGCTTTTGCATCGCTCATCTCTTCTCCTCCCGTTTTCGCAGGAATAGATGGCGGGTGGGAACCGGTATTCGGACCGGAACCGTTAGACGAAGTACCGGCCGTTGCCGCTCCGTTGGCCGCTGTTTCTACCGGGGTGCGACGCCTCCGCCGGCGGTAATCGAGCGAGTTGAGCAATACGGCGGCGACAATCACGCCACCGGTAAAGACCATTTGCCAGTATGCGGAGACCCCGACGATCACCAAGCCATCGGAGAGGAATCCAATAACGAACGCGCCCAAGAGCGTGCCCCGAATATTGCCGCGTCCGCCCATGAGCGAGGCTCCACCGATGACGACGGTCGCTATAGCGGTGAGCTCATACGTATTGCCCGCATTCGGGTCCGCGCTTGTGAGTGTTGAAGCAAGAACCAGTCCTGCAAGCGCCGCAGTCATTCCCGAAATCACGTAAACAAGGAGCTTGACTCGTTTGACGGGAACCCCAGAGAGCTGTGCAGCTCGTTCATTGCCGCCCGAGGCATAAAGCCAGCGGCCAAATCGGGTTCGTCCGATTAGAAAGCCCAGAATGATTGCGACGACGATCATAATCACTACGCCGATGGGGATTCCGAAAAACCGGTTGAATCCGAGCCACGAGAATCCGGTGTTTCCAAGCTCTGGCTTACCGGCAATGTTGTTGATCGTCAGGCCGTTGGTAGCAAGCAGCGCTAAACCACGAACTGCATATAACATGCCCAAAGTCGCAACAAAGGGAGCGACGTTAAACCTGGAAACCAAGATGCCGTTAACGGCTCCAACGAGCGCACCGACGCCGAGTGATATCAGCACCACAACCGGCACGCTGGGAAATAGCGTTACGCCGAAGATATCGAGTGGTACACCTTTAAGTAAGTAGCCACCGATAACAGCTGAGAATCCCAGCGTCGAACCGACTGAAAGGTCAATACCGCCGTTAAGAATGGTCAGCAACTGCCCCATGCCCAGTAGGGCAAATATTGCAACGTGAGACGTCATAATCAAGACGTTATTCACGGTCAAATAATTCGGTGACAGAAGCGAAAATACTACAATAATCAATATTAGGGCAAGAAAAGCGCGCCCTTCAATTAATAGGGTAGCCAGCGAAAAATTTCTTTTCCGACTAGCGCCCGGGGAAACCGTGTTCGTCGCCATTGTCGATCCGTTCTAGTTGCTTTCCACGGCTGTGGACTCACCTGAGGCAGCCATGATTTTGTCTTCAGTGATTGTTTCGGGAGTAAACTCAGCGGCAATCCGCCCGCGCGCCATAACGATTACGCGATGCGGGATGCTTAAACATTCAGATAGTTCTGAAGTAGAAAACAGAACTGCGATACCTTCCCGGGCACGTTCAGATAGCAGGCGAAATACTTCTGCTTTTGCTCCTACATCGATGCCACGGGTGGGCTCATCAAGCAATAGCAGCCGGGGATCGGTTCCAATTATCTTGCCGATCACCACTTTTTGTTGATTTCCACCGGAGAGCGAACCGATCATCGTGTCTGGCCCGGGGGTTTTTACGGTAACGGCCTCGATCAACTCCTCGGAGCGCCGACGCTCGGTAAATTTCGAAATCACGCCTCGGCGGATGCTTTCACCGAGGCTCGCCAAGGTCAGGTTCTTGCCCACGTCAAAACTTTGGACGAGCCCGTCACGCTGGCGGTCCTCAGGGACCAGACCAAGGCCGTCTTCGATTCGCTCAGCAATAGTTTCGTCACTCAGAGCTTGCCCATCGAAAAAGACTTCGCCCGAAGTAATTTCTTCGCGTCCAGCTATGGCTTCCAGAAGTTCAGTTCGGCCCGCACCCATGAGGCCGTAGATGCACACAATTTCCCCGGCGCGAACATCCAAATTCACATTATTTACTGCTGCCCGGTCGGGGTTCTCTTTATCTGCTACAACTAGATCTCGAATTTCAACGATGGGTTCGCCCATCTCATAGCCGGTGGGCGGACTTCCCAGGTCGAAGTTCTCCCCGACCATGTGGCGAACGATCCATTCCAAATCAATTTCGTCTCGATCGCCGCGGGCGGTGATAGTTCCGTCTCGCAGTACTACCGCATGATCGGTGATTTCGAGAGCCTCTTCCAAATGATGGGAGATATAGACAATCGCGACGCCGCGGCTTTGCAGCTCCCGAATAATGCCGAATAGGACTTCGACCTCCGAAGCGGTGAGAGCGGAAGTCGGTTCGTCCATAATCAAAATCCGAGCATCAATTGATAGCGCTCTGGCAATTTCGATGATCTGCTGCTGCCCAACTCGAAGATCGGAGACAAAGGTATCGGGCTCGATATCAAGCTCCATACCCTTTAAGACTTCGCGAGTTTGACGTTCTTCCTCTGCGAAATCCACACCGAAGGGGCCTAAAATTTCACGACCCATAAAGATGTTGTCGCGCACCGTTAGATTCGGCGCGAGACTCAGTTCTTGATGGATAATTGAAATCCCAAGTTCTGCAGCATCGGTAGTGGAATCGAAATCCACCGATTGGCCGTCGACAAACACCTCACCAGAGGTCGGTTGTTCAACACCGGACAGGATTTTCATGAGAGTTGATTTGCCAGCACCATTCTCGCCAAAGAGCGTCGTGACGGTGCCGGGTCGAATCCGGAAAGTCACGCCTTTGAGCGCTCTCGTACCTCCATAGTCCTTGGTTACGTTGCGCGCTTCGAGTACAACGTCTTCTAAAACCGGTGTGCTCGTCATTGGACTTCCAATGCCACAGGAGTAATAAGCCAGGCTTCTGGATTTATCAAAGTGAAAACGCCGGTCGTCGTGATGGTTTTACCCTCAAGATCATCCGTGTCTACATCTGCGAGAACTTCGTCTTTCATTTGATTGTTTAAAGCAGTGGCCGCGTCTTGAAACTGGATCTGATTGGCGAAGTCGCCAAACGACATGGTGCCGGTGGCATCACGTAATTCTGTTCCGTTAATTGCCGGCCCCGTTTGCACTCGTATCAGCAGATCGTCGGGGACACCATCTACATCCAACTCGTAGATGCCGGATGCGCCTTCGCCGACCACTCCGGTAACTGTGACGCTATAAATCGCGCCACCCGACGCATCTTCTGCATACTCTTCAGCAGCAGCATCTGGATCAGCTTCTATTGCTGCACTTAGTTCTTCGGCGTCCACCGCTTGATCGAGAACCGCGTCCCGAACGGCTCCAAAATTCTCTTGACCGAAAGTTTCCGGATCAAAAGCCGCCTCGCCTTCTAGCGCTGGATCGTCATGGGGAACAACCTTTGTCCCCAGCGCGATGCCCACCACGACAAGAACGACTACACCGATCCATGTGATACGGCGTTTGCGCGTTTTGGTTGCGCGGCGTTTCGCAATTTGCTGCGTCTCAAGCGTCATAGCAAGACCTTTGATTCACTATCGTTCGGGCGAATTTGCAACTTACGACCCGTGCCTGCCCGAAACTTCTCTAAAGCTTGGGAGTAGTCATCGAGTGTGAAAGAGTGACTAATCATTGCTTCGGCGTTGATCGCGCCAATTTCAAACATTTCAACTGCTCGACCGAACGAATTGTGAACGGCCATACTGCCGACGAAATTCAACTCGCCGCGATAGACCCTAAAAGGCGAAAACTTGGCAGTCTCATCCGCAGGAGCTACACCAAAGTTTTGAAAAGTGCCGCCCGGTTTTATTCGCGTAACCGCATCTTCGATAGCGGGAATGCTGCCCGTGGCATCAATCACGACATCCCATTCAGTGCGATCGGCTTGATCCGCGCATGTATAGCGGTGCTCGATCCCGCACTCAGCCGCAACCCGTAAGCGATCTTCGTTGAGGTCAACGATGGTTACCGAGGCTGCGCCCATGCGCGGCGCCAATTGCGCCATCATTAGGCCCATCGTCCCGGCGCCGTAGACAAGGACGTGTGAGCCCAATTTGCGAGGCAGCAAGTCCCATCCGCGAATGGAGCACGCAAGCGGCTCAATGAGAGCAGCTTCGTATAAATCGGTCTCTGGCTTCAGTTTGAATACATTTCGCGCCGGCGCTACGAACATTTCTTGGCAGGCACCGTCCGAGGCAACGACCCCCAACCCGTTCCAGTCAGGGCACAGGTTTTGCTGCCCATTCAGGCAAAATTCGCATTCACCACAGGTCGTACTCGGATTTACCGCTACGTGATCGCCAACTTGAAAATCAAAGACCCCATCATTTACGCCCTCCCCCAGAGCCACGATTGTCCCTGTCGCTTCATGCCCCGGAACTAGCGGAAAAACCGTTCCTTCAAATTCACCATCCAGCACGTGCGTATCTGTACCGCAGATCCCGACCGCTGCTGTTTTAATAAGAACTTCCTTATGCCCCGGTTCGGGCGTCGGGCGATCTTCTAACGCAACTTCGCCTACTCCATTGAAAACTATTGCGCGCATCTTTGCTCCAGTCCACTGCCGGCCCACCGTTATTTGATGAGCATCTGCTTTGCCGTTACGTGATCTGACCACGCACACCAGCCACATGAGGGCGGCGGCGCCACATTTTCAGACCGGTGTGATCTTAACGCACCGTAACGTTAAATCAACCATAAGTCTATGGTGCCACGAGTGTCAATCATGGATTTTTGGCTAGATTTCGCGGAATACGGCCCTTATGTTCGTATGTGATACCAAAACGTTACCTTCGTTATCTACTCGAAACACGGGGGCCAAAAGCCAGATTTCGAGGTTGACAGCAGCTTAGAGGCGGGCCTAATGTTCAGAGTAACGCAGTAATAGTTACTTTTAACTTTAAAGATGTTCATTCAGGTTAGCCGTCCAAAAGACCTGGCGAATCTGCAGAGACCCTTAAAGATGGAGCGGCAACTAAATGGAGGTCGAGCCAGCGCGTTGCCACTCCAATCAATTGCGGTCACAGGAACCTAATTCGAGCCTCGGAGCGTAACTATGGCTTATATTTTGAACGATCCCGCTGATTTCACTGATGAACTCACAGCCGGATTTTCACAGGCGTACAGCAGTTGGGTTACGCAAGTACCCGGCGGAGTTGTGCGCGCAACTGCAATCCCCGAGGGCGAAGTTGCCGTTATTACCGGGGGCGGGTCAGGCCATTATCCGGCTTTCGCGGGGTTGGTCGGTCCCGGTTTAGCGCATGGCGCTGCCATGGGGAATATTTTCGCTTCCCCATCGGCACAGCAGATATACAGCGTAGCTAAAGCCGCCCATGCGGGAGGCGGGATTCTCTTCACCTATGGCAATTACGCAGGGGATGTTCTGAACTTCAATCAAGCCCAAGAGCGTTTAAAGGCCGAGGGCATCGATTGCCGCACCGTGGTAGTGACGGACGACATTGCCAGCGCGGGCTCGGACGAACTCCATAAACGCCGTGGCATTGCAGGCGACCTCTTCGTGTTTAAGGCGGCTGCTGCGGCAGCCGAAGCGGGCAAAAACTTAAGCGAAGTAGTCGAGACCGCATCGACCGCGAATGCGATGACCCGGTCTTTGGGGGTTGCATTCACAGGATGCACTCTTCCCGGCGCACCGGAACCACTGTTCACAGTCCCCGAAGGCCGCATGGGAATTGGGATGGGAATCCACGGAGAACCAGGCATTGACGAACAAGACATTCTGCCCGCCGAAGACCTCGCGGAACTGCTTGTCGAACGACTCCTGGCGGAAAAGCCCGATAACGCTGACGAACGTGCCGTGGTTCTGCTGAACGGGCTCGGCTCAATCAGCTATGAAGAGCTTTTCGTTCTTTATAACTCAATAGCGCCGCGCCTTGCCGCTGCTGGAGTGACCGTGGTTGCGCCAGATGTCGGTGAGTTAGTGACGAGTTTTGAAATGGCCGGCGTCTCGCTAACTATTTCGTGGCTGACGCCAGAACTTGAGAAGTATTGGCTCGCCCCGGTCAACACGCCGGCTTACCGAAAAGGTAATCGCAAACTGGATAAGGTTCGCGAACATGCTGCGTCCGAACAGGCCGACGAGGAGCTGGTAGAAGCAGCTGCGCCCGCCTCTCAACGCGCAGCGGTCCAAGCCGCCGACTTATTCGCTGTTGTCGAACAAGTCATAAATAACAATGCGGAGCATTTAGGCGAGCTTGACGCGATCGCTGGCGATGGTGACCACGGCATTGGGATGCAACGCGGCTCTCGCGCTGCCGCAGAAGCAAGTAAGTCCCGCGCTGAAAAGAAGGCGGGGCTCGGTTCTGTTCTTATCGCCGCTGGCGATGCATGGGCCGACAAGGCGGGCGGAACATCTGGAGCCCTGTGGGGCATTTTGTTGTGCACCATTGGACAAGAACTTGATGACACCACAGAAATCAGCGCTCAATCCATCAGCAATGGCGTCTCAAACGCCGTTGCCAAAGTCCAGTCGTTTGGTGACGCGCAAGTGGGCGACAAGACGATGGTCGATGCCCTTGTGCCCTTCGCAACAACCTTTGCATCGGAGATCGCTTCCCAAAAGACACTTCTCGAAGCATTTGCGTTGGCAGCGAAAGCGGCAGATGACGCCGCCAAGTCCACGGCGGATCTGACGCCCAAGTTGGGCCGCGCTCGAGCACACACGGAAAAGAGTGTGGGCACGCCCGATCCCGGAGCAGTTTCGTTTGCGCTCATAGTACAAAGTCTCGTTAACAAACTAAAAGATCGGTAGGTATAGCCGTGAAACCACTAAAAATTGTAATTGGATCAGATGATGCCGGCTTTCAATACAAAGAAGCCATCAAAGAAATCTTCGAAGCCGATGAATATGTCACCGAAGTAATCGATGTCGGTGTAGATGCGGAAGGCAACACTCCGTACCCGACAATTGCAGTAACAGCGGCAGAGATGGTCGCAGAAGGCAAGGCGGACCGCGGGCTTTTAATTTGCGGCACAGGCATGGGCGTTGCAATGTCTGCCAACAAAGTCCCCGGCATCCGCGCTAGCACAGCTCACGATAGCTACTCCGTTGAACGGCTAGTTCTGAGCAATAACGCGCAGATCCTGACATTTGGCCAGCGTGTTATCGGATTAGAACTGGCTAAGAAGCTCGCCACAGAATGGCTGAGATATCGGTTCGATGAGACTTCCGCGTCGGCCGAAAAGGTCGCTGTCTTAACAGAATATGAGAATCGCAATGCGCGCTGAGCGTATTCGCGTTCCTACTTGGTGCTGCTAAATGACAACAAAGTCACCGATGGTCATCGCAACCAGCTTGAAAATGTACTTTGACCATGAAGAAACCGTCCGATGGGCAAGCGAGGTTCGCGATATTGCCCGCCGTTCGCAACAGGTTCAGGCGGGCAACGTCAATCTTCTCGTCTTTCCCAGTTTCCCCTCGATAAGCACGCTCGTTGATCTCTTTAGCGACACCCCAGTCTCCGTCGGCGCACAGGATGTGGCTGCTTGTGACCGAGGAGCGTATACCGGCGAAGTGAATGTCCACACCCTAAAACAGGTCGGGTGTACACACATCGAAATTGGCCATGCCGAGCGGCGAAAATACTTTGGCGAGACCATGGAAACCATGCAAAATAAGGTCTCCCTCACTTTAGAAAACAACCTCGTCCCCCTTATATGCGTGGGCGAAAATGAAAAAGTTGAACCGGCACAAGCCGCTGCCATCTGTATCGATTTCATCAAAGAAGTAACACAGCGAGTACCGAGTAATAACCAGATAGCTCCAATTTTTGCTTATGAACCAGAGTGGGCAATCGGCGCAGATCAGCCAGCAGCAACCGAATACGTGCGATCAGTTACAAGCACAATCCGCGCGTGGTTACGCGATCGGCCCGGTCTTGCAAACAGCAAAGTGATCTATGGAGGCGGCGCGGGGCCCGGCCTATTAGACGCGCTTGGTGAAACGGTCAACGGCCTCTTTCTTGGAAGGTTCGCTCATGACCCGGCAGCCTTGGAACAAATCCTTTCTGAATTAGATCTCCACGTTGAAACCAGCACACCGAGCGTCAGTGCAGCAAACTCGGTGCGTAAAAAGGAATGATTATGTCTCGCATACCTAGCAACATGCGCGCTAGCGTCCTGACGCAAGCGAAAACTATTGAGCTTCAAGAACGTCCCGTTCCTCAGCCAGACGCCGACGAGGTTTTGATCCGCGTTGCAAGCGTCGGTGTATGTGGCTCAGACGTGCACTTCTATGAAGAGGGCCGCCTCGGCGACTGGGTCGTAACCGATCCGCTCGTGTTGGGTCACGAAGCATCCGGAGTGATAGTTGCAGTTGGTTCCGATATTTCCTCGGACCGGGTCGGCCAACGCGTTTCAATAGAGCCGCAGCGCCCCGACCCGACCTCCGTCGAAAGCCGCCGCGGTGAATATAACCTTGATCCGAACATGATCTTCTACGCCGTGCCGGGCGCAGACGGGGCATTTCAAGAGTACGTAACCATTCAGTCGCACTTCGCCTATGCGATTCCAGATTCAGTTAGTGACGATGCAGCGGCACTACTGGAACCACTGTCCGTCGCAATCGCTGCTGCTCGCAAAGCCCATTTAGCCCCCGCCCAACGCGTCTTTATTGCGGGCGCCGGGCCCATCGGTTTGATCACATCTCAAGTGGCGCGTGCCTTTGGCGTTCGAGAAGTCATAATTTCTGATGTCAGCACCGAGCGGTGCGCGGCGGCATCTAACTTTGGAGCAACCGCCACCCTCGACGCCGCTAACGAATCCGCCAGCGGCCTAGAGGTCGATGCCTTCATTGATGCTTCCGGTGTCGAGTCCGCCATACGTGACGGCATCGAGGCTGTTCGCCCCGGTGGTCACGCCGTGCTCGTGGGTATGGGCGCAAATGACATGTCACTGCCAGTGACGACCATCATGAATAACGAAATCCAACTCACCGGCGTCTTCCGGTATACAAACACTTGGCCTACAGCTATCAATTTGGTCGCCGATGGCCACGTCAAACTCGATGAGCTAGTGACCGGGCATTTTGGGCTTGACCAGGTCAGCGCCGCGCTGGATTCAACCACCACTCCCGGAGTCTTGAAGTCCATCGTGCGGCCGGGCGAATAAGCATCACGCCATGTCGTGCACAACCCGCGCCCCGTGCACCGGCCCCGTCGCCGCTACCACTTCAACGCCGAAGTCAGCGCCCAAGAGCGCGGCTTTCAGTTCGCGTTGATGCCATAATGACGGGGCCAAAATAGCCACGGTGGGGCCCGACCCCGAAACAATCGCGCCCGCTGCGAGGTGTTCCTCCGCGAAAGTCATAATGTCGCGGATCTTCGGCTGAGCCTCCAACGCAATTTCTTGAAAGTCATTGCGCAACTGGGCGCCCACCTCGATTGGGTCGCCACTGCGCAGCGCGGTCATCAGTTCCGGGCGCACATCTAGCGGCTGCGGAATATCCCGCTCGCGCGTGTCCAACTCCCGATACGCCGCGCCCGTAGAAATCGGAATATCACTAAATACAAAAAGCCAGTGGTACTCCCCCGAACTTAAAACTGGCGCCAGCTGCTCACCATAGCCCCGGCCCACCGCGTTGCCGCCGTGCATGCAAAATGTCACATCCGCGCCCAGTTCGGCGGCAATTTCATCCAGCGCTCCCTGCTTAAGGCGGGTACCCCACAATTCATTGCACGCCACCAGCGCCGCGGCCGCATCGGCAGAGCCGCCCGCCATCCCGCCCCCGACCGGCACTCGCTTTTCCACGTGAAGATCCACATCTGGCAACTCGTCCGGCTCCACTAATTTCGCTGCCCGCGCCAACTTAGTCGCCGCTTGAAAAACAATGTTTGAAGAATCCGTGGGAACGTTCTTGGCATCTCGCCCGCCCACGGTAATGGTGATTCCGCTGCCCGACCGCGCCATCGTGGCCGTGACCTCTTCATACACCGAAACCGCCTGAAACACGGTCGCTAGCGGGTGCATTCCCTGCTCATCCGGCGCGCCAACCGTCAATTCAAGATTCACTTTTCCAGGTGCACGTACCGTTACCTCGGGAATCCCCGCAATCTTCATCATTTAATGGAATCTACTGGTTCTGGGCATTTTTAGCACTTGTCCGCAGCGCCAGCGCGATTCGGATAAAGCCGTCGATGTCCACACGCTCCCCGCGGGCCGTGGGATCCACACCCGCGCGCTTCAGTGCCGCCTCCACGCGCGCACTTCCCCCAAAATCAGCGGCCAGGGCCGAGCGCAGCATCTTCCGGCGCTGGGCAAAAGCGGCGTCGACTACGGCGAAAACCTCCCGCGCCGTCGGCGGCACACCAGCCGCCAACTCCACACCCAACTCCCCACCCGTACGCGGCGCATCCGCGCGCGTGAGCCGCACCAAACCAGACTCCACGTTAGGAACAGGCCAAAACACCTGCCGGCCAATCGCTCCGGCGCGCTCCACTTGCCCATACCAGGCGGCCTTCACCGATGGCGCCCCATAAACCCGGCTGCCCGGCCTGGCCGCCAACCGATCCGCCACCTCGGCCTGTACCATCACCAGCACGCGCTTCAGCGAAGCAAACCGCTCCAACGCCGTCAACAACACCGGAACCGCGACGTTATAAGGCAGGTTCGCGACCAGGGCGGTGGGCGCGGGAAGGTGCGAGTCGTCGTCCAAAATCAAATCACCGGGCCGCAATGTCAGGGCGTCTTTATTTAGGACGGCGAGGCTCCCCTGCCGCTGGGGCCGCAAGCGGGCAACGGTGTCGGGGAGGGCGGCGGCGAGTTTGGCGTCGATTTCGATGGCGATGACTTGGTTGCCGGCGTCCAAGAGGGCCAGGGTCAAAGAGCCAAGGCCGGGGCCGACCTCCATAACGA
>DAHVRJ010000164.1:0-21424 GCA_027322505.1 Demequinaceae bacterium
GCGCCCGTGCAATCTGTGCCCGCATATGAAGCGCAATTCTTTGGCCAAGATTCGCCGCAGCCTAGAAACGATGCAGCATGAGGTCACAATTGCACGTGACGTCGCCGAACGCGCTCGCCGCGCGGTCGAGCGCATGTTGGAGGTGTCGTAGGTGTCACTCACGCCCCTACTTGTGGAGCCGATTGCGCGCGCCGCGCTGCTGGAAGACCTAGGGCGCGGCGGCGATTTAACGAGTGAGGCGACTATTCCACCTGACCGTCAGGCCGCAGCGGCGCTTATCGCCCGCGATGAAGGCGTAGTGGCCGGTATTGAAGTCGCGCGCATGGTATTTGATATGGCGAGCCCCGAAATTGAGATGCAGGAAATTCTCTTAGACGGAGCGCAGGTGCACGCTGGAGGGCATATTGCTTCTATTAGGGGGCCGGCAGCCGCCCTGCTAACAGCTGAGCGCACGGCATTGAACTTCTTAAGCCACCTCAGTGGCATAGCCACCGCTACCGCCCAGCTGGTCGCAGCTATTGCAGGCACCAAAGCGCGGGTTTGTTGCACGCGAAAGACAACGCCCGGTCTGCGCGGGCTAGAAAAATATGCGGTTCGGACCGGAGGCGGCACCAATCATCGATTCGGGCTCGATGATGCGGTGCTCATTAAAGACAACCACATTGCAATTGCCGGTGGCATTTCCGCGGCTTTGCAGGCCGCGAAAGCCCGCGTGGGGCACATGGTCAAAATTCAGATCGAGGTCGGGACCATCGCTCAGCTCACCGAGGCGCTGGAAATCGGCGTTGATGCGGTGTTGCTGGACAATATGGAACCGCCGACTTTGGCAACAGCGGTGAGCCTGATCAGGGGCCAAGCGGTGACCGAGGCCTCGGGCCGCATCTCACCCGCCCAAATTCGGGCCGTTGCCGATGCCGGCGTGGATCTAATCTCGTGTGGCTGGCTTACCCATAGCGCACCGATTCTCGATATCGGGTTAGACATCCAAGACGCGGGCAAGCAGCCCATCTAGGTGCGGACGGTAGCCCGCTCCAAAAAGCACGACGTGCATGCCGATGGGAAACACCTGATGCACGGCAAGGTCAAAGTTGCTGGGCGGCGGCAGATCTGAAATCTGGGCGTAGCCGGCCAAAATGTCGTTTAGGTGCGGGCAGCCAAACAGTTCCAGCATCGCCAAGTCGGTGTAGGGATGGTTGGCGTGGGCGGCGGGGTCAATCAACACGGCCTCCCCTTGCGACCACATGAGATTTCCAGCCCACAGGTCACCATGAACGCGAACAGGCGGCGCGTCGCTGCCCCAATTTTCAGCAACGATGCCCTCTTGCAGCGCGTCAAGGCCGCGAGCAAGCCGCGGATCCAACTGGCCCGTATCTTCTAAGAAGTCTCGCAGGGGCGCGAGACGCGATGCGGTGAAGAACTGGCTCCAGGTCGGGTATTCACGCACCGGAATTTCATACACATCGGCCAGCGGCCCGAAAAACCAGTTCCCATTCCAGTTTGGTGGCACAGCACCGAAACCGGTGGTGACGTTTTGATGTAGGTGGGCCAGGCGCCGTCCAAAATCAAAAGCGGCCGGTGCCGTAGGAACGCCGGCGGGTAAAAATTCCAACTCAAGTTCGGTTTCGGAATAGTCCTGAACTTGGACCACGCGCGGGCCGCCCGCCACCCGCAGCCAATCCAAGCCGGCCGCTTCGCATTGAAAAAATCCGCTGGGCGCATCGGCGCGGTGCTTGGTGAACGTGCGGGACATACGACTCCTTATCAGCGGCAGGGACCGCCACCCAGTTTAGAAAGACCGGTTAGGTCACCGTCTTGAAACTCATGGACGGTGGGCGTTTCATGCATCAACTGGGTCGTGTCGTCCACGTGCCCCAGACCAACAAGGTGGCCCAACTCGTGGCGCAACACGCGCACATAGGCCGGCTCTTGGTTAACGGCCGGCTCATAAATGAGCGTCTCATCGAGGTAGATGTTGCCGGTAACGTAGCGCGTTGTTCCGGTATAGGTGTTTTCAATTTGGCGCACCTGGGCCAAACCGGCGACTGAACCTTCCAGGTCGGGGATCTGCTCCTCATTGGCGAATTGAATCACCACCGGGTCCCACTCCTCGGCGGTGTTGAGGTCAAAGTCGGACTCCGAAGTGGGCGCTTGGCCCGTGACGCCCTCGTAGACAAAAACCAGGCCCGTGGCGGCGGCGACTTCCTCCACCGCGTATTCCACCCAGTCGACGAAGTAATCATCGCCGTGTTTGGGGTTCACCATGTAGCGAATCGGCTCACATGAGGACCAGCGGGTCGGGTCATCGCGATCGGCTTCTTCGCCATTATCTACGCTCCAAAATTCGTATGCCGAGCTGGGGTTTTCGATCGTCGGCGGTTCGGCAAGCGGCGGGCCGTCCTTCGGAGTCCGAGAACCCAGCGGATCAGCCGTGAGGGTGGAGTACAGGTCATCCCAGGCGGCCGTCACCCCGCCGGGGTAGTTGAAAACGCGGTATCCCACGAGCGTGAGCAAGCCCAAAATGAGCAGGAGTGAAATCGCCCGCACGCCCCGCCCGCGCCGCGTTCGCCGGCGATGGATGCGATTTTGCTTGCGCCACTTACGCTGCTGGCGCCGGCTGAGGTGGGGTGGCATTCCACCCGAATATGGCTGATAAAGCGGCGGCGTCGCCCGGGGCGGGGTTTCTTCCCAGTCGCGCGGCGGGGCTGCCTCGGGATTCCTTGCCTGGGCCTCATCAATTACCCACTGCGGGAGGCGCCCGGTGGGTGAACGAGGAAGATCATCAGGAGGAATGCTCATTGCACAATTATCAGCTTTCACTTGGTGGTGCGTTAATTATCGCCGATAAGTTCACCGGTTGGGCCAGGTGGCAGATGGCACACTAAAACACATGAACCTAACAGACTCCCTTGCAGAGCTCGCCCAGCAGAACTTTTCTGGCGTGGCATTTCTCGGGGCCTATGGGCTGACGTGGCTCATCTGCGGCCTGGGATGGACGCGCGTAGCCATACCAGCAGCGGGGCCAAAGCGGCTAGAAATTTCGGAGCGGACCGCGGCTTTTGTCACGCTCTTTCAAGGGTTGGTCGCCTTCCCATTAGCCATGGGAGCATCACTACTTTTGGGTGCAATAGGCAATGAACGCCCCGTTAGTGATGAAATTACCCAGCTGTCCGTTTTGATTGGCTCATCACAGTTGCTGGGTTTGCCATTCTTGATTTATCTCGTCGTTAAACGCACCTATGCGCTCGTGCCGTTTGCGTTTGCCGCCATTACGTCCATGCACTTTGTTTTATATTCGTGGCTGTACCGCACGCCGATATACATCGCGATGGCAATACTGATCGCGCTGGGAACACTGATCGTGATGCTCAGCAGCCCAAACCAGCGCCCGGGCAGCGCGCCGGCGCGAGTGTGCTTCTTAACCGGAGGGCTGCTGGCGGTAACGGCAGGTGTGTTTATTGTCATTCACGCCACCTGAGCGGAAAAAACCCGCAGTGCCGGACGAACCAAAAAATTGGGTGCCTGGCACTGCGGGTTTTAAACTGGCACTGCGGGTTTTAAAACAGCCCTACATCATGGTGTCTTCAGATTCCGGGACGCCAATTACGCAAGCCTTATCGGAATCGCGCCACCGCACGCAGACCTTGCTATCTATTTCCAGGGATTCCAGCTCCCCGCCCGGACGCTCGCGGACCTGAATGAGCCCACCGGTACCGTCGTCCACCGCGGCCAAAATGTCTTGGCCCACGAAGCGCTTATAAGAAAGCGTGCCGGCAACGAGGCAATCCTCGCCATTTTCTCGAGCGACAACCTCAAGCGCTTCGGGGCGGGCCACTAACAGGCCCGCTTCGCCGGTACCCAGCGAAACACCGGCTCCAAAGGATGCAGAAGTAACCGAACCAGTATTGGTCTTTACTACACAACCAGAATTGGCCACATCCTGGACCGTCACCGACAGCAGGTTGGCATCACCCAGGAACTGGGCCACAAACGCGTTTGCGGGTCGGTCGTAGATCTCTGTGTTCGTAGCCGATTGCGCAATGATGCCCCGAGTCATTACCGCGACCTCATCCGATAGCGCGAGCGCTTCTTCCTGGTCGTGGGTGACATACAGGGCGGTGAACTTGATGCGGTCGTGAATCTCGCGGAGTTCTTCTTGCAATTGCTGGCGCAATTTCCGGTCCAACGCTCCCAGCGGCTCGTCGAAGAGCATCATTTCGGGCTCAAAGACCAAGCCACGGGCCAAAGCCACGCGCTGTTTTTGGCCACCACTGAGTTCGCCGGGCTTCGCGCCACCGCGGTTTTCAAGTTCCACCATGGTGAGCGCATCCTTCACGCGCCGACGCAATTCAGCGCCGCGAATGCCGCGCTGGCGCAGGGGGAAGGCCACGTTTTGCGCCACACTCATGTGCGGGAAGAGCGCATAGGTCTGGAATACGATTCCCAGCCCGCGCTTTTCCGGTGGAATGGAAGCCACGTTCCGGCCGCGGATGAAAATCTCGCCCTCATCCGGTTCGAGGAAGCCAGCGATGAGATTCAATGTCGTGGTTTTACCCGACCCGCTCGAGCCCAAAAGGGTGAACATTTCGCCCTTATGGACTTTCATTGAGACGTCGTTTACCACCAGGTTGTTACCCAGGGTTTTCGATACGCCGACCAGTTCCAAGCCGGGAGTAGACTGGTCTGTCTTTTCTACCGGAGCAGCCGTTGCCGGCCCCGCGGTTTTTTCTGCCGATCCGGCCCCTTCGGCCGAGGCGGCTGTTTGGGCTGTCATGTCTTCTCCTTGGGTCATTGGACCTTCTTCGTGGCACCGAAGGAACGGGCAAGTACGAGGTAGATAACCAAAATCGTGAGCGTGAACGTTGTCGTGATTGCCGCAACCGCCGCAATTTCGGGCGTGGTGGTGTGCTGAATTTGCGACCACAACACCTGCGGAATTGTTGGTACGACACCTGCCCCCAGGAATAGCGGCAGGATTAGCTCGTCAAAGGAAATAACGAACGTCAGCACCGCACCAGCTAAAACACCGGGCCCGATAATCGGTAGAACGATGCGCAAAAATACGATGTGCGCGCGGGCGCCGAGGCTGCGGGCGGCCAGTAAGAACTCGGGGTTCAGGTTTGAAAGCGCACCCGAGACGTTCAGGAACACAAATGGCACTCCCATAAAGCCGTGCCCGATGATGATTCCCAGTTTCGTTCCAACCAGTGACAGGTCACTAAATAGGCCGAACCAGGCAACTGCCAAAACAACTGGCGGTAAAACCAGCGGTAGGGCAACTGCCAGTTGGATGGGCAGGCTAAATATGCGCCGACTTGGAATCACCGCGGCGGTGAGAGTTCCAATAACGGTGGCAATTGCTGCTGCGCCCAACCCCACCTGCACGCTGGTCCACAGTGCGTCTTGCCACACCGAACTAGTCGCCACATTTTGCAGGTGGACCGTTGATAGCTCATCGGGTGGGAAGCGCAAGACCCGACCACTGTTCAGCGCCAGTGGGAACACCATGGCGGTGGGAGCCAGTAAAAAGATTAAAACCAGCGTCGCCAGCGTGGTGGTACCAATGCGCCGGGGCTTGCGGGGTTTAACGAAGCGCGGACGGCGGCGCTGGGTACTGATCGCTGGCCGGGTTTTCTCAGCTACAGCGGTCATTTTGCTTCCTCCTTTTGAGGTGCAATCTGGCGCAGCGCGATCGGAATACTAACCAAGACGGCTACACCGACGATTATGGCCAACCCGGATGCGGTATCTAAGCGATTTAGCTTATTGATTGCGTCATCGATCAGATTTGCCACCATTCGATCTCCACGCCCACCCAGCAGTGCCGGGGTGACATAGAACCCGGCGGCCAGCACAAACACAGTCACCGAGGAGGTGGCAACGCCGGGCCCCGAAAGTGGGAACGTGATGGAGGTAAAGGTTCGCCCCCGTCCCGCTCCCAACGATCGGGAGGCTTTGATCAGCGAACGATCAATGCCGGTTAGCGCCACGTAGATAGGCACTACGGCAATCGGGAGTAAGTAGTGCACCATGGCAACGATTACGGCAGTTCTGGTGAACAGTAATTGCACTGGCTCACTAGTAATGCCGATTCCCATGAGCATTTTGTTTATCGGGCCGCTGTTTTCCAAAATGACCGTCCACGAGAAGTTCTTAACCACAATTGAGGTGAAGAACGGGATGATCAGTGCGCCTAGTAGCAAGAGCTTCCAGGTGCCATGGCTGTTCCAAATGTAATAAGCAAGTGGATAAGCCAGCCCGATAGTGAAAATGGTGGTGGTAACCGCAATGATCACCGTGGTGATAATGACGGATATGTAGCCGTCATTATTGAAAATCTGGACATAGGCGTTGGTGCCATCTGCCCCGGTTTCCAAACTGCGGTTTACCAAACCAACGAACGGGATCACCAGGCCCACGGTGAAAATAGCGATCACCGCGAGCAATAAGAGACCTCGAACGCTTGAGATTCTTTTAATAATCTCCATGAGCATTCCCTGCCGTAGCTTTACCTACCGTTGCGTTACTGGCTCGTCATGAACCGGTTGAAGGCGTCCTGGGCTTCCTCGGTGTTTTCGCCCCACCATTCCAGGTCAACCGGGAAAGAAAGTTCGGCCACGTCCGGATTCGAGGGCAGCATCTCGGCTACATCGCCCTCGATCAGCGTGTTGCCTTCGGCATTGGGGCCGGAGTATGCGGTCAGTTCACCGATTTCAGTGGAGCATTCAACGCATTCGCCTGCCCAAGCCAAGAACTCCATGGCGGCTTCTTTATTGGGCGCGTCTTTCGGTACTACCCAGTAGGAGCCACCGGTTTGGCCCACGGGGTTGTAGCCCACGTCCAGTCCTTCTTCTTGCAGCGCGAGCATGCGTGCTGAAGCCGACTGAATCAGGGTCGCGTCGCCACTGGTAAGCAGCTGAGAGGCCTGGTCTAAGGAATCCACCACGATCAGGTCATCAGCAACTGAGTTGAGCTTGTCGACGGCCCGATCCAGGTCAAGGGGGTACAGGTCGTTCTTATCGACACCGTCACCAATTAGCACGTATTCAAGGGTGCCGTCTTGGATGTAGCTTTCGATAGCGCGCTTACCGTCGAAGGAGTCCGGGTCGTAGAACTCTTCCCATGTGGGCGGCTCATCTGGCCAATCCTCGTTGTTGTAGCCGATGCCCACGGTGTAGAAACTGGCCGCTACGCCGCATTCTTCGCCGGCGTTTTCCTCTAGCACGCTTTCGTCAACCACGTCGTAGTCAATTGGTTCCAGGACACCGGCGAGGCAGCCAGCGACCATATCGGCACCGTTGAGTTCGACGATGTCCCACTGAACGTTGTTGTTTTCAACCTGGACGGATACCGCACCCAGCGAAGCTTCCGTGTTCAGCACGGAGAGGATCACATCGGTCTCTTCGTCGTATACGTCGTAGTAGGCCTCCATCTGGGCGTCGCCATAGGCGCCACCAAAGCCAGCCACGATCAGTTCGCCGGAACCGCCGGCGTCGCCGTTTCCGTCACCATTGCTGTCGCCACCACCACAGGCAGCGAGCACCAGGGCCGTTCCAGCGAATAGGGAAATAGGTACAACAGCCTTGCGTCCATTAAGAGGCTTAATGGCCATGTTCAAATCAATCCTTAAATATGTGGAAAATATTGATCGGCTTGGATATTTTGCATTCGAGAATTATGTGTGATTTCTGGCGAAAATGCTAGACCTGAAGATACAAAAATGACCAACTTAGGCGGCGACTGCCTGCCGTATGAGATTGGCCTGGGTCCGCGCTTTGGCCGGTTTTTCGGCCCGGCGCGTGCTTTCAGCGTACGAAATCAAGTGGTCAATCTGCTTCTGGGCAGCATTTGCACCAACTAGATGTACTGTCACCTCAAAATCGTATGGGGTTCTGGGATCGCTTTGCTCTATTAAATAGAAGTGGGCATCATTATTTTTTGCGACCACATCTACCTTAATAAGTTCAAACTCCAGTTCTCGGTAAATTGCACCGATGATTAGTGTGTGACAAAGATAGGAACTAAGGGCACCAAGTAAATGCTCGGGGGCGTGTGGAGTCAGACTCCCGCCAGCCGTTTTGGGGCGAGTATCACTCAAATAGCCCCACTCTTGGACGGTTATCTTGTGGACCGCGGTCAAGTCTTGGACATCGCCACTCACCGATAAATCTTCGCAGTGAGTTGCGGCCTGCGGGCGAGCGTTAACTAAGTGTTGTGTTGCGGATGTTTTGAGAACCGGAGGTTCTCGCAATCCGGTGGTGGACACGTAGTCTCCCAACAGTGGTCTGGCTGAACGCTCACGCCGGTTGCTTGGCGCGAATTCCTCACAAAACTAGTGCTAAGTAATCATCCATTCAACCGGCGATTTATGTCGCAGGCGTAGTGCGGCGGCAAACTGACTTGTGTCAACTTAACAGATGTGATCACAAACTACTACTGCCGTTATAGTTCTGTTACATACGTCTTTGCAGGGCAGATTTTAGGCCCAGTGCGGGGTGTCCCATAACTGCAGGCGCTGGCCTAGATCGCGCTCGATCGCGGCCGTATATACGCGCTTTGCCCAAGCGACATCTTCGACCGGCATGCCGCCCGATATGAAGATCGTTGCCCGCATATCAGCCCGGTTTTCAGACTTTTCGGCCATCAACGATCCCAGGTTTTCTACCTGCTCTCTCGCCACCTGACCGGCATCCAGCAACTCGAGCAGGTCGGCAGACATCGCCCAAGATCTAATGCTTTCCAGGCCGTCGGGGTGCGTAAGCGCATCATGGTAGAGCGCTTCATGCATTGCCCAGTTATCCACCACGAGCCGGCTTTGCTGATAAAAGTCCGCGGAAATGCTGGTGTTTCCGGTCAGTGCTAAAACCGCGCCCGGCTTAACCCACTCCCCTAAGATTTCCGGCGGTGTAGCACCAGATGTTGCAACCGAAATGACATCTGAGCCCGCAATTGCAGCCTGCATCGACTGCGCTGTCCGGGCGCTGAGCCCAAACTCATCGGTCAACTCGGCGGCGAAAGCGCCGGCCCGCTCGAAATCTAGGTCAAAGACTTTCACTTCCTTAAGTCCCGGCATGGCGCAAGCTATTGCCCGGGCGCAGGCCCGGCTAATAACCCCGGCGCCGATAATTGCCGCCACTTGCGCATCGGCAGTGGCGAGGTGCCGCGCAGCAACGCCGGCCACGGCGCCGGTGCGCATCGCGCTGATCAGATTGCCGGACATATAAGCAATTGGCGCGCCGGTATCGACATCATTCAAGGTGATGGTGTGGATTGACCGCGGCAGCCCCTTATCGCGATTGGCGATGTTGGACCCGTACCATTTCTCGCCAATAACGTGAAAGTCTCCGCCTAAATAGGCCACCATCGACATGAAGCGCCGATCCGGCCCGGCTGCCGGCATGCCGGGAAACGGTGGGGATTGCGGAAACCACATCATCAAACCATGGTCATTTTGACCGGGTCCGCCCATTAAATAGTCACCACGAGCGACGAGGCTGAAGACCTCCTCCATAGTCTCCACACAGCGATCCATGTCGAGTACACCCGCGCCAATTAGGTCTGCTTCCGATAAAAATCGAAAGCTTAAGCCTCGTTGCGTCATACCTAGCTCCAATTCGTTGGAATTTGTAGTAGCGCGATATTTAATTTTGCTCTCTGTCGAACGAGAGGCTAAGTAGGTAGCGCCTCACCCAGTTTTGCCATCGCCCCGCTCAGCGATTCTTTTAGAAGCTGCTTTGCGGCGCGGGCATTTCGGTCTTCCAAATGCGCCAGCAGTTCCCGGTTGTAGCGGACGATTTCGTATGCGGCAGCCGGTTCAACGGTGACGAGCCGGTGCTTATACGGGGTGACACGATTCCACAGGGTTTGAATGATTTCGATGAGCGATGTGCTGTCTGCTGCCCGATAGATCGCCATCAAAAATCGCTCATCAAGGTCGAGAACGAGCGGCCAATTATCTTTTGAAGCCATGATGTCGATCTCATTTAGCAACGATCGCAGCACTTCGAAGTGCGATTCGGTCAATTTTGGCGTACTGATTTCCATAGCGCCGGGTTCGATAATGAGCCGGCTGCGGTAGAAATCTTCCAGCTTCTCAATGGTGAGGCGGGAAACAAAGGCACCGCGATACGGGATTTGGGTAACCAAACCCACCGCTTCGAGGGCGACGATCGCCTCGCGCACCGGCATCATGGAGGAGCGGTGTTGGGCTGCTATGTCGCGCAGCCGTAATTGATGGCCCGGGGCCAAGGTGCCCGTGAGGATTCCCTGCTTAATAGACGTGAAGATGTCATCACGTATGCCCTTCATTGGTTCAACTCTCCCGCCGAGTCTTGCTTTCATGCGCCCCTGCCTCGGTTCTCCCGGCTCCATCGCTCATCACCGATGCGCTGCAGTTCTCGAATCGTCAGATCTAATCGCTCGTCTTGAATGTACCGATAATTGTGGCGTTGTATAGCAATCTGGGAAAGGTCGATGTCTGCGCAGATCAAATCTTCGCGCTCTTGCTCACCGCGCGCCACTGTTTTTCCGGACGGCGCGATGATGTGCGAGCCGCCCCAGTATTGAAGTTCACCGCTGCTGCCGACGTGGTTTGCAAAGATGTTGAAACACTTCAGAGTTACCGCCGATGCCCGGTTGACGGTGGTCCACAACTCTTCGCTAGTCATGTCTGCCGAGGTGCCACCTTCGGGGCTTGCGGCACAGGTGAGCAGGATTATCGCCCCATCTGCGGTGGCCGCATATGGCAGCGCGCTGTGCCAGGCGTCCTCGCAGATCAGCATTGCCATCCGCCCGAATTTTGTGTCGAAAGCGCCGTAGGTCTCGCCCGAAGCAAAGGCTTGCGACTCATCAAAAAATCCGTAGCCCGGTAGGTAAATCTTGCGCTGTATCGCCCGGATTTCACCGTCTTCGAGATAGGCCTGCGAATTGTAGAACAGATAGTTGTCGGCCAGTTCAATAAAGCCAATTACTAGCGATGGCCCGTTCTTAGATGCCGTGGCGAGGCGTCGCAATTCAGCGCTTTCGGGCCGCAAGGCAAGTGCAGGCACTTCACTGGGGCGCACCATTCCCGTCAGCGACAGTTCCGGAAAGACCAGCAGGTCAATTCCGCGGTGCGCCGCTTCTTCAATCGCACGTAGGTGCACCTGAAGGTTGCCGGCCCGGTCTCCGGGCGTGAAGCGTTTTTGGGCGGCTGCAACCCGCACAGTTGCAGCCACCGCCGGTTCTTGTGTCATGGAAACTGCGTTGCCTAGCTGGCCGAAATGATGCCGAAGTCGCGCGTGCGCAGGACGCCACCGGGAGTGGTGGTAATAAATTCATTCCCGTCTTCGGTCACGCGAATAACATCGGTATGGCGCGGCCCGCCGACGCCGGGGATGATCGCCCACGGCTCCACGGTCACGACCATATTGGGCTGTAGGACCCGGTCATTGTGCATGCGCAATTCGCCGCGCTCAGTCCGGCCTCCGGTGTGGTGCAAAACACCGCGTACGAGCCCGGCGCCGGTGGGAATACGGTTGTAGCCGGCGGCCTGCAACACGGCCCGGCCAGCTTTGTCAACTGCTCCGAATGTGTTGCCGGGCTTAACCTCGGCCACTGCCGCGGCGAAAGACTCGGCAGCAACCTCAGTTGCTCTTTCTACTTCAGGTGACCCAACGCCAATAATAATTGGGCGTTCTAAAGAGGCTTGATAATACTCAACTTCCGCCTCGCAAATAACCTCAATTATATTTCCTTCTTCGAGCGGAGTATCAAAAGGCCGGGCGTGGCAATTTGCTGATCTCTCCCCCTGTTGTAAATAGCAGGAGGTATTTAGTGAGTAATCCAGTGAGGCGGCCCGCTCCATCGCCTCCCGGCCAATACCGGCCAGTTCTATTTCGGTCATACCCGGTTGCGCCGCATCTAAAATAGCCTGCATACATACATCAACCAGCCGGGAGGCTTCGCGAATATATTTAAGCTCTTCAGGCGAGCTGACAAGCCGCACTTCATCGACGATGTCGGTGCGATCAACGAACCGCACTCCAGGGGCTGCTTTTACCAGCACCTCATAAGCGCTCCAGGGCAGCGCTTCGCCTTCAATCGCCGCGACTTGCACGCCTTTTTCGGCCAGCACTTCGGCCAGCATCGTCAGGGCAACTGGATGACTGGGGCCCTGCTCATCACGGTAATAGCGCACGTCCGCGATTGGGGAATTGTCCAGCGCCGCCAGTTCCTCAAAGTCCGGGGTTATCAGCACCGGCTCATTGCCGGGAAATAGGACCGTAATAGAAAAACGTCCCCATTGCTGCATAGGCAGACCCGATAGGTAATAAGAATTATGAAATGACAGTGCTATATAGCATTCTTCGCCATCAAGGCGGGCTAAAACTTCATTCCATCGACGGAATAATTCGGGTGCAGAAAATATAGCCATGTTTTGCGGACCTTTCGTCGACGGTCGTACGACCGAGATGAGAAGGATGTGAAATTGATCTACTTCTGCTTGGCGGATTCGCTAGCCAGATGTGATCACAAACTGTTACGGCCATTACTATCTTATTTTTTTGCTTTCCGCAACAACGCGGCCAAAACGGCGCCCTAGCGGGGAATCTACTACCCATCCAGCCCGGACCTTCCGCCCCGCGCTACTTTCCAAGTCGCACGCATCCATCTCGGTAGTTATCGTCGACTAATTACCAAGGGAGCAATAAATGGTTTCCACTTCTGACCGCGTCAACGTCATTCTCAAGCGGCACGGCACCACTTATGCCCAAGAAGCAGGGATCAGCCTCGCCGACAAACCGTCGCCGCTGTATCAACTGCTGGTTTTAAGCACGCTGCTTTCGGCGCGAATCAGTGCAGATATTGCAGTTGCGGCAGCTAGAGAACTCTTCAAAAGTGGCTACCGCACTCCCCAGCGCATGAGTGATGCCACTTGGCAACAGCGAGTCGATGCCTTGGGCCGCGGCCACTATCGCCGGTATGACGAGAGCACGGCAACGATGCTCGGCAAGGGCGCCGACCTAGTCCAGGACCGCTACAGCGGCGACTTACGCAAACTCCACGAGCAGGCCGACACCGCCAAAGAGATTAGCCACGCCCTACAGGACTTCCCCGGTATCGGCCCCGCCGGTGCAGACATATTCATTCGCGAAATCCAAGGCATCTGGACCGACTTCTCCCCCAACATAGATAAGAAAATTAAGGACGGCGCCCAGTCCCTCGGACTTCCCACCTCACCTGAGAAATTTGCTGCTTTGGTTCCCCGTTCTGATCTGCCGAAATTAAGCGCTGCGTGTGTCAGGGCCAGTCTGGATGACTCCGTGGCTACCGACGTTAACGAGGCGCTGGGTTAACGCGCGTTTTTTATGCGGGGCGCTAAGGATTTTTAAGCGCCGTTAGCCAGAAAGGAGGACGCTGTGGGCACAATTGGACTAATGGCTGATCCGGGTTTGCCAGAGTCTATTGCCCATTCAATTGCCGATAATCTGGCAAATTACCTTTCTGAAAACCTGCAGCCTGTTGGTGATGAGCAAGATTGGGATGTCCAGGTTGCTCGCGGCACGCTTCCGATCACTGCCGAGGGCATGATTCCGCTGCTCGATCATGCGCAACGCATTCAAGAGGAACGCGACTGGGACTTCACTTTTTATCTTCTTGATCTGCCTCAGTGGCATGAGGAAGAGCCACTTTTGAGTTTCGCCAGCTCCGCGCCAGCTGCAGCTTTGATATCGATCCCGGCGCTGGGGGCAAGGCAGCTGCGCAAACGCACCCAAAACGTAATACTGCTGCTCATAAAAACTATGAGAGCTCAGGACGCGACGACAACAAGACACGTACGTCAGCGCGTGAAATGGATCGTCTCTGACAATAAAGAAAAGTGGTACGTGCTCGCCCCCGGCCGAAGAAACCGCTTTCGCCTGCTGATGGGGATGGTGCGCAGTAACCGACCCGGGCGCCTTCTTTCAGTTCTTTCTAATTCCCTGGCGGCGGCCGTAGCAACTGGTGCTTTTGGCGTTTTTTATGCATCTTTGTGGAACCTTGCTGATGAACTAGCGCCGTTGCGGCACGTTTTTATCGGAGTTCTCGCCATTGGTCTGTTCACCACTTGGCTAATAGTCGATAACCGTCTGTGGAACAAGCGTCCCTCTGGAGCTGATGGTCAGCAGGATCGACGCGATAATCTGGTAACCATTCTCACGGTGGGCATTTCGGTGACGTCTTTGTACCTTGCGCTATTTTTAGCGCTGCTCATCGGCGCGGTGATTATCATTGCGCCGACCTATCTCGAGACGGAGCTAGACAGCAAAATTAACGTTTTTGACTATGTCCGGCTCGCGTGGCTCGCTGCCTCATTGGGAACGTTTGCCGGTGCTCTGGGTTCGAAGTTCGATGATGATGCGGATATTGAAAGCGCCACCTACAGCCGTCGTGTCTATCACCGCCGTCAGCTAGCCGACGATCAAAGTGATGATGACTGAGCCCGTCACATCGAGGAATATCAACCGCTATAGCTACACCTCGCTCTTCAGCAGTAATTCCGTTATCAGTTTCATCGTGTTCACTGAGACCGTCGTGATCTTCTTAATCAAATCGACTATGTAAGTGGGGTCGTTGTGCTCGTCGGCCCAGTCGTTGGGGTCGTTGACGATGCCGGAGGCTTTGTCGGTTCTGACTCGGTAGCGGTCGATGAGCCAGGCGAGAGCGGAGCGGGAGCCGAGCCTGTATTGCGAGGCTTCTTCCGGGATACCCGTGATCGTGACCTTGCCGTTGTAGATCAACGTGGTGTGATCATCGACGTTCTTGCCGGTCTCGGGGTCCTTTTTCTTCGCCCATCGCATCTTGGTGACGCGCCAGGTTTCGCGGTCGTTCGCGTCTGTGCCGGGCTTAAGTTCCACATTCACCGGGTAAGGTTCAGCATTTTCATAAGTGATGTGCAGGTCAGCGAGTTTACGACCGATTTCAGCAACGTGATAGAAACTATCCGCCGATGCCGGGGTGGGGATGTGAGGCAGCATCCTCGTCAAATCAGCTAAATATTCTTCACGATAAGACGGATCGTGGAGGATGCCGTAGACGTAGTAGAAAACGTCGTCCTTCGTGACTTCCGAACCTACTTCGCTCCGATACAACGCCAGGATTTCGTCGGGGATGTTATCGATCCGGCGATAGCCCAACTCGTCTGCTTCTCCACGCCCTACATCGAGTTGGCCCTCCACGGTATCAACTTTTTCGTACGTCCAGCGGGGGAAAAATTGTCCACCGCTTCCTGCTCCGGTCACATGGAGGTCAGGCAATCCGTTCGTCATCAATACAGAAAATGGGACCGCTGAGCCGTCACCAACCTGATAGAAACCAATGTTTTCGTGGTTCGGTGTGGGGAACATACGCGGAGTTTGCCCACGTTCGTGGTTGAGGTATTGATCGAAGTAGACGTGTTGTTTTTGGAAGGGGCGGTACGTGCCGGTAACTAAATTTTGTGAATCAAAATCTATTTTCCTGTTTCGTGCTGCATGCTGTCGCAAGCTACGGGACCATTTAATTTCTTGAGGGTCTGCAAAGCGTGGATTCTCGGTTAAAAATGTCGTTATGTCTCGCTCTGTTGCCCGTTCAAGTCCGTGTTCAGCTGCGTAAGCGTTAAACGCAACGCGTGCCTGTTCATAGTTTTCAATGAGGCGTTGAACATTTTCTTTGAGTTTGTACCGTGAGTAGTTGTAGACCCAGGCATCGCGGGAAGTTTCTAAGCCACGGGAAAATTCCTTGAAAACGCGTATCTGTCCCGGAACCGGTCTTTTTGTTCCGATGACGGGCCAGGTAGAGAAGTAGTCGCTACGCTGGTTAATCCAGTCCCCGTGACTATTGGGGATGACGTTTTTCCACTCAAGATTGTCGAGAGTGGCGTTTTCCACGCGCTGGAGTTTTTCTTCGCGGCTGAGGTAGTCACCGATGTCGTGATAGAAGAGTTCACACTCACCTATATGGGTAGGATCTTTCACTCCGATAAAAATCGTGATCGTCGCTTGCGAACCAGCGCCAAAAATCTGGCCCCCCTGCTTACGCCAGTCAGAACTACGCATGTTCCCTTTTAAGTTGTACACATAAATGCGCGAGTAGTCGTCTGTCAAACTCAACCGGATTCCGTCCGCGGTGTTTCCGTCTATCCAGCCACCGTTGGAGACATAGGCGACGATTCCTTGGTCTCCAATGCGGTCGGTGGCCCAGCGGAACGCGCGTAGATAGGAGTCGTAGAGGCTGTTCTTGTTCGTGGCGGTGGAGCGCTTCGCATACGTTTCAGCAATACGACCGTCTACTGCTGGGTAACTGAGGTTGGCGTTGAGGTCGTTGGCGGAGGTTTGGCCGACGGAGTAGGGCGGGTTGCCGATGATGATGTTGATTGGAGTCTCTTGCTGGCGGGCGACACGGTCGCTATTTTGGGGGAAAATTAGCGCATCGAGCTCATTGTCTTTTTCTGCCAGCTGGAACGTGTCGGTGAGGACGATGCCTTCGAACGGCTCATATTCCTGCTCGGAATCCGGGGCATCAGGGTCGCGGGTGAGGGCTTGGTAGGTGGTTTCGATGTTTACGGCCGCGATGTAATAGGCGAGCAGCATGATTTCGTTGGCGTGCAATTCGCGCTGGTATTTGCGGGCAAGATCTTGCGGTTGGATGAGTCCGGATTGCAGCAGGCGGGTGATGAAGGTTCCCGTGCCGGTAAACGGGTCGAGGATGTGGACGTTTTCGTCGGTTAATCCGCGACCGAATACTTCTTTAGAGATGTCGTCCGCGGCGCGGTTGATGAAGTCCACAATCTCGGTAGGAGTATAGACAATACCAAGGGCGTCGGCTTGACGTTTAAACCCGAGTTTGAAGAACTTTTCATACAGGTCGGCGATGACCTGCTGTTTACCTTCAGCAGTTGTCACTTCAGATGCCCGGATGCGCACCGAGGTGTAAAAGGCCTCTAAAGATTCGGTCTCGGCTTCTAGCCCTGCTTCGCCGAGGGTCGTGACCATCTTTTCCATAGTCACCGAAATCGGGTTGGATTGGGCGAACGAGTGGCCTTCGAAAAGGGCGTCGAAGACGGGTTTGGTGATCAGGTGCTGGGCGAGCATTGAGATCGCATCATCAGTGCTGATCGAGTCGTTGAGGTTGTGGCGCAGGCCGGCCACGAACTCAGCGAAACCTGCTTCGATTTCTTCAGTGGCGTCGTCCAAAATCGCGCGGACGCGGGAGATGAGCGCGGAGGCGATGTCGGCAACGTCGCTGGCCCAGTCCTCCCAGTAGGTGCGGGTGCCGACCTTGTCGACGATGCGGGCGTAGATAGCTTCTTGCCACTCCGAAAGTCCGAACAGCGCCATCTGCTTGGCAAGCTCGCGATCAACCGCTCCAGCATCAACCGGATCGGTTACGACCGTGGTGCCGTCACCGGTGTCGAGAGCTTCAACCTCATCAGGACGAGCTGGTCCACTTGGTTCGGCAACGGCCCCGATATGGCCACCGAGCAGCCGATTGGAGCCCTGGGTGTCTTTGGAAAGGTCGCCGGTGGCCGCGGTGTTTACGGCAGTGGAGTTGACCATGGCGTTGAAGCGCTCATCGTGGGCACGCAACGCGTTGAGCACCTGCCAAACTACGCGGAAACGCTTGTTATCTGCCAGTGCCTTGGAGGGGGATTCCCCTGCGGGCACAGCGACGGGCAAAATAATGTATCCGTAATTTTTTCCTTCTGATTTGCGCATCACCCGGCCCACCGACTGGACCACGTCGACCACTGAAGAGCGGGGATGGAGGAACAGCACCGCGTCGAGTGCGGGGACATCTACGCCTTCGGATAGGCAGCGCACGTTAGTTAGAATGCGGCACTCGTCATCGGCTGTGGGTGCTTTGAGCCACGCGAGCTTGTCGTTCCGGGTCAGGGCGTTCATGCCCCCGTCGACGTGGCGAACTTCAACGTTGAGGCCGAGATTATTTTCCTGTTCCAAATCGGCGAAAGTAGATTCTTGGAGCAAGTCTCGATAGGAATCGACTACTGCAGGAAAAACCTGTGCGATTTGTTTCGAGGTGGCGATGTTTTCAGCAAACGCCACCGCCCGGCGCATCGGAGCCTCCCCCGGCTCAAAGCCCTGCCCTGCCGGGGAAGTTCCGGCACGTTTAGCAAGCCCGTTCCAGCACCCAATGATTTTCGAGGCATCATCGAGGCGCAGTTCCCCGTGGTCTTTAGCTAATTGCTGTTGTAACGGCTCAGCGACCATCGACTCGTCAACGGTAAGAACCATGACCTTGTAATCGGTTAACAGGCCCCGCTCAACGGCTGCGCCAAATGAGAGGCGATGGAACTCCGGCCCGTATGTATCTTCGTCGTCCATCGACGTGATTTCAGCTGAATGCTCATCGGCCTTCGCGCGAGTGTCTTCGTCGTAGATCCGCGGGGTCGCCGTCATGTAAAGACGCCGCTGGGATTTTAAGAAATCCGCGTCATGGATTTTGACGAACGCCGATTCATCCTGCCCAAAGAGCGTCACACCCGTGGTGCGGTGCGCCTCATCTGCCAAGACCAGGTCGAAATCCTCCAGACCAAGCTTTTGGGCATCACCAACAACCTCTAGGGATTGGTAGGTGGTGAAAACCACGGTGAGCCCTTTGGTGCGCCGCCCCCGGCGCATGTCTTCGCGCAACCGGGCCGGGTCAGTGGTTACCGGAACTGGCAGGTCCCACGTTGCAATGTCCTCGGCCGCTCGGGAAACTTTCGAATCCGAACACACCGCAAACGCCCGTAAATCAATCCGCGCTTGCCCCGCCCACTCCCGCAAAGTTTGTGACAGCAACGAAATTGAGGGCACCGCGAACAAGACCCGGGCACTACCACCGTTATCTTCCGCGACCTTCTCAGCAATCCGCAAAGCCGTAAACGTCTTACCCGTCCCGCACGCCATAATCAACTTGCCGCGATCATGGCCCTGTTCAAAACCATGGAGGACCGCATCGAGGGCCTCTTGTTGGTGCTTACGCAACCGGTGTTTAACCCGGCGCGAAAGACTAACCTCCGGTAACACCTCGGCAGTCGGCCAGGCGATATCCCATCGGATGGGAGACTCAGCGATTTTGGCTAACCCGATTAATTGAACCGCCATGATCTGATTCTCTAAAGCCGCCTCAGCAGCAGAAGACCACCGATCCGTTGTAGAAATAATGATCCGGTTCGTAAACGGACGCTTGCCCGACTCCGTGAAAAACGAATCCAAATCCCCCTTGGACAAATATGATCCCGGCTCATAAAACTTGCACTGAATCGCCGTGTACTCGCCCGAGACCGCGTCCCGCGCAACCAGATCCACGCCGTTATCAGGCCGCCCTTCGTTGCCGGGCCAATCCGCCCAACGCCACACCCCGTCGTACTGCTGTCTCAAAGTTGGGTCCAGTTCGAAGTACCGGACCATCAACTTCTCGAACAGCGTCCCCCGCTCACTGTTCGACGGTGCTGTACGCAACACATCGATAACCTCATGCACCGTCGACACAGCCGGTTACACCCACCAATCTCAATCAAAAACATGACTTACGGCAGTCCGCAGTCAGAAGCAGGAACTAGGCATAGTCTGCCAGATCTGCGCGTTCAAACTGATAGGGCAAAGCGAAATATCCCTATATCCCCGCTTTGCCAGGAAAAACAAAACCCGCCCCGGAATCACTCCCAGGGCGGGTTTTGTAACTACCAGGCCCCTTCGTAAGGACCCCAAGTGGAGTTCAAGGGGCACGTGTCGAACTCTTGGTCCTGAAAGAACACTTGTTGATGAAAACCTGTATTTCAGCAGCGTAGGTGGCCGCACTGGGGCCCCGACGGCGGCTCGCAGGAGTGATTATGTGTTGCAATGAACTGCCACATGTCGTTGCCAATCTTCTCCACGTGCTGAAAAGGCGAAACGTTTAGCATTAGGCCGAGACTCGCACCACGTCGCCAGTATTAGGATCGTCAGGTTCGAACTGTAGCCCTTGTTTCCCGAGCGATTCCCATAGCGTCGGTCCACGTGACCACGCAGTCGACAGCGTCAGGAGACCCCATCGCTATAAGCAACGGAAATCGCGCTTCTTGGCCGGGCGGGATCGTTCCAAGAGTGTCTCCCTCTCGATCCACGCGGAAGAGTGCGTTCTCGGGAAGATCGAGAAACGCTAAGTTGACCTCTCTTGCCGGACCACGGGAGGTGCTATGGAGTACGAGTGACCAACGTCGTTGGGTCTTGACGCGGCCCTTGCTATCGGTCGTCACATTCTCTCTTACTTCGGTGCGCGGCCATACGCCCTCAGAAAGATCCGGCCCTTCGGGCTGTGTATCTTTCGAGGACTCGACTGACTGCTGGAATTGTGCCGTTGCTCTACTGAGGAAGTTGTTGAGGTGACCTATGAGAGCCCCGTCATTGCCGTATTCGAAGACTAGTGCGGACTCACGCAACGTAGTCAGGTAGTCAACGTAGCGCCGCGTCCCCCGCCTTGTCCCCCACGCTCGATCGCTTTCGACAGAGTGCCGATCGAGCAGGCCTCGACGAACGACCACATGGGTAGCTCGCCGTAATCGGCCCAGTAGCCACCGGTTTCTCGCTAGCGAAAGATGTGACTATCCAAACTCTGCTCGATGTTCTGCAGGCAGGAGTCAACGGTCAACTCGCGGTCGCCGACCCCGGTAAAGACGCCCTCTTCAAGGTGCCGACCTCGGCGATGACGGGGGCGACGTTTGATCGGAGCAAGAGATCATCGCGGGCTGACGTTAGGTGTGTCGCCAATGGGCATAGCGCCACGGACCTTGATAAACTGAGATCGTCCCGAAGACAGCAACAAGGGATAGGCCGCCTCGGTTGGGTGTGAGTCGAGCGCTTCTGGCGCAGTACTTCTCCACTTGAGCTGGGACGTCCGCCGAGTGACAGCACTGCGGTGCACCACGGTAGAGCAGCCTGAGATGGCTCGCCGGTGGGTCCCTCGTAGCAACTAGCTACGAGGTTTTCTTATGCCTACCATCAAGGGCCAAACATCCCCTCCCATTTCTACACGCGAGTGGGTCTCAATCCGCGAAGCGTCCCTTCTCGGCTACGGTAGTCAAACTACTACTCTTTGCAAGCGCATCGCAGACGGCGCTCTCACCGGCTCCAAGGTCGGTCGCGTGACGAAGGTACGTCGTGCGGATCTCGACTCCCTGGTGACACCGGTGCATCCACCAGATCGTGACTTTGAAGACGTCGAGGGCGCGGTGGAACGCATCGTTGCCTCCGCTCCCCCACTATACGACGCGCAGGTAGGCCGTCTTTCCTCCCTCCTCGGAGGTGTCGCATGAGCACCTCTCTAGGAACATCTGACAGCAGCCTCCTGGACCTTCCACCTCAGAGCGCGTACGCCCTTCACAACCAATGGCGCGAAAAGTGTCCCTTTGCGTGCGTGAAGTTGGAGCTTGCCGACTTCCATG
>DAHVRJ010000143.1:0-23804 GCA_027322505.1 Demequinaceae bacterium
GTTTTAGCCGGGCAATTCATACCGCAATTACTCTAGTGCGCGCCCGTTCCGGGTGCAGATGTGCCCAGGTCTTGGCGCATCTCGCTTTTATTACGACCCACACACCGCTCCGCGTGCCTGGCTGATAACCAGCCCAAATGCTCGTACTGTGCAACTGTGGCCTCGCACCTGCACCAAGAAGTACCGGAATCGTTCCGGGACGCCTTGGCGAGCCTGCGCAAACCGAAGGTCCGCCCGGAAGTAAAACTGGTTGAGGTTCCGGCCCCCAGTCGGCTGGCTCCTTTTTCGTTAGCTCTCAGTGCCGAAGTTTTCTTACCAGGCGACTTAGACGACTCACCGCTGGCCGCCGGCCGCTTCGTAGTCCTCCATGACCCCGAGGGGCAGGCGTCTTGGGATGGCGATTTTCGTGCCGTGACTCTGGCACGAGCAGAACTGGAGCCGGATATCGGTCACGACCCCCTCCTGCCAGGTGTGGCCTGGAGCTGGGTTGAAGAAAACATAGGGGCCCATCCCGACTCCCGAGCCCTGGGCGGCACCGTAACCGCTGTCGCATCGGAGAGTTTCGGCGCCCTTGCGGCACAAGAAAGCAGCGTCGAATTAGAGATACGGGCATCTTGGACCACCGGTGCCGACCTGTCCGGGCATCTGCATGTTTGGTCCCAGTTGCTGTGCACGGTGGCTGGCATTCCGCCGCTTCCCGCGGGCGTAAGCCGCATCTAGCGCATCTAGACGGGGTTGCGAAAGTCGCATCTAGCTGTATTTCGGTTTGTTGTTGATCAGTTCCGCCCTCGAAGATCTCTGCTATCGGAAAGGGGCGAATCAGTCGGATCTGGTTGGCAGAGCCGATTTGTCGTCATAGACCAACCCCTCTTCCATCACGCCAAATAGTGCAATCGACAGCCTCGGTTCGTACATCGAACCCGCAAGGCCACGCATGCCGAGCCGACGCAATCGATTTAAAGCGACGCGCACTTTGTGCCGATATTGCACTTAAGTTCGGACAGTCTCTACTATGGCAATTGGGCACGACTGCGGAAGGCACCATGTCGACTCCTCAACTAGAACATCGCGGGAACCTTGCAGCGCACGGTGGCGCTGCAACGCCGCAAGTTGAAAAGCGACGCGAACAAGAACAACTGACGCCACCGGGTCCTATCCAGCAGGTCGACACTCCCCGGCTCCCCACCCCGCTTGAGCGCTCCTGCGCCCTCGTTCTCGCCGACCACGATCGTCGGAATCTGCTGGGGCGCTGGTTGACGCTGATGGGCGCCACTTCGTGTCGCACCACGCTTGATTCGACACCGCTAAGCGCCCTTACTCCAAATTCTTCCAATGAACTGGTCGTGGCAGAAACACCCTCCGAAGAAGTCGATACCAAGGTGATTTCACTGCGCACGCGCGGTTGGCGAAACATTATTATTTCCACCGCGGATATTGATGCCGATACGGCCGCCGCGGCCCTGCGCCGCGATGTCCGAGCACTCATGCGTCGAAACTCGCAAACACCCGGTAATTCAAGTACGCAACAAAATAAGACCAACCGGGAAGCAAACGGCGCAGTGACCGCAACAGAAAACACCGCGCTGGGCTTGGCCCAACCAAGTGGCGCACAAGCCAGAACATCCCAACTAACTGACCGAGAATGCGCGGTTTTGAAACTGGTTGCCCGCGGAAAGTCAAACCGCGAAATCGGCACCGAACTTACTCTTTCGCCACTGACAATTAAGAGTCACTTATCAAGAATCAGCCGCAAACTCGGTACCGGTGACCGGGCTCGCATGGTGCTAATCGCGCTGCGCGGCGGGGCGATTGCCTAGTAGTGAGCAAGCCGCCGGGCCACCACACCTAATCGCGAAACACCGTCGCGGCGCGGCTACGGGCGGATGTCAGTGGTTTGGCATAGCGTAGAAGAATGACGTTTGCAGCACCAGAACCTTCCGTATCTAATGAAAATGAACCGGAAGCACAGTTGGTGCCGCTCACCGCCCCCGCAGCGGGGATCCCCGAGCTGATAACGACTTCCAGCCAACTTGACGACTACGTTGCAAAACTGCGCGCAGCCGCCGGACCCGTTGCCGTCGATGCGGAGCGGGCCTCGGGGTATAAGTATTCGCAGCGGGCCTACCTCGTTCAGGTACGGCGAAACGGCGCTGGCACAGCGCTAATTGATCCCATTGCGCTGCCGGACCTGTCTGCAATTTCGCAGGCCACATCCGAGGCCGTGTGGATTTTGCACGCAGCCGATCAGGATCTGCGCTGCCTCGCCGAAGTCGGCATGGTGCCAAACAAACTCTTCGACACCGAACTGGCCGGGCGTCTGCTGGGCTATGAACGAGTGGGGCTGGCCGCCGTTGTCGCCCAACTCCTGGGCCTGGAGCTAGCTAAAGAGCACTCCGCCGCCGACTGGTCGCGCCGACCATTACCGGAAAGTTGGCTCAATTACGCCGCCCTCGATGTAGAAGTATTAATCGAGGTCTATGACCAGATGTATGCCGAGCTTAAAGCCACCAACAAACTCGCGTGGGCAGAAGAAGAATTCGAGGCGATCCGCACCGCTCCCCCGCCTCCGCCGCGCACGGACCCGTGGTTGCGCACCTCGGGAGTTCATAAGGTTCGTGACCAACGCGGCTTGGCTATCGTGCGCGAACTTTGGTACGAGCGCGACCGCATTGCCCAACGCCGCGACATCACTCCCAGCCGCGTACTAACCGATAAAGCCATCGTTGCAGCCGCCACTGCTCGGCCAAAGAATCTCACTGAGTTAACCAAACTGCCCGTTTTTGGCGGACCGCGGCAGCGCCGTGGTGCGGGGCGATGGTTTCGCGTCATCGAAAAGACGTATCGGCTCCAGCCCTCCGAGTTGCCCACCCAAAAGCGGCAGCGAGAGGGTCCGCCTCACCAGCGCTACTGGAAGGAACGCGACCCCCAGGCCTTCCAGCGACTAACTGCCGCCCGGGCGATCGCCGCCAAACTCTCAGAAAAACACCACATTCCGGTAGAAAATCTGATGCAACCCGATGCGCTGCGGAGGTTTTGCTGGGAGCCGCCGGTCGCCGTCCTAAATGATCCAGCCGGCGAGCAAGCTTTTGCAGCCGCCGCAAAAATGTTGCGGGGGTTGTCTGTGCGCTCCTGGCAGATAGATTTGCTTATTCCCCCGATTTTGCAGGCATGGAGCCAGAAAGAGGCTGGTGCCAAGTAGCATCGGGGGCTGACAGCGTTGTCCACCCGAAAGGTCGCCATGTCCGCCGTATCCGAGCAGCATGTCACCACGGTCGAAGCCGCGGATTTTCCCTTGCCCGCCGATGGGTTACTGGCCCAGCTGACGCTCACTAATAACTCGAAGCGTCCAACAACTTTGGGGCCACAGGGTTTAGAAAACCTTCGAAGCGCACTGGAGCGCGCCACCCAGCGCGCCCAGGCGGGCGAGATTCACGCTTTAGCCATAACGGGCACCGAGCCGTGGTTTTTAGCCGGTGCTGATTTGGACTTCATGGGTAAGGTGACCGGGCGCGAGCAGGCCGAGGAGTTGGCTCGGGCCGGACACGAGACGTTTCAATTATTAGCCGATATGCCCGTACCCACATTTGCCTTTATCTCGGGCGCGGCCCTGGGTGGCGGGTTTGAACTAGCGCTGCACTGCGACTATCGCGTCATTACCGACGGCAAGGCACCCCTGGCGCTGCCCGAAGTCTCGCTGGGCATCATTCCGGGGTGGGGCGGGTGCTGGCTCCTGCCGCGCCTAATTGGAATCGCGGCCGCCACCGAGGTGATTGTCACCAACCCGCTGCGGAATAACCGGCAGTTGCGTGCCGCCCAGGCGGAAGAAATGGGAATTGTGGACGGCGTCTTGCCAGCTGCGGACTTCCCGCGCCAAGCCCGGGGTTGGGCTGGTGAAGTGCTTTCCGGTCAGCGGGAGGCCAAGCGGCGCGATGTTGAACCGTTAGAAAAGTGGGAAGAAGTACTCACCGCGGCGCGCCGTTCCCTTGATAAACGATTAGGCGGAGCGGCACCTGCCCCGTATCGGGCGCTGGATCTGCTGCAGGCCGCGCGTGATTCCGCACGCCCCGACGGTTTTGCGGCGGAAAATGCGGCGCTGGGCGATCTGATAGTCACCGATGAGTTCCGGGCGAGTCTGTACGCGTTCAACCTGGTGAACCAAGCGGGCAAGCGCACGCTCGATCCGGCAAAAACGGAGCCGGCCCCGGTCATGCAAGCGGGCATCGTCGGTGCGGGTCTAATGGCCAGTCAATTAGCCCGCGTCCTGGCGGAAAAGCTGCAAATTGACGTGGTAATGCGCGATATCGACTCCGAGCGCGTGGCAGCTGGATTAAGCCAGATTGAAAAAGAGCTGGCATCTGACGTCAAGCGCGGGCGCTTATCAACACAAGCGGCTCAGGCAATTCAAAATCGGGTCCGGGGAACGACCGAGATCGCGGATTTCGCCAATTGCCAACTCATAATTGAGGCCGTTACCGAAAAAATGGACATTAAGCGCGCGGTCTTCCGCGAGCTAGAGGAAGTTGTAGACCAGGCCACGATTTTGGCCACGAACACCTCCGCGCTGTCTATTACCGAGATGTCAGATCATCTCGAAAACCCAGAGCGGGTCATCGGCCTTCACTTCTTCAATCCGGTAGCGCGGATGCCGCTGGTGGAGGTCGTCCAAACACCCCACACCAATGCGGTAACGCTGGCTACCGCACTTTCAGTTGTGCAAAGCCTGCGCAAATCGGGCGTGGTGGTCACCGATGCGCCCGGTTTTGTAGTGAACCGGCTACTGCTGCGGTTCTTAGCAGAAATTTTTGCTGTTGCGGATCAAGGCGTTCCACTTGAGACGATCGAGGCCGCAGCGCGGCCCATGGGGTTACCGATGAGTCCGTTTGCGCTGTTGGATCTCGTTGGGCCTGCTGTTGCGGAATACGTGCTGGAAAGCCTGCATAAGAATCTCGGGCCGCGCTATAAGTTATCGCGGGGCCTGCGGCGAATTGTGTCCGAAGAGTTGCCGGTAGTTGACGCGGACCAACCCGGTGGTTTAAGCAAGCCATTGCGGGCGGCTTTTGGCGGCGAAACCGCATCCGCTACTGGTGTCGGAGCGAAGGCAGATAATGGCGAGGCCGCGGAAATTTTGAGCCAGATCCAGGTCGCGCTGGCCGATGAGGTTTCCCGCATGCTCAACGAAGAAATTGTTGCCGGCGCCGAAGAAATCGATCTGTGCATGGTGTTGGGTGCGGGCTGGCCCCTGTTCCTGGGCGGAATCACTCCGTACCTGCGCCGCGTGGGCGCGCTGGCGGCGAGTTGAAGCAAACCCCACCAGGTGGGCGCGCTGGCGGCGCGTTAAATCCACGGCCCCGGGGTGGAAGCGGCTCTTAGTAAACCGTAAGGCCGCGGGAGCGGAACTGTTCTTGGACGCGCGCTACTAATTCCGCGCTGGGCGGCTGGGTCTCTTCCAGTTCGTATTTCAGTCCAAGCCGCTGCCACTTATCGCGGCCCATCTGGTGGAAGGGCAATACTTCCACTCGCTCAACGCTGGTGAGGCTCGCGGCGTATTCGGCTACTGCCTCCACGTTTTCGTACCCGTCGGTTAAATCCGGAACCAGTACAAAACGGATCCAGATCGGTTTATTTTGAGCCGCGAGACGTCGTCCAAAAGCCAGTGTGGGTTCGAGTTTTACCCCGGTGACCTCCCGGTAAATATCGGGATCTCCACTCTTGACATCCAGCAACACCAAATCGGTGTCATCCAACAGCTGGTCACTGGCGCGGGCTCCCAAGAACCCGGAAGTATCGATTGTGGTGTGGATGCCCAGTTCCTGACACCGCCGGAAAATCTGGGCCACAAACGCCGGCTGCATGAGCGGCTCGCCGCCCGAGATCGTCACTCCCCCGCCCAGCGTTTTGAAAATGTGTTGATACCGCGTGATACGCTCCATCACTTCATCAACAGTGTGCGTAACGCCGTCGCGCATCTTCCAGGTATCGGGATTGTGGCAGTACTTACAGCGCAGCACACAGCCCGCCAGGAACAGGGTCATACGCGTACCGGGACCATCCACGGCTGTCACCAGTTCCCAGGAATGCACCGAGCCAATATCGCCGGCGCGCATGGCCGCAAAGGTTTCTGCGCGGTCCTGGCCGCTGGTGGCGGGGGTGACAGCCGTGGTAGTCATAGTTTCTTCCTTTACAGTGCGCCGTGGAAGGTGCGGTTGAGAACGTCCATTTGCTGTTCGCGCGTTAGGCGAACGAAATTGACGGCGTATCCGGAGACGCGGATGGTCAGCTGCGGGTAGTCCTGCGGGTTCTCCATCGCGTCAACCAGCGTTTCCCGGTTCAAGACGTTGATGTTCAGGTGGAACCCATCGGAAATGTTGAAGGCATCCATCAGTCCGACCAGGTTGGTGACCTGCTCACCGCGCGTGCGTCCCAGGCCGGAAGGCACGATGGTCGTGGTCAGCGAGATGCCGTCCTGCGCCTCTTCGAAGGGCAGTTTCGCCACTGACAGCGCCGCCGCCAGCATGCCGTGCGTATCGCGCCCGTTCATCGGGTTGGCGCCGGGGGCAAACGGTTCGCCGGTGCGGCGGCCACAGGGAGTGTTACCCGTGTGCTTGCCGTACACGACGTTCGAGGTGATGGTCAGCACCGACTGGGTGTGAACGGAATTGCGATAGGTGTCTTGGGCACGGACCTTTTCCATGAAGGTTTCGACAATCTTGCTCGCAATGTCATCGGCGCGATCATCATCATTGCCGTAGGTGGGGAACTCGCCCCTGACCTCATAGTCGACAACCAGCCCAGTTTCGTCCCGCACGGGGCGAACCTGCGCATAGCGAATCGCTGCCAGCGAATCGGCCGCCACTGAAAGCCCGGCAATACCGCAGGCCATTGTGCGCATGACATCGGCATCGTGCAGCGCCATTTCGATGCGTTCATAGGCGTACTTATCGTGCATGAAGTGAATGCAGTTCAACGCGTCCACGTAGGTTTGAGCCAGCCAGTCCAGCAGGTTGTCATAGGCGGCCCAGACCGTGTCAAAGTCCAAGACCTCGTCGGTCAGCGGAGCGGATGCCGGAGCAACCTGCTTACCGCTGATCTCATCGCGGCCCCCGTTGATGGCGTACAGCAGTGCCTTGGCCACGTTGACGCGGGCTCCAAAGAACTGCATCTGCTTGCCAACGGTCATGGGCGAAACACAGCAGGCAATCGCGCCGTCATCACCGCACAGTTCGCGGATCAACCGATCCGATTCGTACTGGATGGCGGAGGTGTCGATTGATACCTGGGCGCAGAAGTTTTTAAAGCCCTCGGGTAGCTCATTCGACCACAGCACCGTCATATTCGGTTCGGGTGCCGGCCCCAGGTTGTACAGGGTCTGCAAGAACCGGAAGGAGGTGCGAGTCACCAGCGGGCGACCATCTTCGCCAATGCCGCCGATTGACTCGGTAACCCAGGTCGGGTCGCCGGAGAATAGCGCGTCATATTCCGGGGTGCGCAAAAAGCGCACGATGCGCAATTTGATGACGAAGTCGTCAATGATTTCTTGGGCCTGTTCCTCGGTGAGGGTGCCCTCAGCGATATCCCGCTGAAGGTAGATGTCCAAGAAGGTGGAGGTGCGTCCCAGTGACATTGCCGCGCCGTTTTGTTCTTTAATCGCGGCCAGGTAGCCAAAGTAGAGCCACTGGACGGCTTCGGTACCGGTTGTGGCCGGACCGGAGATGTCGTAGCCATAGGAGGCTGCCATTTCCTTCAGTTCGCCCAGCGCCCGCACCTGTTCCGCTAGTTCTTCGCGCAGGCGAATAACCTCTTCGCTCGAGCGGCGCATATCCAGTTCGGCGCGCTCTAACTTCTTGACGGCAATCAGCTGATCCACCCCGTAGAGGGCGACGCGGCGATAGTCGCCGATGATACGGCCGCGGCCGTAAGCATCCGGCAGGCCGGTGATGATGTGGCTGGAGCGGGCGGCTCGTACCGCGGGCGGGTAGACGTCGAATACCCCGTCATTGTGGGTCTTGCGGTACTTGGTGAAAATTTCTTCGACCGTCGGGTCAACCTCATAGCCGTAGGTTTTCAGCGCATTGGAAACCATGCGCCAGCCACCGTTTGGCATGATCGCGCGCTTCAGCGGCGCATCGGTCTGCAGCCCGACTATGACTTCAGCATCCTTATTGATGTAGCCCGGCGCATGGGAGGTAATTGTGGACGGCGTCTGGGCGTCGACGTCGTAAACTCCCTTTTCGCGCTCGGCCGGGAACATTTGGCTCAGTTGGTCCCAAAGGGCCGTCGTGCGGGGGGTGGGGCCTGCTAAAAATTCGCCGTCCCCGGTGTAAGGCGTGTAGTTCGTGACTATGAAATCTCGAACATCAATGGCGTCTTGCCAGGGGCCCGGGGTAAAAGTGCGCCAGGCATGGCCGTGGGGAACATCTTCGATCCCGGGGGTATTGGGATTGAATTTCGGTGAGATTGGCGTCGTGGTCATTTTCGCCCTTCCAGTGGGGTAATACACCCATTTCCTCTTGTACTTCGAGGTTATGGGGCCTGGAAGATCAGACCGTGGGACGCTAGTCCCGCGCGGAGGCTACGGGCGTGTGACATCTCCCACATTGGCGCGGGAAAACGTGGAATCGGCGCTAATTCGCGCCACAACCGAGTGGGCGATGTCCGAGCCTTCGAGCCCCGTGGCGGTCACGATTTGTGCACGTGATGCGTGCTGTAAGAATTCCTGGGGAATTCCGAAGGTCTGCCAGGGGATATCAATACCCGCCTCGTTGAGTGTCTGGGCGATGGCATCACCCATTCCGCCTTCCACCAGGCCGTCTTCAATCACCACCAGGCGGCGGTGGGCTGCAGCCAACTCGGTTAGTTCTTCCGGCACCGGCAGGATCCAGCGCGGGTCGACCACTGTTGAGGTGAGGCCATGCTCGGTGAGCTGGTCGCCCACTTCGAGTGCGGTGGGAACCATGGCGCCGATTCCCACAATGAGGACGTCTTTAACTGCATCTTTCTTATCGCCGTGGCGCGCTAGGATGTCAACGCAGCCGTCCTGTTCCTGGGCCGGGATCGGATCGGGAAGGCTGCCCTTGGCGTAGCGCAGCACGGTGGGAGCATCGTCTACTTCCACGGCTTCGCGCAGCGCGGTGCGCAGCGTATTTTCGTCGCGCGGGGCCGCGAGTTTCAGACCCGGCACGGTGCGCAGCAGCGCCATATCCCACATGCCGTTGTGGCTGGGACCGTCATCGCCGGTGATGCCGGCGCGGTCTAGAACAAAAGTAACGCCGGCGCGGTGCAGGGCGACGTCCATCAGGATCTGGTCATAGGCGCGGTTTAAAAATGTGGCATAGACCGCAAATACTGGGTGCGCCCCGGCAAATGCCAGGCCGGCGGCTGAAGTTACGGCGTGCTGTTCTGCAATCCCGACGTCGTAGATGCGGTCGGGGAACTCCGCTGCAAACTTGGCCAACCCAACGGGTTGGAGCATTGCGGCGGTAATGGCGACAATATCGGGTCGGCGGCGCGCGATTTGAACAATTTCATCGCCGAATACCTTTGTCCAACCAAAGCGCGAGGCAATAATTGGCAGCCCCGTTTCGGGGTGAATTTGCCCCACGGTGTGGAAGCGATCGGCCACATCTTCTTCGGCTGGTGAATAGCCGCGGCCCTTTTCGGTTACGACGTGCACTATTACCGGACCGTCATAGTCCCGTGCCCGGCGCAGGGCGCGCTCCAAGGGCTCCAAATCGTGGCCGTTAACCGGCCCCAGGTATTTCAATCCCAGGTCTTCGAACAGCCCCTGGGGGGCCACAAAGTCTTTAAGACCCTTCTTCATTCCGCGTAGCGCGCTATAGGTCATCCGACCCGGAGTGCCGCCCCGATGCAGTGTGCGCTTACCCCAACCGAGGAACTCTTCATAACCGCGCCGAGTGCGCAGCAGTGCGAGCCGGTCCGCCACTCCCCCAATTGTGGGGTCATAGGAGCGCTCATTGTCGTTAACCACCAGCACGAGATTGCGGTTGTTGTTCGTGGCAATGTTGTTGAGCGCTTCCCAGGCCATGCCTCCGGTGAGCGCGCCATCGCCAATGACCGCTACGACGTGCCGGTCGGTTTGCCCCAAAACGCGGTAGCCCTTGGCGATGCCCTCCGCCCAGGACAGGGCCGTAGAAGCATGCGAGTTTTCGACTACGTCGTGTACCGACTCTTCGCGGCTGGGATACCCAGCCAGGCCGTCACTCTTGCGCAGGCGCGAGAAGTCTTTGCGGCCGGTGAGCAACTTGTGTACGTATGACTGGTGGCCGGTATCAAAGACAATCGTGTCTTTGGGGGAGGCGAAAATTCGGTGCAGCGCCATGCTCAGCTCGACCACACCAAGGTTGGGACCCAAGTGGCCCCCGGTCTGCGATACGGATTGAACTAGAAACTCGCGAATCTCCTGTGCGAGCTGGGCTAGTTCGGCGGGCTGAAGTTTCTTTAAATCTGCGGGAGAAGTAATCCGGGCTAACAAACTCATGGGTAATTACTCTCCGTTCTTATCTGCGCAGCAACGACGGTTTACCGGGCACGCACCTAACCATACGCTGCGTGCCCGGGTAACCGTCCAGTGCAAACTCTCAGCCGTGCTAAAAGTTCGCGTTCGGCAACTAACTGCCGCAATACATTAGGCAGCCAACTGCCGCAGAACATACTGCAAGATGCCACCGTGGCGGTAGTAGTCGGCTTCGCCCGGGGTATCAATGCGGACAACGGCGTCAAACTCGACCTTGGTGCCATCTTCGCGCGTGGCAGTGACATGCACCGTTTCGGGAATCTGATCGTTCAGGGCAGTAATTCCGACGATGTCGAAGGTTTCGGTGCCATCTAACCCGAGGCTGTCCGCGTTTTCGCCTTCCGGGAATTCCAGCGGCAGCACGCCCATACCAATGAGGTTGGAGCGGTGAATGCGCTCGAAACTCTCGGTGATCACGGCCCGCACGCCCAGCAACAGGGTGCCCTTAGCGGCCCAGTCGCGGCTAGAACCAGACCCGTATTCCTTACCGGCCAGTACGACCAGCGGGATGTCTTGAGCAGCGTAATCCTGCGCGGCGTCATAGATGGTGTCTTGTTCACCGGTGAGGTGATTGAGCGTGAATCCACCCTCTACTCCGTCAAGCAACTGGTTTCGCAGGCGGATGTTGGCAAACGTCCCGCGAATCATTACCTCGTGGTTACCACGGCGCGAGCCATAAGAGTTGAAGTCCCGGCGATCCACGCCGTTTTCTAGCAGGTACTTGCCGGCCGGAGAATCAGCGCGAATCGCACCCGCGGGAGAAATATGGTCGGTCGTGACCGAATCGCCCAGTTTGGCCAGGACGCGTGCACCCTTAATATCGGTTACTTCCTCCGGGGTGATTCCCATTCCCTCGAAATATGGTGGCTTGCGCACGTAGGTCGAGGCGTCGTCCCAGTCAAAAACGTCACCGGCGGGGGTATCCAGTTCGCGCCAGCGCTCATCACCGGCGAAGACGTCTGAATAGTCCTCGGTGAACATCTCGCGCGTGATCGAAGACTTGATCGTGTCTTGGACCTCCTCGGTGGAGGGCCAGATGTCGTGCAGATAAACCGGGTTTCCGTCTTGATCATGGCCCAGCGGTTCGGACGCGAAATCGAAGTCCATCGTTCCGGCCAGCGCGTAGGCGATGACCAGCGGCGGGGAGGCCAGGTAGTTCATCTTGACATCGGGGTTGATTCGGCCCTCGAAGTTCCGGTTACCGGAAAGCACCGATACCACCGACAGGTCGTGTTCATTGACAACCTCGGAGACCTCTTCGGGCAGGGGCCCGGAGTTTCCAATGCAGGTGGTGCAGCCGTAGCCGACGAGGTGGAAGCCCAGGGCTTCCAAATCGGGCCATAAATTGGCCTTGTTGTAGTAGTTGGTCACTACCTGCGAGCCGGGCGCCATTGAGGTTTTAACCCAGGGCTTGGATTGCAAGCCCTTTGCACGGGCGTTGCGGGCCAGTAATCCGGCGGCCAGCATGACCTCGGGGTTGGAAGTGTTGGTACACGAGGTGATCGAGGCGATCGCTACCCGACCATGATCCAGTTCGTAGGTGGAACCGTCCGCCTCGGTTACCGTAACCCGCTTTGAGGCGCGCCCATTGGCGCTGGCCAGCACCGAGTGCGACGGCTTATCTAGTGCGGACTCACCATTGGCAATCGGAGTCAGCGGATCGGAAGCGGGGAACGTATCGTCCAGTTCCTCATCAACTGAGCTCTTATCGATGTCGTGACCATCTACGACGTAGTTCTTTAAGTCGGCGCGGAACTGTTCCTTCGCTTGGGTGACCGAGATGCGGTCTTGCGGACGCTTGGGGCCAGCGATGGAGGGAACTACCGTCGCCAGGTCGAGTTCGAGGTACTCGGAGTAGGTCGGCTCAATGTAGTCTTCTTCGCCCGGAGCCAGCCACATGCCCTGCTCCTTGGCGTAGGCCTCTACGAGGGCCACCTGCTCCTCATCGCGCCCGGTTAAGCGCAGATAATCCAGCGTGACATCGTCAATGGGGAACATGGCGGCGGTGGAGCCAAACTCGGGGCTCATATTGCCGATTGTTGCGCGGTTGGCCAGGGGAACTTCGGATACCCCCTCGCCGTAGAACTCCACGAACTTGCCCACTACACCGTGTTCGCGCAGCTTTTCGGTGATGGTAAGGACCACATCGGTCGCGGTTACACCGGTGGGAATTTCGCCCTTGAGTTTAAAGCCCACTACCCGCGGGATGAGCATCGAGACGGGCTGGCCCAGCATCGCGGCTTCCGCCTCAATGCCGCCCACTCCCCAGCCCAGCACGCCCAGGCCGTTAACCATGGTGGTGTGGGAGTCAGTTCCCACGCACGTATCGGGGTAGGCACGCAAGACCCCGTCGGTTTCGCGGGTCATGACAACCCGCGCGAGGTATTCAATGTTGACCTGGTGGACAATTCCGGTGCCCGGGGGTACGACCTTGAAGTCGTTGAATGCGCTTTGGCCCCAGCGCAGGAACTGATAGCGCTCGTGATTGCGCTCATACTCTTTGGCGACGTTGCGCTGGAAGGCGTCCGCCTGGCCGAAAACGTCAATTTGCACGGAGTGATCGATTACTAACTCGGCCGGTGCCAGCGGGTTGATCTTTGCCGCATCGCCGCCCAAGTCGCGAACTGCCTCCCGCATGGTGGCCAGGTCCACCACGCAGGGCACACCCGTAAAGTCCTGCATGATCACACGAGCAGGAGTGAATTGAATTTCGGTCGAAGGATCGCCTTGCGGGTCCCACTGGGCCAGGGCGCGCACGTGGTCGGCGGTGATGTTCGCGCCGTCCTCGGTGCGCAGCAGATTCTCGGCCAGCACCTTCAAACTAAAGGGAAGCCGCTCCAGACCCGGTACCGCGTCTAACCGGAAAATCTCGTACTTGTCGCCACCTACTTCCAGGTGACCCTTCGCTCCGAATGAATCAATACTCACGTGTGTTCCTCCAGACAAATAAATTATCTTGACATCAAGATACCACCGGTTGGAAGACGCCGAGCGTCTCGACATGGTGGGTAAGCGGATACAGGTCAAAGGCGCGCAATTCCGTCATCTGCCAGCCCAGTTCGTAATAGGTGCGTACATCGCGGGCGAACGTGGCTGGATCGCAAGAAACGTGCACGATTTTGCGCGGGTGCCGCGCCGCTATTGCGCGCACCACCTCGGCTCCAGCTCCCGCTCGCGGTGGATCAAGGACGACGACACTTCCCTTGGGTAATTCATCGTTGCGGGCCAGATGGCGCACATCTGCCGTAACGAGGTCGACGTTTTTTGCGGCATGGAAATTGCGGCGGGCGGCGCGCATCGCGTTCGCATCGGACTCGATGGCGGTAATGCGCCCGGTGGGGCCGATCACGGCGTGGAGAAACTTCGCAAACAGTCCCACACCCGCATATAGATCGATAACGTGTTCGCCAACCTGGACATCAGCCGCCTTGAGTACAGCCTCAGCCAGGATTTGCGGGGCAAGGCGGTGGACCTGCCAAAAGCCAGTACCCGCGACCTGAAACTGGGCGGTGACGGCTTGGCCCGCCACCTGGGCCGTCACCTTTTCCCGCACGTATCGGCGCTGCGGCGCACTGCTGGCGCGCCGGGCACCGCGCTCACTAGCGCCCTTACCCGGATTCCAGGGCTGGCCATTGACTGCAATAAATGGGGCGCTAGCGCTGGGCAGGGCGATCTGCAGTTTTGCCCCTGGTGGCCACTTGCGGCCAAAAAGGTCCAGCTGTGCAATTGCGGGCACCGCGATGGGGAGCTCGTCAAGCGCAATCACGTCATGGGAGCGGTGGGGCCGCATACCGGCTCGTCCCTGGGCGTCCACCGCCAGTTGCACACGAGTGCGCCAGCGGAGCCCGGAGTTTTCTTCATCCCCGGGTGCGGCTTCAACCACCACTTCAGGCCAGGTAAGGCGCCCAATTTTGCGCAGCTGGTCGCGCACAACTTCGCCTTTCCAGTGCCGGCCGCCGGCCAATGAAATATGCCCCAGGTCGAGCCCACCGACCGGCGCCGTAACTGGATGCGCTCCGTCATCATCCGAAGCCAGCGCGGCGATGGGCCAGGGGTGGACAACCCGGTCCGCCGATGCTTCCAAAACTCTTAAAGTGTCGGCGTACCAAAAACGGCCCTTCGGGCCGCGGCGCGTAATGCGAACCCGCACGACTTCCCCCGGAATGCCGCCGCGCACGAACACCACCCGACCCGAATCCCGGCCCACGGCATAGCCGCGGTGCGCGACGCCGTCCAAAATTAATGTGCGCTCGACCCCAACTTCCAGGTCGCCGTTTTCGGAACTGAAGTCCTCCAAGTTAAATGCCCAAAATGGCCTGAGCGACCAAAAAGTAGACAATGAGCCCGGTGGCGTCCACGACCGTGGAGATAAACGGGGCGCTGACCACGGCCGGATCCACCCCGGCCCAGCGCGCGATCATGGGAATGAGCGAGCCCACTGAGGTGGCAAGAATACAAATCGAAATTACGGTGACGGCCACCACCGCGGCCATCGCCCAGCCGACAAAGAGGGCCGCGGGAAAGAACCCGACACCTGCCAAAGTGACCCCCAGCAGGGCACCGGTTGACATCTCGCGCATCAAAACGCGCAAAAAATCCCCGCTGCGCACCTCCCCCATGGCTAAGGCGCGCACCACCGTGGTTGCGGACTGCGATCCCGCGTTACCGCCCGTTCCAATGAGCAGCGGCACGAACAGCGCCAGGGCGACAACCTGGTCCAGGGCGTCTTCGAAGTGGTTTAAAACATTAACCGTCAGCGTCGCTGCGGCGACCAGGATCAGCAGCCAGCCCACCCGCGCCTTGACCAGCGCGAAGGGACCAACGGATAGATAGGGCCGGCCCAGGGGCGCGGTCGCACCGGTGCGCGCGGCGTCTTCGGCCTCTTCCTGCGCCAAGATGCGCATCGCGTCATCAACCGTCAAAATTCCCAAAAGCCGCTCTTCATCATCAACGACCGGCACGGCGATCATGCCGTTATCGCGCACGACGCGAGCGGCATCTTCCTGGTCGTCGCGAGCTCGAACCATCACTGGCTCCGATGAGACTTCGCCCACGCGCACATCGTCCGGGGTCAAAAAGAGTCGGCGCAGAGAAACGACTCCGGTGACTTTGCGTCCCTCCCCGACCACCGGCAGGACGTAAATGGTTTCGGCATCGTGCCCCTGCGCGCGCACCCGGGCAAGAGCTTGGCCGACCGTCGCGTTACCGGGAATGTGGACAACTTCGGGCGTCATGCGGCGCCCAATTGAGCGCTCGGGGTAGCCCAGCAGGTCCGTTGTCATATCCCGCTCGTGGCGGGAGAGCCCGGAAAGTAGTTGCGCGACGATTCCCGCGGGCAGCTCCTCCAGCATGGAGGCGCGGTCATCGGGGTGCAGGGCGATGAAAATTTCTGCCGTGGCCGCGCCGCGTAATTCCTCAATCAGCTCGTGTTGCAGCGGGACGTCAAGGTCTTCGAAGACCTCCAGGGCGCGGTCTTTAGGCAGGAGGCGAAAAGCCGAGGCTCGCTCCACGCGGTCCATCCGGCCCAGTTCTTCACCAATGGTGACGATGTCGAGTTCGGCAAAGTGGTCCTGCAGCGCGTGCAGTTCACTGCCGTAATCCGGAGGCGGTGCGTCATAGCCGTTGGGATCGTGCGGGGCGGGTGCTGTCACTTTTCCTCCTCGCTGCGCATGGGTCCTCGAACTAGGAGCCAAGTGATCCACAATGCCAAAGCCCACAGGGGCACGCCCATTAAAAGGCGCATAGAGCCCAGCCACCCCACCGATGCGCCCAAGTACAGGGGCAACTGCACGGCCAACCGCGCCGCAAATAGCACCGCCCACACGCCCGTTGCCCAGGTGTAGGCGCGGCGCTGCGCCGGATGAGCCCGCCACTGGCTCGGTTTTCCAGTCAAGACGCCCACGATAATGCCAACGAGTGGCCAGCGCGCGACCATGGAAATAAGACAGCCAGCCAGGTATGCGGCGTTCGTCCACAATCCAAATGCGAAATAGTCTTGCGCTTCCCCGGTGCGCCATGCCCAAAACGCACCAATTGCGACTCCGAAAAATCCTGCAAATGCCTGTTGCAGCGTGGTACCGGAAATGAGCCGCGCCACGGTTGCGATGACGGCAACCCCCAGCGAGCTAACCAGCGAAATGGTTAGGTCGTAGGTCAGTAAATATAGGACAACAAAAACCAGTCCGGGAAGAACTGATTCGATGAGTCCGCGCACACCGCCAACTGCCGTCAGCGCTGAGAAGTCCTCCGACGCGATAGCGCCCACGCCCCGCTTCGGGACGGTGGAAGTCTCGGGCGCCGTGGCCTTCGTGTCATCGGGCGTCGTGGCCTTCATTTCATCGGGTGCGGCCACAAGTTAACCTTCCGGATTGGCGGTGGAAGATCCCGGCCCGGCAGGGCTTTGATTGGGAGCTTGGCCCGGGGTTTGACCCGGCGCTTGGCCGGTGCTTTGCGGCTGGCCGGTGCTTTGCGGCTGGCCGGGGCGTGAACCCGGCGGCCGGGCAGCTGCGCGTGCGAGGTTTTCCGGCGGTGTGATTGCGAGCAGGTCTCGCGGCGCGCGCGCTTCACTTCCCCGCAACACTACGACGTCGGCGAAAATGGACTCCAATTCCGCTGCGGCCGCCGTGTCCACCGCGGCCTTGCCAGATACCACTCCGCGTAAAAACCAGCGCGGGCCATCAACCCCTAGGAAGCGAATGGGTCGGTGCCCGGTGCGCCCCTCCTTAGTGCGGGCTGGAACCCGCGCCAGTAACTCTTGACCAAAGGGCCCGCGCTGCTGATCAGCCGTGCCACCCTGTTTCGTGATCGAACCGGCAAGGTCTTGGCGAATCTCGTCCCAAATTCCCTCGCTGCGCGGGGCCGCGAAAGCCGATATTTGCAGTTGCGAAGCCACGTATCCGACGGTGACTGAAATTATTTGCCGAGTTTTCTTATCGGCCTCAAAGCGCAGTTCCATACCGGGGCGGGTTGGCACCCATATCGCGCCCAGGTCGAGACGCTCCCCGCGCTGGGAGACTTCTTCAACATCCCACGGGCCGCGCCGGCGAACGCGTGGGGCGGCCCCGCCTTTTTGTTCGGCCGTCTTACCAGGCTGGGTGCCGCTGCGATCGGCGTCACTGGCGCTGTCAGGTGTCTGAGCATCGGGCTCAACACCGGTGTCCGCCTCACGCTTAGCTTTTGCGCGCCGCCTGAAAAACCTCACAATATTTCTCCTTCACCTGCTGCCAGGTGCTGCTGTTTAATCCCGCTAGAACCAAAGCCACCCCCGCCACGATGCGAACCTGGCAATTTGTCAACCTCGATAAACCGCGGCTTACCGACCTGCTGAAAAATCAACTGCGCGATGCGGTCCCCCCGTTGGATTGTAAATTCTTCCTGCCCATCGGTGTTGAGCACCGTCACGGCAATTTCGCCGCGATAGGCGGCGTCGATAGTACCGGGGGCATTCACCAGTGTAATGCCGTGGCGCGCCGCTAATCCCGACCGCGGGTGAACAAAACCCGCCCAACCTTCCGGAAGGGCAATAGCGATCCCCGTGGGAATTACTGCGCGCGCTCCAGGTCGTAAATGCGCTGCCTGCCGCGCGTGTAAATCAACACCCGCGTCCCCGGGCCGAGCCGCAGCCGGCAGGGGTAGATCAGCGTCCAGCTGCTTGATCAACACCTCCACGGAAAATCCCGCGGGCGCATCGGAATTGCGGGCTGGAAAATTGTTCACGCTGCCGACTCTATCGAGGAGTTGAGGCAATGCCATGTTCCAAGTGGCATTTGCGCGTGGCACGCTATGACTGTGAGTACCTCTGCAGTTTTCAAGGAATGGTTCTTACCGCCAATTATGTGGTGGTTCATGTCCCCTGGCTTCGCATTTGCGATGGGACTAGCCCTGTGGCCGCTCAACGCTCCTATCGCGTTCACCGGCGGAGCGCTAATTGGCGTCCTGGTTATCGTCCTGCTTGCCATGTGGGCGCCGCGCAATGAAGTAGCCGACGGTGTTTTGCGCGTGGGGCCCGCCCGGATTGAAACCAAGTGGCTGGGCAATGCAGAGGAACTCAGCGGTGCGCGCCTACGTGCCGCGCTGGGGCCCGAACTCGATCTTCGGACGTGGGTTAATGTGCGCCCCTGGATGAAACGGGCCGTGATGATTGAAAACATCGACCCAAATGACCCGGCACCGGCATGGATTATTGCCACCCGGCGCCCGGCCGAACTCCTTCACGCGCTAAAAAACCACTAGCCCGCGCACCAAAGTTGGTCTGCACGCTGGGTTAGCCCGCGCACCCAAGTTGGTCTGCGCGCTGGGTTAACCCGCGCACTCAGTGCAGATTAAATAACCATCTTTTTCTTCTGCCAACTGGCTGCGGTGGTGGACCAGGAAGCAGCTCATGCAGGTGAACTCATCTGCCTGGCGGGGCACCACCCGCACTGTTAGTTCTTCATTTGACAGGTCCGCCCCCGGCAACTCGAAGCCTTCAGCAGCTTCGGTCTCATCCTCATCCACGATGGGAGAAGATTTTTCTTGGCGACGAGCCTTGAGTTCTTCAAGGGAGTCTTCACTCATCTCGTCGTCGGTCTTGCGGGGTGCGTCGTAGTCCGTCGCCATCTTGCGGCTCACGCTCCGGTGTTTGTAGTCGGTGTCATGGCTTTTGCCATGCTCAAAATTAATGGACCGAGATCCTCGGCTGGCAAGGATAACCATCCTGGCTTTGCGATTGTTCCCGGGCGTGGGGATTGTGCCCTAAAACCGGTCGTATTCGCATCTTTGGCACGCCGATGATCGCAGATTGACGCTTAAGTGACAATCTCATCGGCGTTTAGCGAACTCAACAGCCGCGCAAGCTCATCGGCAAGCTGCGGAGGCCCGGCAATGGTCAAAGCGAAACTGGCGGGCTTATCGCCAATTCCGCGCACTACTCCCCCGGCCTCAGTTATGAGTAACTCCCCTGCTGCCATGTCCCACGGATTCAGCCCCGTTTCATAAAACACATCGAACTTTCCGGCGGCCAAATTCGCCAGGTCCAACGCCGCCGAACCAAAACGACGAATGTCGGCAATCTTTGGAAGCACGCCGGTAAGCACGCGCGCCTGACCCTGGCGCATTTGCGGATCATAACCAAATCCGGTGGCCACGATTGCCTGCGCCAGTTCGACCGGCTCGGCCACTTGCAGCCGCTTTTGCCCGTGGTGGGCGCCCAATTCAAAAGCAGCCTCAAAACTTTGCGCATCATCGGGGCGATAAACGCACCCGGCAACAACCTCCCATTGGCCCGGATTGGGCTCGCCGGTGACAACGGCCACCGATACCGAGTATTCGGGAAGGTCATGGAAGTAATTGACCGTACCGTCGATTGGATCCACCACCCAGGTCAGGCCCGAGGTGCCGGCGGTCAGGCCCGCCTCCTCCCCCAAGATTCCATCATCGGGTCGGTGCTGGGCCAGTCGCTCGCGGATGAGTTTTTCCGCTGCGGTATCTGCAACGGTCACAACGTCGGTCACGGTGGACTTAGTGGCGGCAACTTCCACCTCCCCGCGCCGGATTTCTTTTACCAGCGCGCCGGCCTCGTGCGCGATGTCCCGGGCGAGGTCGCGCAGTTCCGCGCGCAATTCCTGCGGTACTTCGGATCGGTGTGCGTAAGTTTTGTGGGTCACGCCCGCGATTGTGTCAGATTAGGGACGGCGCCGCTCACCTAGGTTTTCATGTGCGACGGGCTGCGGGTGCTTGGAAACGAAATCTCAGCGCGATAAGGCGCAATAGGAAGACACCGGCGGCGATAAGGCTGGCGCTTAACGGAGACAAAATCCCGAAGTACCAGCAAGCGACAGTCGCCGAAGCGCCCAAAACGGCCGGGATGGCGTAGTACTCACGTTCTCGGAAAATCACGGGCACATCGCCGCTAAGCAGATCGCGCAGCATCCCACCGCCCACACCGGTCAATACCCCCACGATCGCGGCGGCTAAGAAACCCGTTTCCATATCTAGAGCTTTGGTGGCTCCCTGGACCGCGAAAAGTCCCAAGCCGACGGCATCTAGCACGATGATGAAGCGCCAAATACGGGCCATAGCCGGGTGAAACAGCATCGTTATTACCCCGGCGGCTGCTGCCGTCCCAAATAGTTCGATCTCGGTAATTCCGATCGGCGGAACATCACCAATAAGCACATCTCGCAGCACGCCGCCGCCCAGACCGGCGCACCAGGCTAAGACGAGCGCGCCAATAATGTCGAAGTTTTTCCGCACCGCTGCCAAGCCCCCGGACAAAGCGAAAGCAAAGACGCCCACCAGTTCGAGGATCGGCTCCAGGGGCAGGGTGGGAGCGGTGACTTCAGCGACTAAAACCACACCAGCATCATGTCACCCGTTCTTACTCGCCACGCGCGGCAACCTCCAACGGATACGTGAAGTTAGGTGAGAGAGTTAGAAATGGCGAACTGTTTTTAAGTACTTGGGCCAGCGGTAAGGAAGGTCGAGATGGACACCACAGACGCACAGCCTGATAAAGACTTCAATGCGGACACTCCCCAACCGGAAGTGGCGCAAGTCATCGGTCTAGATGAGACGGAACAAAACTTGCTCATCGACGCGTCCGGCCAGCGCTTTAGGGTGCCCGTCGATGGTGAATTGCGTCGACTGGTGCGCCGCTCGCACACCACTGTCGTGCCCGCTCCGCAGCCGGAAATGGGCGATGACGATGAATCGGAAGCGCCGGCAGCGCAACTGGCGCCCCGTGAAATCCAGGCACGGATTCGCGCGGGGGAAGATCCGGAAGATTTAGCCGAGCTCACCGGCACCGATTTAGACACGATTCGCCGCTACGAGGGGCCGATTATCGCGGAGCGTAACTACGTTATTGAACAGGCCCAAATGGCCCCGATTTCGCGAGATTCTGAAGCTCCACTGCTTGGGGAAATCACTGTCGATCGACTGGCAGCCCGCGGTGTGCCGGCGATCGAAATTGAATGGACGGCGTACCGAATTTCCGGCGCGCCGTGGACGGTCGAAATGCAGTTCACAGCTGGGGAACGTGAGCGCAGTGCGACGTGGTCTTTTGAGCCGCGCAGCCGGCAGCTTTCGGCGCTGGACGATGAGGCACGCTGGCTTACCGAAACCGAGGAGCCTCGAGACGAGCCCATCCCAAGTCGGCTCAGCCCGGTGCGCGACCTGGTCTACGACGTCGACTCTGACGGTGGCGTCATTGGGGCAGGCAAAGACCTTCCCGCCAGCCTACTTACCCCTGATTCCGAGCCGCAGCCCGATGACGTATTCGCACGCCAACAAGATTTGCTTGATGAACTTAGTTCACGGCGCGGGCGACGCCAACCAATTTTGGGTGAGGACGAAGACGATCCCTTCGAACTGCGCGGGGAGATCCCGGCAGCCCACCCTCCGGCCTCGCGTCCGGATTTGGCCGTTGATGCTGAGGTGCTTCAACTACCGGAGTCGACCCCCGGTGCCGATGGGGGCTTGGACGGCGAAGATGCGCAAACAGCCGCGATCGCGGACGAAATAGCCGATGTTGAGGCCCAACCCGCCCCCGAAAGGGCTGCTAGTGCCGATAAGGTGGAGGGACAATCTGATCGCGCGGATGCTCCCAAACCCGAAACGGACAAGCCCCGACCCACGCGGCGCAGCGCGCGGCGCGCTTCTGTTCCCAGCTGGGATGAGATTGTCTTCGGCGCGCGCACGGACTAACAGCGCACGGACTAACGCCTCCCCTATCAGCGGCTAAATATTTACCCCATCACGCCTGATAGGTCAGCAGCGGGATTTCAGTTTCTGCTGCTGTGGCAGACCCGTGCAGGCCAATAAGTTTGAGCGAGTGCGGCGGCATGACCCGCGAGTCAACGACCGCTGTTGCATCCCGCATGGCAACGATCACGTCACCGAGCACGTCTAGGGTTCTTTCTTCGACGACTCCGAAGAGCCCCAAGTTAATAGCCTCTTGCTGCGTCAAAACCCACGCGCTGTCTCCCAATTCGTTGCGCCACCGCTCCGCCACCGCTGCCGCCGTGCCCGGCCGGCAGTAAAGATGGGCCATGCGCGGCTCGCCGCCCATGAGCTCCACATCTTGGCGCAGCGCCGCGTCCGACGCCAGATCGCGCCGAGCCCCAAGGGGAACATCAACCATTCCGTGGTCGGCGGTAAGGGCCAGCAGCGTGCCAGCGGGCAGACTCTCCACGAGCCGGCGTATTTCGCCGTCAAGGGCAGTCAGTTCATCGGCCCACTGCATGGACTTCCAACCGGCGTGGTGGCCAATGCGGTCAATTTCCCACCAGTACAGGTAGACCAGTCCCCCGTCGATGGCGCGCAGCCGCTCCAGGGTGAGATCAACGCCTTGAGGAAACTTGCTAAAACCGGCGAAGTCCCCGCCCCGCAGTGCGACCTGCGTCAATCCGGAGTCCGCAAAATGCGGCGCTCCCGTTCGCAGTACGGGCACATCGGCGGCGATGAGTTTTTCAAAAACTGTGGGGTGGGGCTGCCAGGAGGCCGGATTGGGTTCCCCGCGCCAATTAAGCAGGTTGACGAGTTTGCCGCTGGTGGGGCTGCGCAGGCTGTACCCGGCGATTTTGCTGGCTCCGGGTGCTTTCCCCACCCCAAACATCGCCATTGAGGTCACCGTTGTGGTGGGAAAACCGGCTGAAATTATCTGGCCCTGCTCCATCAGCGACCGCAAGAACGGTGCGTGGCCGCCCCGCTCGGCAAGGAGCTGCCATCCCAGCCCGTCAATAAGCACCACAACGACTTTTTGGGCGGTCGGAAGGTCCAAAAGTTTTCGGTATTCGGTTCCCGAGCGAGCCGATGGATCTACCAGCGCGCCCGCCCCGGCCTGCCCGAGACCGCCAATACCCACACTCGGACGCGCCGGGATGTGAACCCCCAGGCTGTCTGCGAGCGCAGGAAGAACACCGGCCAGCGTTTTTCCGTCGTAATTGGGGACGGGTGGCAAAGAGCGAGCGGGCATTTTCTAAGCGCGTTCCCGATTGCTGGCAGCAGCGGCATAGGCCGGAAGGGCCGCGCGCGTAGCGTGGGAGACGCGCTGGCCAAATGAAATAGCGTTGCGCACCGCGGCGACTCCTTCGGCATCGGCTGCAATTCGCAGCAAAATATCGTCCGGGCTGCTGTTTCCGGTCATCCCGTGCTCGGCCTCGCAATTGGGATCCGGGCACTGTGCGGGCCCGATATCGATGCGACGCACCGCGTTCCACGCGATTCCCAGTGTGACCTCGTCCGGGTCATCCCCGCGCTTATAGGCCGCCGGATTTCGAACGCCGTGGGTTAA
>DAHVRJ010000154.1:0-7948 GCA_027322505.1 Demequinaceae bacterium
CGATGACGGTTTCGATGCGCGTGATGAGCGCCGGTGACGAAGTACCTGAAGCGCAGCTGCAGCTGCTTGTCGGAATGGGGCAAGACCCCATTACCGGTGACCCCGCGGCCGTGCGGACCAGTCCTTTGCGCCCGTTTCAGAGCGGATCGAGACGCGCGTAGCAGAGCTGGACGGGTCGTTGTCACCTGCCGTTCGCGCGGACCAGGTCGCGCAGATCGAAGCCGAAGAAACCAGACGAGGTACGCGGCGCGCTGTAGCGGGGTTTGATTACACGTTCTCGATACCGAAGCCCGCCTCGGTGTTGTGGGCAGTTGCGCATGCCGGGACGCAAGCACTGATTGCGCAGGCGCAGCATGCGGCGATTGCGGAGGTGGTTGCATTTATTGAACGCGAGGTTGCAGCCACGCGATGTGCCCACACGATGCTCGGTAACTAGCCAAAAACCACCTGGAAAACCCACGCCGACCACCAGATAATGAGCACGAGCACGAACGTCAACAGCGCGCCGATCGCGGCTCGCAGATCGTTTACGCCGCCGACGCCGCCGAAATCGGGAAAAACATCCACTAGTTCAGGTGCGCGGGATAAGCGGCATCCCATCCAGGAGTGCCCGTCCATAGCGACGGGCACGATCTCGGTGGGGCCAGCGTGCTCGGGCAGGATCGCCTGCAGCACTCTCGCGCCGACTACGTATCCGCGCCTGGCTCGGGTCAGAGATACTTCGGGCATGAGTTGGGCGACGTTGTCGCGGCCAGCTCCCTGCCATTGCGGCCATACCAGCCGCAGTGTGCGTGCATCATTCATCTCGTGTGCCAATGCCATCATGTCCTTCCGAACCTGTCGCGTGATCCCACGGTCTTTCAATTCTAGTGAGGTAGCTGCAGTGGCGAAGACTTATGGCAGGGAGGTGGTTGCACTAGCGCGCGTCTCTCGATTCAGATGCCGGCGGTTGGTAGAGATGCCGGTCGATCGAGATATGGCGGAGGTCTTCAATTGTGCCTCGGGCGCTGTTCTCCGGGTGCAGATACGTCACCTGCGACATAGCGTCCAAGTATGACTGCTAACGACAACATAAGCGCTAATGAAAATTTGCGGGCGCTCGTACTCAACTGCACTTTAAAACCCGACCCAGCGAGTTCAAGCACGCAACTTCTGGGCCAGCAAATCCTCGACGCCCTGGTAGACCACGGCGTCACCGGTTCTATGGTCCGCGTGGTTGACTATGCGGTTCATCCCGGTGTGGATACCGATATGGGAGCCGGAGACCAATGGCCAGGAATTCGCCAGCAAATTCTCGATGCGGACATTTTGGTGTGGGCCACACCCACGTGGCTGGGCCAACACTCCAGCGTCGCGCAGCGCGTCTTTGAACGCCTGGATGCCGAGATTTCGGAAACCGACGATGTGGGCAGGCCAGTAATGTTCGGCAAGGTGGCCGCCGTGGCAGTGGTGGGAAATGAGGACGGTGCCCATCACATCACGGGCGTTACCTATCAAGCTCTTAGCGATGTGGGGTTCACCATCCCCGCCCAAGGAGTCAGTTATTGGAATGGCCAGGCCATGCATTCCACAGACTATAAAGATCTCGATGAAACACCGGAGATGACCGCCACCACGACCGCTACTTTGGCCGCCAATGCCGTCCACCTGGCGCGACTGCTGACCAGCGAGAACTATCCAGTCACATAGAGGTTTAATAACTCTAGGTCTCCAGAACCGATGCAAGGCGCTCGCGAACTTCCTTACGCAACACCTTGCCCAGCATCGATTTAGGCAATTGCGATACCGCGACGATCTCACGCGGGACCTTATATGCCGCAAGTCGCTCCCGGCACCAATTGCGCACCCCTTCAACATCAAGCTCTGCGCCCGATCGCATGACTACCTCGGCCACAACTCGTTCGCCCCCGTCGCTGCGCGGTAATCCCACGACCGCGGCGTCTTCAACATCCTCATGCGTACGCAGCACGCCCTCAACCTCGGTCGGGGCAACATTGAAGCCACCGGTGATGATTAGTTCTTTGACGCGATCAACAATCGTGGTAAAGCCATCCTCGTCCACGGTGACCAAATCGCCGGTGCGAAGCCAACCATCCGGGAGGAGAGTGGCCTCAGTTTCTTCGGGCGCATTCCAATACCCTTGAAAAATCTGCGGGCCACGCAGTAAGAGCTCGCCGCGTTCGCCCTGTGGAACATCAACAGTTGGATTATCCGGATCAACGACGCGCATCTGGGTGCTGGGAAACGGAATCCCGATAGTGCCCGTTCGCCGGGTGGGATGGAACGGGTTTCCTAGCGCAACGGGCGATGATTCAGTAAGGCCGTAACCCTCAACGAGGAGGCCACCGGCCACACTTTCCCACAGCTCAACGATGTCGTCAGTGAGATTCATGGCGCCGGAAATGCAGAATTTAGCCGACTCTAAACTGATCCCGCGCTCGATGGCACGCTGGGCCGTCCGATCATAGATCGGAGGAACGGCACAGTAAACGGTTGGCGGAGTGCGCCGGGCGGCATCTAGGACCAGGTCAACGTCAAAAGTGGGAAAGAGGACAATTCGGGCCCGCTTGAGAATGCCAAACGTTAGATACAGCGTCATTCCAAAGGCGTGGAACATGGGTAGCACCGCGTAAATTACTTCCTTCCCATCCACGGCATCGTGCATCCACGCCGCGCCCTGCAGCGCGTTGGCATAGAGATTGCGGTGGGTGAGGATTGCGCCCTTTGCTCTTCCGGTCGTGCCGGACGTGTACTGGATTACGGCGCTATCGCTGATATCAGGTCGCGGGTGTGACTGGGCTAAAGCGGGTGCTTTCAGCAGGTCTTCCCACGGCATCGTCCCCGGAGCGGGGCCCGTGAGGCGATTGCGCATCTCCCGCAGTTTAGGTACCGGCAACTTAAGGGCCAGGCGTTTCCCGGTGGGGAAAGCTCGCAGCAAATTCACTGAGACGATGTGGTCGATTTCAATATCTGCTGGTTGCTCCCGCAGTTTTGCCACCGCCGCGTCCCAGGCAATAACGACGCGGGCGCCATGGTCTTCGAACAGGTGGCGCAACTCGCGCGCGGTGTACAGCGGATTATGTTCCACCACGACGGCACCCAACCGGAGCGCTGCATAAAATGCCACGACGTGCTGCGGGCAGTTCGGCAAAATCAGCGCCACCCGATCACCGGCCCGAACCCCGAGGCGGCGCAGCCCCTCAGCGGCACGGGAGATTTGATCGCCTAGTTGCTGGTAAGTGGTCTTGCGTCCAAAGAATTGAAGAGCAACGCCGACCCCGCCCAGTCGAATGGCCTCTTCGCACATTTCGACCAGAGAGGTCGGCGGAATCTCAATTTCGGCCGGAACACCGGGTTGATAATGCTGTACCCAGGGGTGGTTTTCAGTCATGGCCCCATCTTTGCAGGGCCGCTCATTTTGCGGAAACTGTGCCACTCATGCCGGCGCGGGGATGCTGCGCGGGCGCTTAAACAAGAACGCGGTGCCCACCGCTATCAACCCGAAGCATCCGGCGAGCCCAAAACCCGCGGCAAGGCCGCGGGCGTCGGGAATTTCCCCGGCAGTGCGGCTCGCAAGCGCGGCAACTGCGACAAATACTGAGGCTCCCAGCGCACCGGAAACCTGCTGGAGAGTGGCGAACAGCGCGCTTCCGTGGGAGTGAAGGTCATCGGGCAACGCTCCGAGGGCATCAGCCATCAATGGCGTCATCATGGTGCCCAGCGAGAGCATCAACAAAACGTGGGTGGCAATTACCAGACCGAGGGGAGCCCCAGCGCCCAGAGCGGCGAACAGCCACAGAGCCGCCGCCATTCCAATTGCTCCGGGAATCATCAGCGGCCGGGCCCCAATACGGTCATATAGGGTTCCGGCCGGGCGCGAAACTGCCGCCATCGCAAGCCCACCAGGAAGCAGCGCGAGGCCGGCGGCAAAAGTTCCATGCCCCAAAACACTTTGCAGATAAATCGGCAGCAAAATCGCCCCAGCGCCCAACAGTGCCATAAACACCAGCACCGACATCACCACTCCCAGGCGGAAACGAGCGAAGCGCAGCGTACGCAAGTCCAGCAGTGGGCGATCCTGCCCTTGTAAGACAATTTGGCGCCATACGAAAGAAACGAGGGCCACGGAACTGACCGCGAGTGCTATCCAGGGCAAATACGCAACTTCCGCCTGTCCGATAGATGAAAGTCCATAAACCAGGCCGGCAAAACCGAGTGCGGAAAGCACGACCGAACCCACATCAAGCGGAGTGTCTTTTCGCTGTGAAGGTACCTGTAAAAAGAAGAAGCCGATCGCAAACAAAATTAGGGTTAGGCCAAGTACGAGCCAAAACATCCAACGCCATGTCAGGGCCGCCAGTACGGCCCCGCCCACGGTAGGCCCGATGGCTGGGGCCACCCCAATGACGATGGAGATTGTTCCCATCATCGCTCCGCGCTTATAGGCCGGCACCAACCGCATAACCGAGGTCATCACCAGTGGAATCATCACGGCCGTCCCGCAGGCTTGCACAATGCGTCCAGCCAGCAGCGCCTGAAAATTCGGGGCAATTGCACACAGGGCGGTGCCCAGCGTGAAAGAACTGACAGCCGTTAAGAAAATAGCGCGCGGAGCAAAGCGGTCAATTAGGAAACCGGTGGTGGGAATCACCACGCCCATGGTCACCAAAAAACCGGAAACGAGCCACTGCGCAGTCGATGCGGTTACCGAAAGTGTCCGGGCAAGTTGTGGCAGCGCGATCGAGACAATCGTCTCGTTCAAAATCATGATGAATGCGGCGACCACCATTACGCCGATGATGACGTTGGTTTTCGACGGGGTTTGATCGCGGCGACGCGCGGCAGAAAAACTCACAAGAGAAACCTATATTTCCGATTTTGAAAAGGTAGCGGCGGGTAACGATTGACCGCCATGGCGGTGGTTGTCAACTGTTATTTTGGCTGCGCGGAATTGCCAGCGAGATCAAGCCGGCACCCACCGCGATCACGCAAGTCAGTGCCAAAGCCAGCCCGTAAGCACTTAAGGTCGGCACCGCGGAGCCTCCTACCTGATGGACCATAGATGACAAGATTACGCCCAAGACCGCCGAGGCGGACGTCGTCCCTAATGAGCGCATAAGGGCGTTGAAACCATTAGCGGCCGCGGTTTCAAACAGCGGGACCGCCTGCAAAATTGACGCTGGGATCGCCCCAAAAGCTAGCCCAATTCCTGTTCCGACGATAAGGCCTGCCAGCGATAAAAGCACCAGGGTCGTGACAATCAAAGACGTTTCTGCCGGGCCGGGGGCGCGGTTTCCAATCGTCAGCAGCGTAGTGACTGCCGCCGCATAACCCGTTGCAATCACGCCTCCGGCCCACGTCAGCGTGACTTTCGGCCCGCGCGCGGCCGAGATGCGCGCCCCGACACCGGATACGGCCATCATTCCAATTCCCATGGGCATCATCCACAGCCCCATTGCGACCATGGACTGCCCCAGCCCGTACCCAGTTTCAACCGGTAGTTGAATCACGGGCGGAATGAGCAGGTTCATTGCATACATGGTGAACCCGAAGAGGACCGAGGCCAAATTGGTTAGCAAAACAGCCGGGAGCCGCGCGGTGCGAAGGTTGACTAGCGGCTCGTCCCGATTTGCCTGATAGATACCCCAAATAGCCAAAATAATTACCGAACCAACCAGGCAGCCAATCGTCGCGGGGGAGACCCAGCCCCAATCTGCACCCTTCGAGATTCCCAGCAGGAGCGGAACCAGACCGACCATAAGACCGATGGCACCCAACACGTCAAAACGCGCGCTCGTTTTGGCCACGGGCAGGGTGGGGATCAACCACATCAACGCGACCCCAACCCCAACGCCGGCCACCGCGACCGCCAGAAACAAAAATCGCCACGAAGCAAGCTGGGCAACGGCAGCTGCCAGCGGCAGCCCCAGTGCTCCCCCGATGCCCATCGATGAACTCATAAACGCGATCGCCTGCCCGGCCCGTTCGCGCGGCAAAAGTTCGTGCATCAAAGCAATTCCCAACGGGATAAGCCCACTTGCGGTGCCCTGCAGACCCCGGCCAATGACCATCGGAATCAGCGAGGAAGACGCGGCCGAAACCAGTGATCCAATCACAAAAAGTGATAAGCACACCAGCAAAACATGCTTTTTGCCGTACAGATCGGCCAAGCGACCGGCAATTGGCGTGGAAATCGCCCCGGCTAACAGGGTCACCGTGATGATCCAGGAGGCATTTGCGGGCGAGGTGTTAAATATTTTCGGCAGCTGAACAATGAGCGGGATGATCAAAGTCTGCGCCAGCGAAACCAAGATCCCGCCCGCCGACAACACCGCGGTAGCCACACCAGGATTGACGGAAGTGCGCGTTTGCGTCATCGCTTCCTGGGCGGGACGCGATGTGCCAGGTGCAGACTTATTCAAATGAAATGAGCGCCTTGCTGCTTTGCCGCCCAACCGAAGAGTCGGGGGAAGGATTAATAAAAGCCGGCGTTGATCCTAACAGGCAGCCGCTAGTGGCCCGCGCTAGGTCAAAAGCCCCTAGCATCCCAAGGCCGGGTTGTGTCAAAGTTAAGCAAGAGTGGTACCTGGTACTGAAGTGAGCTGTTTACAAGGGAGTGGCAGCTGTGAATCTTTCTGACTTTTTTCCCGACTCGGCAGTCACAACGCGCGCCGAAGTTCCTGATTGGCGTGCGGCCATTGACTTAGCCGGCGCGGGCCTAGTGGCGCAGGGAGTCACCACCGAGGCCTACACGGCAGAAATGCTCGCCGCACTCGACGAGTTGGGGCCCTACATCGTTATTGCCCCCGGATTCGCCCTAGCGCATTCGCGCCCGTCCCCAGCAGTGCTGCGCACGGGAATGAGTTTTGTCTCGCTGAGGACCGCGGTGGAGTTTGGCGCCGCGGCAAATGATCCCGTCGATCTGATCATTGGTCTAGCCGCCACCGATCAAGACTCCCATTTACAAGTCATGTCGGCGCTCGCGCGCGTCCTGAGCGACAGCAAGATCATGGCGCAGTTGCGAGCGGCCGACTCACCTGCCGCTGTGCGAGAAATTTTGGACGGCGCCACTTCAGATACAAAAGAAAGTTCCCCCGATCAAAACTAAAGCCTCACACCCCCCAAAAAAGGAGAACCTAATGCGAATTGTCGTTGTATGCGGAATGGGAATCGGTACCTCAATTTTGCTGAAGATGACCGCTGAGAAGGCCCTGCGGGCCATGGACATCGACGGGGACGTGGAGGCCGCCGATATCGGAACGGCCCGGGGCGCAGCCCGAACCGCAAATATTGTTCTTACCTCCCAAGAACTCGTTGAAGAACTCGGAGACGTCCCCGCCCGGGTAATCGTGATCGAAAACTTCACCGACGTAAACGAAGTAAGTGAAAAGTTAAAAGACGCTATCGACAGTTAAACCCGGTGTCGTGGATTCAAAGGAGCATCCGAGATGGACTGGTTTGTTGTAGTACTTGACTTTATTGGGCAACAAATATTAAACGTGCCCGCTTACCTGATCGGCATCATCACCGCGATCGGCCTGATAGCGCTGCGGCGCTCCGCCGGACAGGTCATTGGTGGCGGCCTCAAAGCCGCCCTGGGTTTTCTGATTCTAGGGGCCGGCGCTGACGTAGTCGTGGGCTCACTGGACCCGCTGGGCGCCCTAATTTTGGAGGTCACCGGAGCGCAGGGCGTAATTCCCACCAACGAGGTCATCACGGCGCTGGCTTATGACCAATATGGAGCTATCAGCGCCTATATTTTGGTATTGGGCTTCCTCGTGATGCTGGCATTGGCGCGGTTCACGTCCCTGAAATATATCTTCCTCACCGGCCACCACATGGTGTTTATGGCGCTGTTACTTTCCGTAGTGCTCACTGTTGGTTTCGGCGAGTCACTGGGATGGCTCGTAGTCATAGTTGGCGCAATTTTGCTGGGCGTCATCATAGA
>DAHVRJ010000026.1:0-2748 GCA_027322505.1 Demequinaceae bacterium
CAAGTGCAGCCCTTAAAAGGAGGGGAAGGAGTTGGGCACCAGAGGGTATTTCTCTAGAACGAATTGGAGGTGGTGCTGACGTGTGATTCCAGTTGAAAGGAGGTAGGTCTGTGCACAAATATGCGTCTAAGCAGGTATACCGGCGCGAAACCCCTCCCAGCCCGCCATCTGCGCTGCCATGCAGCACTGCGATGACTTCTTTTCCCTCACGCCACTTTTCAATTTCGATCGTGCCGGTGTCCCAAATTTCCACCGTGCCACCACCATATTCACCCTGGGGAATTTCGCCCTCGAACGTGGCATAAGACATGGGATGATCTTCAGTATGGACGGCGAGCCGATTGGTTTTGGTTTGCAGCGGCGGCCCTTTCGGGACTGCCCAGGAGACGAGCACACCCTCGTGTTCAAGTCGAAAATCCCAGTGGAGCCGGCTGGCGTCGTGCCGCTGAATCACGAAGATCGGCGCATCGCTTTCTTGGATTTCGCGCTGGCGCACGGGACTGTTTTTACTCGCGTGCGGTACCGGTTCTGGAGTGCGCTTTGGATCGCGTTTGGACCGGTAAATGTCTAATTTATCGGGTTCCTGGGCCGGATGGGGGCTAACTATTTTCGGGGCATGCCCAAAGACGGTCATCGGTTCAATGCCGGCATCAAGCCGGTCAAGAACTTGTCGAAAGGTGAGCTGTTTTAAATCAGGGACGCCTAGTTCCTCCCACGTCCGCGGCGCCGCCACGGTGGGGCGCGGCCTTCCGCGCAGGGAATAGGGGCAAATTGTTGTTTTCGCGGCGTTATTTTGGCTCCAGTCCACCAGCACTTTCCCGCCGCGCAGTTCCTTGCGCATACTCGAAACCGCCAAATCGGGACGGCGGGATTCAATCGCGCGGGCCAATTCACGCGCGACCGCGCTCGCGTCTTCCGAAGAGACTGCGCCATCAAGTTCGGCGTATAGGTGCAAGCCTTTCGAGCCGGAGGTGACTGGAATAGTGCGCAGTTCCATATCGTCCAAAATCTCTTTACACAAGAACGCGACCTCGACGCACTGCTCGAGCCCCGCACCGGGCCCGGGATCCAAATCAAGAACGAAACGGTCGGGATTCAGGCGCGTGCCGTCGTCCTTAATTTGCCACTGCGGTACGTGGAGTTCGAGTGCAGCAAGCTGGCCAAACCACGCTAAAACGGCGGGTTCGGAAGCAAGCGGATAGATATTGGTGGTGGTTTTGTGACGGTACTTGATGCGCGGGACCCATCCGGGTGTGCCTTCTTCGAGGTCTTTGCGGAAGAAGACCGTGCCGGGGTTTTCCGCTGTTCCAACGCCGTGGACCCAGCGTTTGCGCGTGACGGGGCGGTCGGCGGCCAGAGGGGTGAGGTGGAGCGCGACTTGGATGTAGTAGTCGATGACCGCGCCCTTGGTGGTCCCGGTCGCCGGGTACATGACTTTATCGAGGTTCGTCAGGTGCAGGTCGCGTCCGACTAGTTCGTTGCTGGGCATGGCTTGCCTCCTTCGGCGTTGCGGCGGTGGGGCGCTTCCTTTTCATCTTCGGCTGTGCGCGCAGTTGTTGCCACCGGTTGACCCCAGGCGCTGCGCCGGTGGAATCCAGCGGCGAGTTTTCGCGCCACCGGTTGCGAAGTTGGCGCTAGATGGGTTCCCTGGGGGGGGATGAGAGCAATTTGGAGTGGCTCGATTGCGTTCGGGCTTGTGAACGTGCCGGTCAAGGCCTACACCGCCGTGCGCGAGCATGACCTGCGGCTGCATCAAGTCCATGACAAGGATCACGGGCGCATCCGCTATGAGCGGCACTGTGAAATTTGCGGCGAACTGGTGGATTTTAAACACATTCAACGCGCATATGACGACGGATCGACGACCGTAATCATTACGGACGAAGATCTAAAAGAGTTGCCAGCGGCGGCGCGCGGCGAGATTGATGTTGTGCGATTTGTGCCCGCGGAGCAGATTGATCTCATAACGCTTGACGGCAGCTATTACTTGAAGCCCGATTCGAAGGCGGCGAAGGCGTATGCGCTACTGCTCCATACTTTGCAAGAAACGAATCGCACCGCGATTGTGACTTTTGCCCTGCGGCAAAAAACGCGTCTTGGTGTGCTGCGCGTGCGCGAGGGGGATTTGGTATTGCAGTCCATGACCTGGCCCGATGAGGTGCGGGCGGTGGAGAGTCCGGACTTGGAAGCGGTGGAGTTGACCAGTAAAGAGAAGGATTTGGCTTCGGCGCTGGTCGATCACATGACTGGGGATTTTGATCCAGAGGAGTTTGAGGATGAATACCAGGTGCAGTTGCGGCAACTGGTAGAGGCGAAATTAGAAGAGGGCGAGGCCGTCGATACGGCGGCGACGTTTGGCGAGGGGGACTCCGAGCCAGAACATGGCAAGGTGATCGACCTGATGGATGCATTGCGGCGCAGCATTGATCGAGGGGCGGCCACTACACCGGCCGAAGAAGAAGCCGCTGCTGAAGAAGAGGGCACGGCTAAGAAGACGGACTCGAAGCAGAGCTCCGCACAGAAAACTACTGAAAAGAAAACAGCCCCGAAGAAGTCTGCTGCTAAGAAGTCTGCTGCAAAGAAGACGACAGCTAAAAAGCCTGCCGCAAAGAAGACTCAAAAACGCAAGGGCGCTTAAGAGCGCGGTATGGCCCTAGCGGCCGGGCAGGCGTTGCGCACGAGGCAGCCCGAGCGGGCCGAACAAGCCTACCCGCCGCAGCCGGACTAACGGTCGGAGCAGGCTTGCGC
>DAHVRJ010000007.1:0-2367 GCA_027322505.1 Demequinaceae bacterium
ATAGGTAGCGATGCCCGTCCACGTCAATGCTGGAAGCAGTGGCGCTCGGCGCGACGGCCGGAGCGATTTTACTCGGCCTGCCCGGCGCATACGTGCTATATCGGCGGACATTCCCGGGGCGGGGCGTGGTGCGGGCCCTTATTACCGTGCCGTTTGTACTACCGACCGTGGTGGTCGGAGTGGCTTTTAGATCGCTGTTAATTTCCAATGGGCCGCTCGGGTTCTTACAACTGGATGAAACCGTGATCGCGGTGATTGCCGCGATGGTTTTCATGAACTTTGGCGTAGCGGTGCGCACTATTGGGGGCATGTGGGCGCATTTGGATCCGCGGGCCGAAGAGGCAGCGCGCGCCCTGGGAGCATCGCCCCGGCGGGCGTTTTTCACGGTGACGCTCCCGGCCCTCGGGCCGGCGCTGGCCGCCGCGGCGTCCATGATTTTCCTTTTATGCGCAACCGCGTTTGGCATTGTAATGGTGCTTGGAGGCGCGCGCCTGGCCACGATCGAGACCGAAATTTACGTGCAAACCACCGCGTTTTTGGACTTGCGCACCGCCGCTGTTTTATCGATTGTCCAGCTAGCGGCAATAGTGGTGATGCTGGTTATCAGCGACGTATTTCGGCGCCGGCGCGAACGCGCGCTGGCACTGGGGGCGCCGCAAGAAAACGCCGTGCCGTTGACCCGGCGCGACTGGTTTCCGGCTTCGATTACGCTCATCACACTGCTGGGATTAATCTGCACGCCGCTGATTACTTTCGTGGTGCGCTCGCTGCGCACCGCAAGCGGCTGGGGTTTGGACCACTATCGAAACCTGACGACCGCTACTGGTGATGGCTTTTTGGCCGTTCCCGTAGGTGAAGCGCTGATTAACTCGCTGCGTATCGCCGTCGATGCGACGGTATTGGCGCTGGTGATCGGGGGACTGATCGCATTTGTGCTTTCGCGCCGGCCCGCATCGCGCTGGGGTCGGGGCGCGATCTCGATGTTGGACGGTCTCTTCATGCTGCCGCTGGGTGTTTCAGCCGTGACCGTGGGTTTTGGATTTCTGGTGACTTTGAATCAGCCACCGTTGGATTTGCGCACCTCACCGATCTTGGTGCCAATCGCGCAGGCCGTGGTGGCCATTCCCCTGGTGGTGCGCACAATTTTGCCGGTGATGCGGGCAATTGACCCGCGGCTGCGCGAGGTGGCCGCAACGCTGGGTGCGCCGCCGCGGCGAATTTTAGCCACCTTGGACTTTCCGCTGGCGGCCCGAGCGCTGGGTTTGGCTGTCGGATTTGCTTTCGCGGTCGCGATGGGGGAGTTCGGGGCGACCGCGTTCTTGGCGCGCCCCGATAAACCGACTCTGCCGGTGGTGATTTTCCGGCTCATTGGGCGGCCCGGAATCGAAAACCACGGCACGGCACTGGCCGCGGCCGTGATCTTGGCATTGGCAACTGGCGCTGCCGTATTCCTTGCAGAGCGCTGGCGTTTACCCGGGACTGTAACGGAGTTTTGATATGACTATTCGCGCCGGACATCAAGCCGCGCACCAAGGTGCAAATCGCGTCGCAAAGCAAGCTGCAAATCAATCGGCAGATAAATCCGCAGGTCAAGATGCCGCATCTGCCGGCCTGGTCGTGCGCGATGTGACGGTTCGTTTCGGAACCACGGTTGCCGTGGCCGCTGCACAGTTTCACGTGGAACCGGGCGAGGTGCTGGCGCTGTTAGGGCCGTCCGGCTGCGGAAAATCCACCCTGTTACGCGCCATTACGGGCCTGCAGGCCTATGAGCAAGGGCGGGTTTTATGGGCGGGGCAGCCGATAGATTCGGTGCCCGTCCACAAGCGGGGGTTTGGCCTGATGTTTCAAGATGGGCAGCTCTTTCCGCACCGCAATGTGGCCCGCAATGTTGCCTACGGGCTTAAGGGCTTGGACCTGAACCGGGCGGAAGTCCAGCATCGTGTTGATGAACTACTTGAAATGGTGGGGCTGCCCGATTTTGCAGATCGCGGCATTGCCAACCTTTCTGGTGGGGAGCGGCAGCGCGTGGCACTAGCCCGCGCCCTGGCCCCTGCGCCCCGGCTGTTGCTTTTAGACGAGCCGCTCTCCGCATTGGACCGGGATTTGCGCGAGCGCCTCGCCTACGACCTGCGCCGCGTGCTCACCGCCACCGGCACCACCGCCATCTTCGTCACACACGACCACGATGAAGCATTCGCCATAGCTGATCGCATCGCCGTCATGAACGCGGGCGAAATCCTACAAATCGGACCGCCCCAACACGTCTGGCGCAACCCACGAAACGAGATCGTGGCTAAATTCTTGGGCTACCGCTGGTTCGTCGACACTGAAACTGGGCGACTTGCCCTCCACCCCGGTTCATTCGCA
>DAHVRJ010000048.1:0-22987 GCA_027322505.1 Demequinaceae bacterium
GCGTCGGGGTTTCCGGCCAAGCTCTAGAGCTATCCAATGGCTCGCTTGAACCTTTTGCTAGATGGTCGCAAGATTCTCGGTGCGTATCGCTCAGATGAACTTGTGGATGTCCTCGCGTTACGCAAGTATGACCTCGGGTTTGTCCAAACTTGCTGGGAATTTTTGCATCCTGCTTGTGCTCAGTCAGGAAGATGCTGACGGCCGCGAAAAAGGCGTTCCCAGAACGCCCGCACACCACCTGGCGTGCGATAACAGCGCGGCATCGTGGTTTCTGGCACCAACCAGCTGGACCGAGTGAGGCATTTCGCCCAGCCACCCGGCAGGAATTGCAACACTGGGCGCACCGATCAGACTGAACGGCGCAAGCAGGCGCGAGGAGCCGGTAGTGCGGCGCGGCGGGGCCGCTTCGGGGACGGCGGGCAGCAGCAAAATGTCGATGTCTTCCCATAATTGGTCGAAAAGCCCTATCGCCGCTTGCCGTTTGCGCTGAGCAATCTTTAGCGCTTCTTTGGAGATATTTTGTGCCTGACGGAGCCGCTCAGTGAGTTGCGGGCCATAAAATTCGCTCGATTTCGCAAAGCGCTCGCGGTGCGCCGCCCAAAGTTCGCCCGCCATGATGATCCCGTGTCTCTCAGCGAGCTCATCAAGCGAAAACGGAAGGCGCGCAGGGACAATTTCAGCGCCGGCCTTTTGCAGCTCCGCGATAGCCGCATTGGTAGCGGCGAAGACGTCATCACGCACCGATAAAGCGGATCCAGAAACAATGCCGATGCGCGGCGGCCCGAAGGAGCACGCTTTTTTAAAGCCCGGCATTGCAACCTCCGCAAAGACCTCACAATCAGCCACCGATCTGGCGATAACGCCAACATGATCCAGGCTCGGAGCGACAGGGAAAACGCCCCGCGTCGAGATGCGGCCAAAGCTCGGTTTAAAACCAACGACTCCGTTATAGGCCGCCGGTCGCAGTGTTGATCCACCAGTTTGCGTCGCCAACGCGAGCGGAACGTGGCCCGCAGCCACCGCAACACCTGAACCCGTACTCGAGCCACCGGGTGTGCGACTCGCATCCCAGGGATTGACCGTCCCGGGTGGATCAAAGGCAGCAAACTGGGCGGTTGCCACTTTGCCAACCACGACCGCTCCGGCCTTGCGCAACTTTCTAATAATCTCGCTATCGGCGCTTGCCATCCGGTCCCGAAAAGGCGCAAAACCAGCGCCCGTTGGCATGCCTGCCACATCAATAACGTCTTTGACCGCAACTGGCACTCCCGCCAGCGGGCCCAGCCGGTGGCCGGCCTTGCGCTCGCTATCGATCTGGCGCGCGGCACCAAGAGCTCCAGAAAAATCTACGTACTCCCAGGCTTTTAACTGCCGCTCCGTTCCCTCGATACGCAAAAACGACGCGCGAAGCACCTTTTCAGCTGACAATCTTCCCGCGCCAATACCCGCAGAGATTTCTTGCGCATCGCCGAACAACGAATCGTCGTGGGGCGGTCGCGGCGTGGGGCGCTTTGAAGTGGGCACAATGATCATTCTTCCCTGTCCGATGCGCCCAAGTCAGCCACCGGAGCCGAATGCGCAAGACACTATAGCGACCTTGCTACCGTGAATCCCGGTATCAATTTAGATCGTTAACGGAGGAAAATCATGGATTTGAGCATGGACGCCGGGCAGAAATTTGTCGAAGAAACCCAGACACCAGAAGGCGCTGCTGCGTGGAAAAACCAGCTCGATGAGTTCGCTCCGGGCGCCTCGGACTGGGTAGTGGGCGCGGTATTTGGCGGCACCTATCAGCGCGAAGGCCTGCAATTACGTGATCGCCAAATGTTGAACATGGCAGCGCTCGCGGCGATGGGTGGAACTGAACCGCAACTAACCGGGCACATCAAAACTGCAGTCGACGTAGCGGGCATGACCAAGGAAGAAGTCGCCGAATGCTTCGTCCACCTCATGCCCTATATCGGTGTTCCCAAAACCCTGGCCGCGATGCGCTGTATGAAGACCGCATTCGAAGAGGACTAGCCCGCCACCGCCGCGAGCGCGTGGACCAAATCCTGACCGAGCGCGATTTCGCCCACGCGCACACCCCCGCCCAAAACGGGTAAATCCAGCAGCTGCGCCGCTTTCGTAACGTCAACGCCGCTGGCTTCCAACGCGCGCAGCGCCACCAAAGTGGCCGGGCGCGCATTCCCGTCGTGGACTTTGAGCGCTACCGCTGTTCCATCTTTTGCTGCCATGGCCAAGACGCCTTCGGCGCCGCCCTTGGAAATCAGCCCCGGAATCATGCCCATCACGTCGGTGTCGGCCCGCTCATCGCCGGCCACAAAGAACGGATGGTCGCCCATCGCCTGTGCAACTGCGTGTTCTGGTGTTCCGACTTGGCCCAAGGCGAGTTTTTGAAACGCTCGCGCCAGGCCCCAAGTCGTGGTGGAAAATAATGGAGCCCCGCACCCGTCAACGGTGGTGTGCTGGATTTTCGCGCCAGTCATCTCCGTGATTGTTGCCGCGATCTGCCGCTGCAGCGGGTGATTAGCGTCCAAGTAACTCGCGGTATCCCAATCATTGATCACGCACGTCAAAAGCATCGCCGCGTGCTTGCCCGAGCAGTTCATGCGCGCCCGTTCTGCCTCCCCTCCAGCTGCCAGGTGGGTGCGGCGGGTAGTTTCGTGTCCGGGCAGATCGGGAGGGCAGGCCAAAGCGGCTGGTGTCAGACCAGCGCGGTCCAGAATTTGATTTAGGACGGCGACATGTCGGCTTTGGCCGCTATGGCTCCCGGTGGCCAGGGCTAACTGTGCTCCAGCCAGCGGCGCGCCGGCCCGCAGGCACGCCAGCGCCTGGAGCGGTTTCGCAGACGAGCGCGGCAAGATCGGGGCGTCAACGCTGCCGAGGGTCAGGGTGGCTGCGCCGGAGGGGTCGAGAGCCACCACGGTGCCTTGATGCCTGCTTTCGACAAAACCGCCGCGGGTGACTACAGCAATTTCTGGCACGAGAATCCTTAAAGATGTTAAAGCTCGACGATTTTTCCGCTGTTTGCACTGGCGCGGATGGCATCGATGACGGTCATGGACGCAACTGCGTCCCACGGGTTGACCGGTACGGAACCTTGGCCGCGGACGGCCGCGGCAAAGGTGGGGTAGAAGGTGTCCCATCGGCCGCGTTCGGTTGCCACGGTTGTGCTTTCGTCGCCGCGTCGGATCTGGCCCCACACTTCTTGCGGCTCCATACCCCACTGGTCGCCCTCGCTCGCGGGGGACTTTCCGGCGATGAGCGCGTGTTCTTGCCCATCCATGCCGCCAATTCCGCGCACGGTGTAACTGCCTTCGGTGCCCTGGACGCGGTAGCGATTGCCGGGTCCGCCCTGGCTCCAATCACCGGTTAAGTGCGAGACCACACCGCTGACATGTGTGAGGGCGGCAAAGAATTTTCGATCAAATCCAGCTTCCCCTGCCGGGCCGCCGGCCGGAGCTAGTTCGCCATAAACGCGTGAGACGGGTCCAAACAGGAAAAGCGCCTGATCAACCAGGTGGCTGCCGAAGTCGCGCAGAATTCCGCCCCCAGCCAGGGGGACTGCGGCCGGGTCGGCAAACCGCTCAAACTTGGACTCGAAGTGCGTGATTTGCCCCAGTGCAGCTTCGTCGATCAGCCGGCGCAGCGTCAGAAGGTCAGAATCCCAGCGCCGGTTTTGGTAAGGAGTTACTAACACGCCGGCTGCCTCCGCGAGTTCAACCGTGGCGCGCGCCTCATCGGCGGACATCGCAAACGGCTTATCGCACACCACCGGAAGTCCCATTTCGATGGCTTGACGCGTTAGTTCGGTATGCGTTGCTGCTGGAGTCGAAATGGCAACAGCGTCAACTCCTGCCGCAGCGAGTTGTTCAAGACTGTCAAAAACTGGCACGCCGGAATGATCAGCATCGACCTCCGCGCGCCGCTGCGGCGACCTCGTGACCACACCGGCCAGTTCACAGCCCGCCGCGCTCGCAATTAGTGGGGCATGAAAATATTTTCCGCCAAACCCGTAACCAAGTAATCCAATACGCACCGTTTCCATTTATTAAGCGTATCTGACCGAAGTCTTCAGTAACTTTGTTCGCTTTTTCTCCAATCGCTGGCAAATCATTGCGAGTCGAGGTGAAAAGACGCCTCTAAACCGCTTCTCTTCAAGCACAATGAGGTCGTCCACGATTAGGGGGAGTGGCTGTTGCGAAGCTGCCCCCACAGGTTGGGGGGTGGTCGCCGCTTGGTTTTACGCGTCGTCGTAGCGGAATCCAATCTTCATGCCCACTTGGAAGTGTGCGATCTGTGCGTCATCAATATGGCCGCGCACTTCAGTGACCTCAAACCAGTCCAGATTGCGAACGGTCTTAGATACTTGTTGCACGCCGTTGCGGATCGCCTGATCGATGCCGTCGGGGGAGGTGCCCACGATCTCGGTAACTCGGTACGTTTGATTTGACATGTCACGACGATAACTTGATTCCCAGCAACTCCCAACCGAGGCGATCCGGTGGCACGAGAGCCGCACCCGTGTTGAGATGAAATATGTCTCATTCATGGCTTACTCGCACGGAAACTGACCAGCCCGAATTGACTGACGAGACGATTGAGTCCATCCACCGATGGTGGCGGGCCGCGAACTACCTTTCAGTTGGCCAGATTTATCTGATGGGCAACCCGCTGCTGCGACAGGAACTGGCTGCAGAAGACATCAAGCCGCGCCTGCTGGGCCACTGGGGTACCACGCCCGGGCTAAATTTTTTATACGCCCACATCAACCGCATAATTTCGGAGCGGTCCCAAGAAACGCTTTACATCACGGGGCCGGGCCATGGCGGGCCGGCGGTGGTTTCGAGCACATATTTGGAGGGCACGTATTCCGATATTTACCCGCACATCAGTCAAGACGAAACCGGTATGGGCCGGCTGTTCAAGCAGTTTTCCTTTCCGGGCGGGATCCCTTCCCACGCCGCGCCGGAAACACCGGGCTCTATCAACGAGGGCGGTGAGTTGGGGTACTCGCTGTCGCATGCCTATGGCGCGGTATTCGATAACCCGGACCTGCTGGCGTTCACGGTAATTGGCGATGGCGAGGCCGAGACCGGGCCGCTTGCGACCGCGTGGCATTCGAATAAGTTCTTAAATCCAGTACAGGACGGCGTTGTCTTGCCGGTGCTGCATCTCAACGGGTACAAGATCGCCAACCCGACCGTATTTGCGCGCATTCCCGAAGAAGAGTTGCTGGAGTTGATGCGCGGTTACGGCCATAACCCCTACGTATTCACCGCCGGTTTCGATGACGAGGACTTCGTCTCGATTCACCGGCGCTTTGCGCAGTTGCTTGATGAGGTGATGGACGAGATTGCCGAGATTCGCCGGGTTGCCGCTGAAGCTGACGCCGCGCGAGGCGATGCTGCTCAGGGTGATGCGGCTGCGGGCGATTTCGAGGGTGCCGTAGCGAAGCGTCCGACGTGGCCGATGATTATTTTCCGCACGCCCAAGGGGTGGACGGGACCCAAGGAAGTCGACGGACACAAAACCGAGGGCAGTTGGCGCAGTCACCAAGTCCCGCTGGCCGGTGCGCGAGAAGACTCAGCGCATCGCAAGCAGTTAGAAGAGTGGCTGACGTCATATCGACCCGATGAGCTTTTTGACGACAACGGTGCGCCGGATGCGGACATTGCGCGCCTGGCTCCGCCACAGGGATTACGAATGGGGGAGTTGCCCGCGGCCAATGGCGGATTATTGCGTAAACCCCTGGAACTGCCAGATTTCCGAGACTTTGGAGTGGAGATTCCAGAGCGGGGCGGAAAAATTGCCGAAGCCACCGCGGTGTTGGGCAAGTGGCTGGCCGCGGTTGCCAAAGCGAATCCGAATCGTTTCCGCGTGTTTGGGCCCGATGAGACGGCGTCAAATCGGTTGCAGGCCCTTTATGACGTTACCGACAAACAGTGGGTCGCCGAGTACGAATCCCCGGAAGTAGACAATCATCTGGGCCGCATTGGGCAGGTGATGGAAGTCTTGAGCGAGCACCAGTGCCAGGGGTGGTTGGAGGGAGGGGTATCTGCTCACGGGCCGGCACGGAGTGATGAACTCCTATGAGGCGTTCATTCACATCGTCGACTCCATGTTCAACCAGCACGCGAAGTGGTTGAACACCACCAATAACTTGGAGTGGCGCGCCCCGATAGCCAGTTTGAATTACCTGCTTTCCTCGCATGTGTGGCGCCAAGACCACAACGGCTTTTCCCACCAGGATCCGGGTTTTATTGACCACGTGATGAATAAAAAGGCCGAGGTCGTCCGTGTTTATTTGCCGCCCGACGCCAATACGTTGCTGTCGACCTTCGATCATTGCTTGCGTTCCACGCAGTACGTCAATGTTGTCGTGGCCGGTAAGCAACCGAATCCGAATTGGCTCACGATGGATGAGGCGATTCGCCACTGCACCCGGGGGCTGGGGATTTGGCCCTGGGCCGGCACCGAAGTGCAGGGCGAGGAGCCGGACGTTGTTTTGGGGTGCGCGGGAGATATTCCGACGATCGAGGTGCTCGCGGCTGCTTCGATTCTGCGTGAGTCAGTTCCTGACTTGAAGGTGCGCGTTGTGAATGTTGTGGACATCATGCGCCTGCAAGATGATCGGGAACACCCCCACGGGCTCTCGCACCGGGATTTTGACGGTCTTTTCACCGCGACCAAGCCGATTATTTTTGCCTACCACGGCTACCCGTGGTTGATACATCGGCTGACATATCGGCGCAACGGGCACGGCAACCTGCACGTGCGCGGCTTTAAGGAAGAGGGTACGACAACCACTCCCTTTGACATGGTCATGCGCAACGACCTGGACCGCTACCATCTTGTGGCCGACGTGCTCGACCGCGTTCCGGGCATGGCCGTCAAATACGCCGAGCTGCGCCAAGAAATGATGGACAAGCGCCTGGATGCGCGGGGCTACGCATATGCGAACGGGGAAGACATTCCGGAAGTGCGCGATTGGGTATGGCAGGACTCGGCGCAGGGGGACTAGCAGGTCTCTTTATTGGTCGTGAGCAGCAGATTGATATTCATACTGCGCTGCAGAGATCACACGCCGTAGAGCAGTACAGAATGGAAAAATTTCGCGATACGCCCGGGTTTGAATACTAACTGCTCTCGTAGATGTCATGGTGGACTGTGCACTATTTGATGAACAATTAGCTGACCTATAAGCCGGGTTTGGAAGGCGGCACCATGAACATCCTGATTCTTGGAGGCAACGGCCAGCTCGGCCGTCGGCTCGTTGGCGCCCTCCTCGCTGCAGATCACGACGTGACCTGTTTGGCGCGCGGTACCGAGCCGATTCCCGCCGGCGTCAATTTCATTCGTGCTGATCGCGACGTGCCAGGCTCGCTGGAACCGGTCGCAGGCGCTTATTGGGATGTCATAGTTGATGTAGCCACCCAACCGGGCCGGGTGCACCGAGCTGTAGCCGAACTGCAATCTCGGCACTGGATCTACATATCTTCTGTGAGCGCATATCTGCGCGGGGACGTGCTGGAGCAGGACGAAGATGCTGATCTGTATGAACCTCTGAGTGCGGACACGATCACAGACATCTCCGAATACGGCTCTGCCAAAGTTGCCTGCGAAAACGCGGTGCGATCGACAAGCGTGAATGCGACCATCATTCGTCCGGGTCTAATCGCAGGAGCGGGCGATGACACCGGGCGCAGCGGCTACTACCCGTGGCGGTTTGCCCAGGGAGGCGAAAAGTGTTCTCGTGCCCGATGACCTGGACGCCCCGGTCGCACTGATCGATGTCAAAGATCTTGCTGCGTGGATCGCCCACTGCATCGATCAGCAAATATTGGGGACCTTCAACGCCACTGGGCCAACGATCACGCTGGGCGAAGCCCTCGCAAGTGCGCGACGCAGCGCCGCAAGCGAAGTGGCTATGACCCCCGTGGCACCTGAACTCCTCCTCGAAGCGGGGGTGAACCCGTGGATGGGGCCCGAAAGTTTGCCGTGGTGGATCCCGCACCCGGAAATGCGCTACTCGAGCACCGCGAACTCGAAGCGCTCTCGCGCGCACGGGCTGACAACGCGGCCGTTAGAAGAAACGCTGGCTGACGCGCTGGAATATGAGTGCTCCCGTGGTGGTCCTCTCGGCAGCGACCCGCGTGGCGCTTCCAGCGATGCGAGCACGATCAGTTCTGGTTTAAGTTTTGAAACTGAACGGCGCATACGCCGGAGACTTTAACGGGTCGGGCAAAGGAAGATTATGAGCCACACAGCAGTAGTAGGTGGCGGCGGAATCGCCGGGCTGGCCGCCGCCATCTCTCTCGTCGACCAGGGCTGGTACGTCACCGTGCTCGAGGCCCAACCTGAACTACGGGAAGCGGGCGCCGGATTTGCCATGTGACCACTTAGGGGTCAAGAAAAACGGCCGCCGCTTACTCGGAGATGCTCAACGAGCGCGGAAGACCTCCCCCAGTCGTCACGAGAAGAACAAATGCATGTCGCAGGCCTAAAGCATCGCGCACTGGTGCGCCGAGACCTTGGTGGCGCACACCACCTGGCCGGGGGCGTCGTCCAAAATTATGGCGCTTATGCGTATCTGGTGGGGCTTTAGCAGCATGCCATTAAAGTGGCATAATTGTGGCATGGCTCGAACACGAATCAGTACCACCGTTGATACTGGTCTTCTTAAATCAGCGCGCCGTCTCGGCGTCGGCAAGACCGATGCCTCAATGGTCGACGCGGCTCTTCGAGCCCTATTAGAACGGCACCAGGCGGCGCAGATTGATGCCAGCTATGCCGCGTACGACGAGAAACCTCTAGATGAACCCGATGCGTGGGGAGACCTCGCCTCATTCCGAGAAGCGGCTAGTCGCTCGTGACGGCGCTACCGGCAAGAGGTGAACTTTGGTGGTGCCAGTTACCTGAAATTGGTAGACGCCCGGTACTAGTTTTATCGCGCGACGCGGTAATCCCCAGCCGCCGCCGCACCCCCGTTGCTCCATGCACTACGACCATTCGTGGCTTGGCCAGCGAGGTTGAACTCGAGCCCGGTGAAGACCCGATCCCGCTGCGTTCAGTGATAAATCTCGATTCCGTAGAAAGCGTTTCCGTTTCGGCCCTCGTCCAAAGACTTGGGAGACTGTCACAGAGCCAAATGCGTAACGTCTGTGAAGCGCTCGCCATTGCAACTGGCTGCGCCGGAATCGCCCTTTAGTGTGCCAAGGCCTTAGTGAGGTAACCACCCAGCCCGCCATGCGCCGTCCTAAATAGCGCCGCGCTGCTGGCGCGCCTGCAATCCCAGCTGGCCCAGCTGTACGCGAGACTCTGCACCCGTTTTTGCATACAGCGCGCCGACATGCGTTTTGACGGTCGTGACACTGATGTTTAGTTGTTCGCCGATCGCCTGATTAGTGAGGCCGTCGGCGAGCAGATCAAGAACATCACGCTCCCGGGCGGTGAAATGTTCGGCATCAATAGGGACCCCGCCCGTACCCGCCTGCCCGGCGGTGAGGTGCGCGATCACGGTTCCAGCGATGGCGGGATCCAAAACGTGGCGATGCGCGGCGACGTGGCGGACAGCCTGAATGAGTTCAGTCCCGCTAGCGCTCTTCAAAAGATAACCGTGCGCCCCGGCCGCTAGGGCCCGTGCGACAAGATCATCGGAGTCGTACGTCGTCAAAATGATGACGCGGGTGGGGGTTTCATTGGTTATGCGCTCGGTAGCCCAAACTCCGTCGGTGCCCGGCATGCGAATGTCGACCAGCGCCACATCAGGCTGGAGACGCACGCACGCGGCGACCGCATCAAAGCCATTTTCAGCCTGGCCGATCATTTCAATTTGCGGGTCGGTGGCGATGATGGCCGAAACACCGCTCCGCACAGTCTCATGATCATCGGCGATGAGTACGCGCACGATCTCGCTCATGAATGCGCTCCTTCCGCTGCGGTTTGCGCGGCAACCGGTGCCGCGAGGACCAGCGTTGCCCGCCAGCGCTTCTCGTCCGTCGCGCCAGCCTCAAGGGCAGCGCCGGTTCCTTCTAACAGCAGCGCCGCGCCGCTTATCCCGATTCCGCTCCCGCGCGCTGCACGCGGGCCCGAAGCAATCGCGTTCGTGACTGTAAGTGAAAAATTTGGTTCGGCCTCAACACGCACTTCAACATCGCCCTGCCCGTGCTTCACCGCATTTGCAACCAACTCCCGCAAAACCCGCAAACACACTTGAACGGTGGGAGTGGGCTCAGCCGCCAGGCGCGTGCGCAATCCTTCCCTGCCACTGCCGGCCCATACCAGCGTGCGCGGCGCGGGAACCCCTATGTCAAGCTCAGATACCGCCGCGTCAACTAACTCGCGCGTGGGTAGCGTGGTCGGCTCTTCCAGATCCTCGACCGCGCTGAGAATCGCGATCATGCGGCGCAGTTGCCGGTCCGCCTCAGTCGCGGAATTGGCCGCCCGATCCAAGCTGCGCAGGATCTCGAGGTCCGGGGCGGGTAGATGACCCACGTGCAGTTTCGCGGCCTCGACGTGTAGCCCGGCTCCGGCGATCTGGTTTGCGACCAGATCGTGCAGGTCGTGCGCGATTTTGCGGCGCAAGCGTTGCACTGCTTGGGAGTGTTCGGCGGCCATCGCCGCGCGGGTTCGTAAGCGCTCACTGCGAACGTTCCAACCCCAGGTGGCCGAAATCAACACGATGGCGCCCCATTGCGCGAAGAGCAGCGAAACACGCCAATCATCTGGCGGCCACACCACTATGGCCAGGGCCGTCACCGCCGCAACCGCCACGAAGACCCAAATCATGGCCCGCACTGCGCGATCGCTGCCGTATTTAAATGCGGCATAAATCAGGTCTGTGAAAACGAGTACGGCGCCGAGACTTCCCCCAAACGCGATATCAACCGCGATGACCACGACTCCGGCGCTTAACACCAGTAGCGGCCGCGTCGAACGCTGGGTAGCCAGCACCGCCAAAACAAGCAGCGTCCACAAAAACACGCTCCCGCTCGTCGTCCAAACCGCGGTGGCGCCCCACAGCGGGTAGGCCCTGAACTGCAAGAACGCGAGGCCCAGCACCAGCCACATCCCCGCCACGATCGCGTCGCGGTTACGCGGATGAGTGTTAAGATGGGCGAACCAACGGGTGAGCATGTGCTCCATCTTGCCGTAGTAAACGTCGAGGCGACCTCATTCGAACGAAGGAGGCAGGGCGAGCCGAAGGGATGATCAAAAAGGCTGCTTCTCGCCCAAGACTGAAAGCATGAACCTTGTATTGATCGGGATTTTGGCCAGCGAGATTGGCTTTTGGGTCGTTCTCATTCTCGGACTAGCCACTCGCTATTTGCTGCGCTGGCGCAAAGTTTCGACGATCTTGTTGCTGGGCGTCCCCGTGCTTGATGTCTTCTTGCTCAGCCTGATCTCGTGGGATTTGCTGCTCAACGACACCGTCGCTGACTTCACGCACGGCCTTGGCGCGGTCTACCTAGGTTTCACTATTGCGTTCGGCCGCCAAATAATCTCCCGCGTGGATGTTTGGTTCGCCCATCGCTTTGCGGGCGGCCCCGAACCAGAGGCACCGCCCAAGGAAGGCATAGAACGCGTAAAATATGAGTGGGAGCAGTGGCTGAAAATGCTCCTGTGTGCGGTAATTGCCAGCGCGGTGTTGGTAGCAATCACGCTATTGGTGCGCGATCCGGCGCGCACGAGCGAACTCACGGCCTGGCTCGCGCGCATCTGGCTCGTGACCGGAATCTGGTTCATCGGGTGGCCGGTGTGGTACTCCATCGGGCACGTGCTGCGTGGTCCAGAATCACGGAGCAGTGTTTGAGTTCTGTGCAGCCTTTTACCGGTGTGGGCGGTAAAAAGCTGCACTCTTCTTGCATGGCTGGCTGCGAAGCTAAGTTGCGCAGCTAAGCCGCGCAGCCAATAAGCAGCGCAGCGAACCGCACCGCCGAGCCGGTGACCCTATTTCCATCTTCCTTAATCGCCACGCGGGACATAAAATTGGTGCTTCGACGTCAAAGGAGACACCCATGGCTGGGTCATTGGCAACTTATATTGCGCTTCCGGGCACGACAGCGGAAGCCATGGAGCACTGGCATGAAGTATTTGGCGGTGATTTGATCATTCAGCGCTATGAGGATGTTTCCCTAGAAGGGATGCCTTTTCAGCCCGACCCCAGGGCAGTTGCGCACGCGACCTTGACGCTGTCCGTGGGTGTTATCGCCGGGGCAGACGCCATGGACGATGAGCACGATTATCCCGTACGTGACACTGCCTATTCGCTGCTTTACACGGTAGATAATCCGGCCGAAGCCCGCGACTATATTCAAAAATTAATTGATGGCGGTGGCACGGTCGCAATGGCGTTCGAAAAAGCGCCGTGGGGTGATTGGTACGGGCAAATCTTCGACCGATTTGGGGTCATGTGGGCCTTTTCCTGCGAGGAATAATGCGGTCTGCATCTGCATTGGGCTGTTAATTGCTAGCGCATATGAGCCCTGACTCGCTGATGTCGAGGGCTAAATCACAGCTCCGCAGGTCCGCGATCTGTGCTGCTTCCGGGCAGCAGCCTGTTGGAGCAATCCGTTAGTGTCTTCCTGAAACTTGGGAACGCCAGCCATGGAGGAACGGCTTTTCGCTTGTATGCTTAGGGCACACCCATTTGAAGGGGAGGTCGGCATGAGCAAACTTAACTTGCAAGCAAAGGCGCGCGAACTTGCTCGAGTGGCGCAAAGCGCTAGCAGTGGCCGGGCAGCTCACACCATTGTCGGCGGACATGAACGGCGCCTGCGGCAAACAGTCGTAGCGCTGCGCGCAGGATCAACTTTTGGGGGACGCTCCCAATCCGAGTTTGGTGAAAGCACGCTCCTGGTAATCAGCGGCCAATTATGGCTCGCCGGTACCGGAACCGAGTGGTACGGCCGCGAATGGAGCCACCTGGTGATCCCAGACGCGCCATATGAAGTCAGGGCAAAGACTGATGCGACGTTTTTGCTTAGCGTTGCCATGAGTCGCACGCCACTTATCAATCCGGATGCGAACCCGGATTTAATAGATGAAGCAGCCGCACAGCCCGCAGATTTAAAGGAAGATGCCACCACCGTTTAGTCGCATATGACTATTCGACTAGGTCGTAAATGCTCCAACTCTCCAACATAAAAAAGACTTATACGACCGGCGACTTCACGCAGACGGCGCTGAACGACGTATCGGTTTCTTTTCGCAGCAACGAGTTTGTTGCGGTCCTGGGCGCTTCAGGCTCAGGCAAAACGACGCTGTTGAACATCATTGGCGGGTTGGATAAGTACGACTCGGGCGAAATGAGCGTTGAGGGTCGCTCAACGAAGCGGTTTCGCGACCGCGACTGGGATGCCTACCGCAACAACCGGATCGGGTTTGTTTTTCAAAGCTACAACCTGATTCCGCATCAAACGGTCTTAGCGAATGTGGAACTCGCCCTCACGCTCAGTGGCGTTTCCCGCCAAGAACGCCGCCGCCGTGCTGAACAAGCCCTCGATGAAGTTGGCCTGGGGGAGCACCGCGACAAAAAGCCCACCCAGCTTTCAGGTGGACAGATGCAGCGCGTGGCAATCGCCCGCGCGCTTATTAATGATCCAGAAATCGTCTTAGCGGACGAGCCCACCGGTGCGCTCGATACCACTACCGCCACCCAAATAATGGCGCTGCTTACCGAGATTGCTGCCGACCGGCTCGTCATTATGGTCACGCACAACGCGGACCTGGCCGAGCAGTACGCCACCCGTACTATCAACCTGCGCGATGGCCAAATTGTCCGCGACAGCGATCCGCACGCCCCCGCCAGCGCACACAGCGCCGACCAAGCCAAGACTCGCCGTCCTCGCATGTCGTTTTTCACGGCAATAGCACTGTCATTTAGCAACCTGATGACAAAAAAGGGCCGCACAGCGATGACGGCGTTTGCCGGCAGCATCGGCATCATCGGGATTGCGGCAATCTTGGCGCTGGCAAACGGCGTGAACACTTATATCCGCGATGTCGAAGAAGAGACTCTGTCTGTTTACCCGGTCAGCATTCAAAGTCAGGGCTTTGACATGACTGCGCTTTTGACCGCTTCCACCGAGGTCGTGGAGGACATCGACAGCTCCGAAGAAGCCCCCGCCGGTGAGGTGCGCGAAATCCGCATGCTGAACCGGCTGTTTGCTTCAATCGGCTCTAATGACCTGGCGGCATTTAAAAAGTACTTGGAGTCCGAAGATCCGCTCGCCAACTACGCCAACTCGGTCAACTACTCCTACGACGTCACCCCGCAGATCTTCAACCCAGACACCTCTGACCAGATCAGACAGATCAACCCGGATACGACTCTCAGCAAACTTGGGCTGGGGCCGGCACCGGAAAGCCGCGATCTCATGCCCGCGTTTATGGCAACCGATATGTTCACCGAACTGATGGACGACACGTCCCTGATCGAGGAGCAATACGACGTGGTTGCCGGCGCATGGCCCGAGAAATTCGACGAAGTCATGGTCGTCCTTACGCCCAGCGGCGGAATTAGCGACCTGGTGCTCTACAGCATGGGGCTGCGCGACCCCGCAGAACTAGACGAGATGGTAGGCCAAGTCGAGGCAGACGAAACCGTTGAAGCGCCGGAAGATACCAAGTCCTTTTCTTACTCCGAAGTGCTAGATACCCGCTTTAAGCTCGTCAACGCCACCGACTTCTACGAGTTTGATTCCGACTATGACGTGTGGATTGATAAGCGCTCCGATGAAGAATTTTTGCGCGAGAAAGTGGAAGCGGGCACCGACTTAAAAGTTCGCGGCATCGTATTGCCTAAACCGGGGGCCACCGCGACCGCACTAAATCCGGGCATTTACTACAGCCCAGAGCTAACTGAACATCTTATTGCCGAGGCCAGCCAAACCGACATCGTCACCCAGCAACTGGATGATCCAGACACGGACGTCTTTACGGGCCGCTCATTTGCTGCTGAGCAAGACGAAGAGGAAGAACTCGACTTAAGTTCCTTCATTACCGTTGATGAAGACGCCATTGCAGATGCGTTTTCCGTCGATGAATCTAAGTTGCATGTGGACTTTTCGGGCTTTCAACTGGGAATGCCCGAAATTAACTTTGATCCATCGCTTCTGCCGCCCCTGGACCTCTCCGGCATAGAAGACTCTTTGGACGTCGAACTTGACGAAGACGAAGTGGTTGCCGCCACCAGCGCATTCTTGGAAAGCTACCTAGAATTTGCGGAGGAAAACGATCTCGACTTTACCGATGTGGAAAATAATCTACCGCTCTTCCTGGAAACCAGTGCCGGACAAGACCGAATCGAAGACCTAGAAGAACTCACCGATTCTGCTCAGCAATCGGTCGAAGCGCAACTACAACAGGTCTTTTCTGACTATGTGCAACAGGCGCTCGCGGTTTATTCGCAGGAGGTTGCGCGGCAGGTCACGGGCGCGTTGGAGCGACAAATATCAACCGCGGTTCAAAGTGCCATGGACCAGTTGATGCGCCAACTTCCCGACGCGATGAACGTGGACGAGGACGCGCTTTTGGACGCCTTCGAATCCGAAGTCGACATGGACGAGCTTTCCGACCTGCTGTTGACGCTCGCGCTGGACGAAAACTCGCTTTCTAGCAATCTGCGCCAACTGGGCTATGCCGACCTGGACGACCCCGACATGGTTGACATTTACCCCAAGAGTTTTGAGGCTAAAAACGAGATCATTGGGGTGCTTGATGACTACAACGACGAGATGAATAAGCGCGGCTCGGAAGAAAAAGTCATCACTTACACCGACTTCGTCGGCACCCTAATGTCTTCCGTGACCGACATCTTAAACATCATCACCTACGTGTTGATTGCCTTTGTCTCGATATCACTGTTTGTCTCATCGATCATGATTGGCGTCATTACCTACGTTTCGGTGCTTGAGCGGATTAAAGAAATTGGAATCTTGCGGGCCATTGGTGCTTCCAAGAGCGATGTGCGCCGCGTTTTCAATGCTGAAACGCTAATCGTGGGATTCATCGCGGGTGCCCTGGGTATTGCCACAACTTTCTTATTGACGTTGCCGGCCAATGCGGTGGTTTCATCTCGTTTCGACATTGAGAAAGTGGCCCAGCTTCCCGCTGTCGCAGCAGTGATCTTGGTCGCAATTAGCATGGGTTTAACGTTCTTGGCCGGGCTAATTCCTGCGGCAAGCGCGGCGCGCAAAGATCCCGTGGCGGCATTGCGCAGCGAATAGCGCAAGATGTGGTGTTTGCGTAACGGTGCTTATCGTGCGCGGTCAACGACCTAACGGCCGAGTCGCAGGAGGCAATAACCGAACTGGTTAAAAAGGCGACATGACATACGATGTGTGGTCCGGAGTTCTTACCGGTTATAGCTAGCGATCTGCATTGAGAGTTACGAAGCCACCATGAGCCACTCACATAATTCGACAGACTGGGACGCCCGCTATCGCGAAAAGGACCGGTTATGGTCGGGTGACCCAAATGAAGCACTTGTTCAATACGCAAGCGACCTCACACCCGGGAAGGCGCTAGATGTGGGATGCGGCGAAGGAGCCGATGCGCTTTGGCTAGCTGAGAAGGGGTGGCAGGTTACGGGAATTGACCTCTCAAGTGTGGCGATTTCCCGCGCCAAAGAAAGCGCCGCCGTCCGCAATTTGGATGTGGAATTTCAAGTGAGAGATGTTGCCACCGTTGTTGAAGATGCGCCGGGTACTTTCGATCTCGTTACGGCGTTTTTCATCCACTCTCGAGATGACCAGCAGCGAGCTGAGACCCTGCGGGCGACGGCGAAACTAGTAAAGCCAGGTGGGCGGGTCTTGTTGGTTTCGCATGCGGTTACACCGCCTTGGGCGCAGCACCGGCGTGATGACGGCAGCAGTGCGCCTAAATTTGAGAAGACCACGAAATCAGAAATTGCGGCCCTCGGGATCGGGGACTGGCATATTGAAATAGCCGAGGAATATGAGCGTCCAGTTACGGGCCCCGATGGGGAACCGACAACAATGAAAGATGCAGTCGTGCGGGCCCATAAGCCAAACTCAAAGTAAACGTGCGCGCGTAAGTGGGCGTGGGGGTAAGGGAGCCGCTGGCAAAAGCGGTGTGATCCCGGTTAGTTGGGTACCTTTACGGCGGCTAGCTGGGTACCTTCGCGGTGTCTAGTTGGGTACCTTCACGGCGGCGGTCGAGCCGCGGACCACCAGTTCCGGTTGAAAAAGCAGTTCCGTACGCGGTGCTTGCACCCGTTGAATTTCACTCAGAATCGCGTTTACTGCAGCAGCGCTCATGCTGGCAACGGGCTGGCGCACCGTCGTCAACGGCGGGTCGGTGAAACCGGTCATGAGCGAGTCGTCGTACCCCACAATTGAAACGTCCTGCGGCGTTTTCAAGCCCATAGTGCGAGCAGCTCGGAGCGCGCCAAGTGCCATGAGATCCGAGCCGCAAATGATCGCGGTGTGGCCGCGTTCAATTAACGCGGTGGCCGCGGCTTGGCCGCCCTCCACGGAAAAGAGCGATATCTCAACGGAGTCGGTGACATCGGCCGCCTCGAAGCGGGTGTTCATATTTTTAATGAAGGCTTGAATTTTGCGCTGGGCTGGAATGAAGCGTTCCGGCCCGATGGCCAAACCGATTTTACGGTGCCCCAACTGGGCCAAATGCTCAACTGATAAGTCGATGGAGGCTGCATCGTTGCTCGAGATGAATGTGGCATCAATATCGGGTGCGAAGCCATTGATCAGCACAATCGGGAGGCCGCGACTGCGCAACTGGTGGTAGCGCTCCAAATCCGCGGAGGTGTCGGCGTGCCGGCCGGAGACGAAAATGATGCCATCCACCTCGTGGCCAAGCAGCGCGGTGATGTACTCGTCCTCCGAGGTGCCACCCGGGGACTGGGAACACAGCAGTGGGGTATAGCCGTGCTGGCTCAGTGTTGATTCGATTTCTTGCGCAAAGAGCGGAAACACCGGATTTTCTAGTTCCGGTACGACCAAGCCGATGAGACCGGCGTGGGCGGTTCGCAACTTTTCAGGACGCTCATAACCCAAGATGTCGAGCGCGGTGAGCACCGCTTGTCGCGTTTGGGCCGAGACGCCAGGCTTGCCGTTAAGCACGCGGCTGACCGTTGCGGTGGAAACGCCGGCGTGTTTTGCAAGATCTGTGAGACGTGTTCGCACGAGCTTACCTATTTTTCTCTTCGATGAACCGGGCCAGTAAGCGGTGTTTACCGGTGATATTGAGAGTATCTTCCACCATTCCGACCCAAAACTATGCAACCGCGTTGTAACTGTTACATGAAAGTTACAGTAACACCATGGAGTGTTGCAGCAACCATTGTTAGGCTGGGGCCACAGGGCCGAGGATGGCATGAGGTTGTCGCTTCGGCATCATCGCGAAATCTGGAGTGAAATCAATGCGAAGAAGCACGGGAGTAACTGCCGCACTAGTTTTCGGATTAGTTTTGGCTGGCTGCGGTGCGGGCTCGGAAACTTCCGATGACACGCCCGAAACGACGGATAATGACGCAGCGGAGGAAACGCCGGAGGAAAGTGGCGGATCTTTAACCATTTGGGTTGACGAAACCCGCTCTACGGCGCTTGCCTCTACGGTTGAGCAATTTGAAGAAGATACCGGCGCGACGGTCGAACTGGTTGAGAAGAACTTTGATGACATCCGGCCGGATTTTCTTGCCCAGGCGCCCACGGGCGAGGGCCCGGATCTAACAGTGGGGGCACACGATTGGTTGGGTGAATTAACCGCCAATGGCGTGGTGGAGCCAGTTGAATTGGGCGATCTGGCCGATGACTTAACTGAGGCGGCAGTATCTGCCTTCACCTACGACGGGCAGATCTACGGTATGCCTTATTCGGTCGAAAATCCCGCCCTGATTCGAAACGATGACATCGTCGATGAGACACCTGATACCTGGGATGAACTGTTAGATCAGGTCGAAGGGCTCGATGTGGAATACCCCTTCCTCATCCAAGTCGATGAAGAGGGCGACCCGTATACGATGTATCCGTTCCAGACCACGTTTGGCGCCCCAGTATTTGAGCAAGACGCCGATGGTTCGTACACCACCGAGCTTGCCCTGGGCGGCGATGAGGGGCTGGAATTCGCGAACTTCCTACGCGACATGGGTGAGCGCGGAATCTTCGATACGGCCATCACGTATGACGTCGCACTCGAAGCGTTTTCCAACGGGGAATCTCCCTACATTGTGGGTGGCCCCTGGATGATCGACGACTTCAAGCAGGCGGAACTTGAAGTATCCATTCATGACATTCCGCCCGCAGGTGATCAGCCGGCTCGTCCCTTTGCCGGTGTGCAGGGCTTTTACCTAAGTTCTCAAAGCGAGAACAAGTTGCTGGCCATGGAATTCATGACGGAGTACGTCGCTTCGGAAGAAGCCCAGCTTGCCATCTATGAAGCGGGTAACCGCCCGCCAGCACTAGCCACCGCTGCGGAGGCGATCAGTTCTGATCCGATCGCGCAGGGCTTTGCGGAAGTCGGCGCGGAGGCCGCACCAATGCCAGCCATTCCCGAAATGGGGTCAGTCTGGGCGTTTTGGGGCGTAACTGAAGCAGCAATTATCAGTGGCGCCCAAGAACCGGAAGAGGCCTGGGAAGGCATGGTCTCGAATATTGAAGACGCTATTGCCGAAGAGGAATAACTGTAAAAGCAGATAGCCTCTGGAGTGCATGAGGAGGTGGCGGCTTAAGGTCGCCACCTCCTCTCGGCACCACAGACGAGGACGTCTGGGGACAATGACGAAGGTAAATAAAACGTGAGAGCAACCGTAAGCAAAGGCTTTTTCGTCAAACTCGCCCTCATAGCGATCGTCAACGCGCTGGGCGTTTACGCATTGATGGCCGCGTGGCAGCAAGAAGCCATGGGCATATTTATCCCGATGCTCATCGGGTTGATCGTAATTGACTACGTATATTTTTCCCGGCGCGCTATTGCGGCTAAATACCTGGTACCGGGCATCATTTTTCTGCTCGTCTACCAAGTATTTGTTATCGGCTACACCGGATTTGTCGCCTTTACTAATTACGGGGACGGCCACAACTCCACCAAGGACGACGCAATCGCGGCGCTGCTAATTCAAAACGAGCACCGGGTGGAAGATTCACCGTCCTACCCGCTCACGGTGGTAGCAGACGGGGACGAACTGGGCTTTGCAGTTGTTATTGAAGACGCAGTTCACGTCGGAACGGCCGAGGAGCCGTTGCAGGTGGCCGAGGGCGTCGAGATGGCTGATGGTGAAATTGCGGCAATTGCCGACTATCGCATCTTAGATCGCAGTGAAATTCTCGAAAACCAATCTGAAATAGTCTCACTGCGCGTTCCCGTTTCTGAGGATGAAGAAGCCGGTTCCATTCGGTCCCAAGACGCGCGCACCGGCTATATCTACACCTCTTCGCTCGAATATGACGAAGAGACTGACACGATGACCAATATCGTCACCGGTGTGGAATACCAGCCTAATGATCATGGTCAATTTCAGGCGGAAGACGGTTCCAAACTCCCAGTTGGCTGGCGGGTTTCGGTTGGCTTTGAAAACTTCTTAAAGGGCTTCACCGATTCGCGCTATTCCGGGCCGTTCCTCCAGGTACTTATCTGGACCTTTGTATTTGCATTCTTATCGGTTGCAACAACTTTCTTGCTGGGCATGTTCTTTGCCATTGCCCTTAACCACCCGCGGGTGCGAGGGCGGCGCATATATCGCTCCCTGCTGATCTTGCCGTATGCAATCCCATCATTTTTGGCGTTCTTGCTCTGGTCAGGGCTGTTAAACCGAAGATTTGGTTTTATGAACAATGTGTTCTTCGGGGGAGCGGAAATTCCCTGGCTGACCGACCCGTGGCTGGCTAAGCTCTCAATCATTCTGGTGAACCTGTGGGTCGGATTCCCCTACATGTTCCTAATCTGCACTGGAGCGCTGCAGTCAATCCCGGGTGATGTCATGGAATCAGCCCGACTCGATGGTGCGGGGCCGATCCGGATATGGCGGTCCATCACGATGCCGCTGTTGATGATTTCGGTCGCTCCGCTGCTCATTTCCTCATTTGCGTTTAACTTCAACAACTTCAATCTGGTCTACATGTTGACCAACGGCGGGCCACCGATTCACGGCGCGCCGGTACCGATTGGGCAAACCGACATTCTCATCTCGATGGTTTATTCAGTTTCTGGCCTCGACGGCTCGGGCATGAAACAATACGGCCTGGCCAGTGCGCTTTCCATAGTCATATTCGCCGTCGTGGCGATCGTTTCCATTATCTCGTTCCGCCGCACTCGAAGCCTTGAGGATGTGATGTGAGATGTCCACCGTTTCTCGGCGCAAAGTGTGGTGGCGCGAGCTGGGTTGGCGCCACCTAGTAGGAGTCTTGGGTGTTATCTACGCCGGATTCCCCATTGTTTACATTTTGTCCGCGGCCCTAAATCCGCGCGGGACGCTTACCGGTTCAAACCAACTGTTTACAGAAATTACCGGCGAGAACTTCGCCGGGCTGGGGTCAACGCGATTTCTCACCTGGTTGGGAAACAGTCTGATGATCGGCATCGTTACCTCAATCGCCACTGTCATCATGGGCGCGGCCGCGGCTTACGCCTTTTCTCGCTTCCGGTTCCCGGGCCGCCGGCTGGGTCTAACCATGCTTTTAGTCCTGCAAATGTTCCCGCAACTGCTGGCCTTCGTGGCAATTTTCTTATTGCTGCTGACGCTGGGTGAGGTCGTGCCGGCTCTGGGCCTAAACAGCCACATTGCCCTCATCGCTGTCTATTTGGGGGGAGCGCTGGGCGTCAACACATTTTTGATGTACGGGTTCTTCAATACCGTGCCCAAAGAACTGGATGATGCGGCGAAAATTGATGGCGCTACGCACGGCCAGATTTTCTGGACTATCATTTTGCGCCTCGTAAGCCCCATTTTGGCGGTAGTGGCACTGTTGTCGTTCATCGCGACGTTCAATGACTTCATCATCGCCAAAATCGTGCTGCAATCCGAAGGAAACTGGACCGTAGCCGTCGGTATGTACCAGTGGGTCTCGGATCGCTTAGACGCGAACTGGGGGCTGTTTGCCGCTGGCGCAATTATTACCGCCATCCCGATTATCTTGCTGTTCCAGTTCCTCCAGCGCTACATCGTCGGCGGCCTAACGGTTGGGTCCGTAAAGGGGTAGAGCACTCGTCTTGCGGATCCCATTTAACGATCCCGCGCCTCGATAGCGATTTGCCGCCCGGTCCAGCCATCGCGCAGCCACCGATCGTGTGAAGCGATGATTACCGCCCCCGGATAGGAGGGAATCGCTGCCTCGATTGCTGAGACCAGCGGGAGCGAGAGGTGGTTGGTGGGCTCATCCAATAAGAGTATGTCTGGTGGTTTCGCCAGCAGCACCGCCAATTGAAGCCGACGAAGTTGACCCAGACTTAGTTTTTCTACTGCCTGATTTTCATCGCGCGGATGAAGCAAACCAAAAGTGGAAAGGGGAGTCTCTTCGGCTAAACCTGAGCCGACAGCAGCGGCATAAAATTCCCTTGCAGTGCCGTATTGGCGCAATTTCGATCCGGTGGCGCGGGCAACGTCTTGATGCAAATGACCCACAGCCGCCCCGGAGCGGATTGTTAGCGTCCCGTGATCCGGCTGAAGGAGTCCGGCAATCAGGTGCAACAGCGTGGATTTTCCACTTCCATTAACGCCCGTAACCAGAAGTTTCTCGCCAGCCGCAAGCGAAAATGAAACCGGCTTCAGTCGGTGCTTAACCGCTACCTGATGCGCATTTACGACATCAGCGCCATCCGCGGCGGCCAAATTTGGCCTTCCAGCCGACGTTAAGCCAGAAAAACGCAGCGGCTTAGGTGGTTTTCGAACTTGCCGTTCCGACAGTTTTTCCAAGCGCATTTTCGTGTCGTTTACTCTTCGGGCAACGACGCGCGCATTGCGATCGGCATAAAATTTTTGCGCCATTCGCACTTCGGTGCG
>DAHVRJ010000054.1:0-7371 GCA_027322505.1 Demequinaceae bacterium
CACCACTGCGGAACGCTCTTCCGCCGCCCCCGATTTTGACTACTTTGAGCTGGCGGGCTCGAACCTGGGCGCAGTCGTGCGCGCGGGATTGCCGCAGCTTGAAGTCGAACCAGATGACCAAAACTGGTTGTGGCTGCTGCATGACGATTCCCCACCTGAACCCGCGGCCCTGCGCGCCCTGCGCAGCAGCGTCGAGCTTTCCCCCTCGGTGGCGGTAGCCGGATGCAAGCAGGTCGGATTAACCGGTTCGCCGCTGCTTTCAGTGGGCTACACCACCTCGCGTTTTGGTCGCCGCCTGACCGGAATTGAAGACGGCGAAGTCGACCAGGGCCAACACGACCACCGCGATGACGTACTAGCCGTTGGCACCGCAGGCATGCTGATCCGTGCGGATGTGTGGGAAGAACTCGGCGGCCCGGACCGGGCGTTGGGCCCCTACCTGGATGGCCAAGACCTTTCGCGGCGCGCGCGGTTGGCAGGACACCGCACGGTGGTCGTTCCCGAGGCGATCGTGCGCCATGACCGCGCATCGTTTTCGCTGCGCCGCGCTGTTGCGCCCCAAGAGTCTGATGCGCACATCGGTGACGGCCATGCACACAGCCATGCCCACAGTCGCGGCCACGCCTATAGCCGCAGCCATGCCCATAGCCGCAGCCACGCCCGCCGCGCGGCTTTTTACCGCCGCCGCCAAGAATTCATTCACTTCCAGCTGGTAGCCGCGCCGCTGCTCCTGGTGCCGTTTTTATTACTCATCGCTTTGGGCGCCGGGCTCGTGCGCGCCCTGGGCCGCATCGTCTTAAAAGAACCGCGCATGATTTCTGCGGAGATCCGCGCGCCGCTTTCCATCTGGGCCGCTCCCGTGTCGCTAGCGCGCAGCCGCGCCCAAGCCCGCCGCTCCAAACGCCTCCCGCGCCGGGTACTGCGACCCTTGCAAGCTACCTGGCGCGAGGTATACGCCCTGGAGCGTGACCGGCGCCAACACCGCGCCGCTGCCCGTCGCGCGCTGATAATCCGCGATGAACTCGACATCGCCGAACAGGCCCAGCGCGCCACCCGGCGCCGCGGCTGGCTCATCCTCACCCTGATCGGCGCGGTAGCGCTGACCCTGACCGTGCTGGGGCCGCTCCTCACCGCCGGCCAATTAACCGGTGGGGCGCTAGCTCCCTCTGGGGCCGCACTGGCTGATTTGTGGCCGGCCGCCACCGGCCAATACGTGGCAGGCGGCTTCGGCCACGATTTACCCGCAAACCCCTTACTGCTAGTGCTGTTAGCCCCCGCCGCGCTCGGTTCAGTACTCGGCTTAAACCTGGGCGCGGTGATTACCGCGCTGTTCCTTCTCGCCCTGCCGCTGGCGGCGCTCAATGCGTGGGCCGCCGCCGGTGCGCTCACGCGCAGTCCGGCCGTGCGGGCCTGGGCCGCACTGGCTTGGACCGTCGCACCCGCCCTGCAATTTGCCCTGGGTGCGGGCCGTCTCGGTGCGCTGCTTGCGCACGTGTTTTTACCCCTTGCCGTCCTGGGAGCCATTCGCGGCGCTGGGGTTGCCGCCACCGACACAATTGAACAGCGCCGCCCCGAAGGATCCGTCGCAGCTGCCGCTGGCGGCGCCCTCGCTCTGGCCGTCGTGGTGGGCGCGGCGCCGGCATTACTGCCCGCCGCCGTGGTGCTCGTTGTGATAGCTGCCGTGCTTGCGCGGCGCAAGTGGATGCGCATGGCCCTGATGCTGGCGCCCGCCCTGGCCATAACCGGACCGCTCCTGGTTTTTGCCCGCACCCAACCCGCGCTTCTCGCAGCGGATCCGGGACTCCCATACGCCAGTGAAACGGCTCCGGGTTGGCAAATGCTCCTGGGTTTCCCCAGCCCAGCACCCGCACCCTTTGGACTACCCGGACCGTGGGACCCATGGCTGGCACTGATCGCAGGCGCCGTGATTGTGCTCCTTGCGGCGCTGGCGCTCATGCGACGCGCCCGCCCCGGAAATCTCGCGCTGTTTGCCTGGCTCACCATCGCCCTCGGTCTCGCCACCGCTATCGCCCAAAGCCGCATCACATGGATCGATGCCATCACGGCTTGGAATGGCACCGGAGTATCGCTGCTGTGGCTAGGAGTTCTGGGGGGAGCGGTTTCCTTAAGCATCGGCATCCACGAACACCTGGTCGGCCGCAATTTTGGATGGCGCCAACTCGCCGCCGGCACGCTAACCGCCCTGGCGGTTTTGACTCCCTTGGGCGCGGCCATCAATTGGGGCTGGCAAGTGCGCACCGACCAAACGCCATTAGCAATTCACCAGCGCACCGGTACCACCGTGCCGGCAGTTGTGGCCCAAGCGCAGCGGGCACCAGAACACACCCGCGCGCTTGTTTTGGAAATGCAAGACGATGCGTCTTTGGCGTATCAGCTTTTTAACCGGCCCATCACCGACTTCATCGACCAGTCAGTGACGGTCACCGGCGCAGAACTTGATGAAATCGACGCCGACCTCGCCCAGGCCGTGGGCGAACTAGCAACGACCGCTGATTCGAGCACCGTGGCGGCGCTGGCGAACTACGCGATCGCCGACGTCCTCCTGCTGCCACCTGCACCTGGAGAAATCGACCGCCGCGGGGACTTGATCGCGACAATGGACGCCACCGCCCACTTAGAGCGCGTAACGGCCAACCACTACGGAATCCTGTGGCGGGTCAACCCGGAGACCGCCGAAGTGTCCTGGGCGCGCACCGAGTCTGGCAGTGCTGAAGCCAGCAGTGATGAACCCGGTAGTGCAGAAGGCGGCAGTGCTGAACCCGGCGACGAATCGGCGCCCGCCAGTGACGCCAGTGCCTCCGTCCCCGCCCATGGTCGCGAAATTGAAACCCGACTGGATGCTCCCGCCGACGCCCGCACCCTGGTTTTGGCCGAGCGTGCCTCGGATAACTGGCGCGCCTGGCTGGATGGTGTCCCGCTGCGCACGGTCACCCGCGATGACGGTCTCCAGGCCTTCGACCTCCCCAAGACCACCGGAAAGCTCGAAGTGGTTCACGGACCCCCCGAGCGCAAACCCTGGATCATCGCCCAAGGCCTCGTGCTTGGAATCACGGCGCTGCTGGCAATCCCTATGCGCCGCCGCCGCGGAGGTAGTCGATGAAAAAGTCCGTCCAATTCGTGAGCCGAATCGCCATCGCAGTGGTGCTATTGGCCGCCGTCGGAATCGCCGCCTGGTGGGATCACGCCCAGCCAGATGAACCCCTTCTTACCGGTGGCACGAGCCCCCAAGTGGAAAACGTGCAGATCGCTGACGCCCGCACGTTGCTCGCGTGCCCGGGCAAACCCGTCCTAGCGAGTCTGGGCGAAGACCCACCCGAGTCCTCAGACTCCTCCGGAGACGACACCGATAGCGCCGGCGAGGACGCCGATGGTTCCGGTGCTGACACGGGCGAGGACGCCGATGGCCCCGGTGGAGACACCGGCGAGGACGCCGAACCTCCCGTGGGCACTTACGACCCCGACTACGCGCCCGATGAGGCCGATGCCACCAGCCTTATCAACGCCATGAGCTTGGGCCCGGCAGACTCCACGCCCGCACCCGCGCTGCTGGAAACCCTCCTTGCCCAAGACGACACCAGCGCGGCCGAAACAGTCGAATTGAGCGGAAGTGGCGCCGTCCATAATGGAAGCCTCACAACCGACGGACCCGCCGCCTTCACTGCCACCACGCGCGCCGACGGCGCGGAAACTCCCCTCGTGACCGGGGTGCGATTCGGGTCAGCAACCGCCGGCGACCTGCGCGGGATCGCCGCGACGCCATGCATCCCAGCGGCGGCCGAACAGTGGCTTTTAGGCGGGCAAACCGAGGCCGGGGCCAGCGCCAAACTCGAACTCATGAACCCCTCAGACACCGCCGCGACCGTCCGGCTCGAAATCTGGGGCGCAGTCGGCCCCATCGACCCGGTCGGAAGCAAATCCGTCCTCGTACCACCGGGCGAACACCGCTCCATCCTGCTCGAGGGACTCGCTCCCGGGGAGCGCCGCATCGCGGTGCGGGTGCAATCCTCCGGCGCGCGAATTGGCGCGGTAATTCAAGACGTCCGCACGCTTGGACTACAGCCCGCCGGTGTGGACTACGTCGCCCCATCCGCCCCGCTTTCCACCGAGGTGAGGGTCCCGGGAATTGAAATTAAGGACGCCGACGAGTCACTTTTGCGCCTCCTGATACCCGGCAATGATCCCGGCTTGGTCAACATCAAACTGATCGGACCTAATGGGGAGGTTGCAGCCGAAGACCTCATGGAAATTGAGGTTCCCGGCGGCGCGGTGACGGATGTTTCCCTGCGCGGAGTGCCCGAGGGGAGTTACACCGCGGTGGTGGAATCGGACGTGCCGATCACCGCGAGCGGATTTGTGGGGACGGGCGAAGAAGACGTCGAGCGGGATATCGCGTGGATGCCGGCTGTGGCCTCGGATGAAACCAATATTTTTGCGCTGCCGGAAACGAGTGTTGCTGTTGGGCAAACTCTGGTGATGAACGGCAGTGAGGTCGATGTGCCGGCGCGGGTGTTTTTGGTAACAGATGCCGGCGAACTGGTGGAAGAAGAAGTGCGGATCGCCGCGGGTGAGACCAAGGAAATGGACATCCCGGCCGCGGTGGACGGGGAGCCGGTAGTGGGTGTGTTGGTGGAATCCGAGCAGCCCGTAACGGCCGGATTGGCGCTGCGCGCACCGGAGATTGAACCCGCGGGGGTGGCGCTGCTACCCGCGACGCCGCGCTCCATTTTGCCCAGCGGGATCGATGTGCAGCTGCGGCGCTAAGGGTGGGGCTGGGCGCTCGATGGCTGGGCTCCACGGCTCGCGCTCGATGGCTGGGCTATACGGCTCGCGCGATACCGCTGGTGCCCCGCTGGCACCCCGCTGGCGCTAAAAAAAGCCGTAGCCCGGGTCGACCTCGTCGGGGCGTCTTCCTAGTAAGTGCGCGACCTGTTCCACCAGGATATTGCGGACCATAAAAATTAGTTCATCTTCGGTGCGGGCGCGCGATTCGATCGGCCGGCGGTACAGCACGATGCGCGGGGGGACACCGGGCTGGGCCGGGAAATAGCGGCCGAGCGGAACTCCGCCCGTTTCCCAGCGCGCCGGATCCGAGGGCGGAACGTCTTCGACTGCGAACTCGGTGCCATCCAGCTGCCGGGCCCAGGCGTATTCCAAACGCTCCACTACTGCCAGGACGAGCCCGTCGAAACGCTCACTCCGGGTCCGATAGCCCGGAAGAGTGGGCGGAATCACAAAGCCGCGCAACTGTCGGCCGTGGCGGCTTTCGCGCCGGGGGCGCTTATTGGGGGAGCGTCCCCCCGGAATTGGGGTGCGTGGGTTCTTCTCCCACGAACTTGCGCGCAATGCCCGTTCGGCGGGATCGCTGCCGGCTTTGATGCGAGCAGGCTGAGACATGTTGGCACTATACGTCGCATGTGATCAGCGGCGCAGGGCGCGACACGGCGGGCGGTTTCAGTTTCCGGAATCTTTCGCGATAAGTTCATGCCGTGAGACCAGTGCGTAAATGTTCGAAGCCCGGATGCGGCGATAACGCCGTAGTGACCTTGACCTACGTTTACGCTGATTCCACCGCCGTTTTGGGCCCGCTGGCCACCACAGCGGAGCCCCACAGTTACGACCTGTGCACGCGCCACTCGGAGCGCCTGACCGCGCCGCGGGGCTGGGAAATAATGCGCCTGGCACCCGATCAGGTTCCGGCCGAGCCCAGCCGCGATGAACTTATGGCGCTCGCGGACGCGGTGCGCGAAGTTGCGAAAACGCCCGTGCCCGAGCCGCAATTCCCGCCACCGACCGTGGTTTCCAACCAAAAGGGGCATCTGCGCGTCCTGCGCGACCCGCAGTAGGTCCGGCGTGGGCGCGCTTCGCCGTGGCTCGCGCGCCCGCGCCCTTGTTTCGCGTCCTCGCCGGCGCTTCGCCCGCCCCGTCGCTTCGCGCGCCCGCGCCGGCGCTTCCCGGCGCGTTGGCCATGCCCTCGCTTCGCGCGCCCGCGCCGGCGCTGTGTAGTCGGAGTTGCGCCATGCGGCTAAAAAGTCACACGGTGATGTCGTTTAAGTGTGTTTTGGCGCAGCGTGTAGTCGGAGTCGCGCTGTCCGGTTAAATCGCAACACTGTGCAATTAGTGCAGGGCCATTGGGCGTTACTGCGGGAAACAGGGCAATCAGTGCACGGCCACAGGGCGATTTCTGCAGGGCCGCGCAGGACTAGCGTGTAGTCGAAGTTGCGCCATGCCCTCGCTTCGCCGTGGCTCGCGCGTCCTTCGCCCTTGTTTCGCATCCTCGCCGGCGCTGTGTAGTCGGAGTTGCGCCATGCGGTCAAAAAGTCACACGGTGATGTTGTCGAAGGGTGTTTTGGCGCAGCGTGTAGTCGGAGTTGTGCTATCCGGTGAAATCGCAACACAAGCGGCAGACGGCCTTTGGTTTGACTCCTGCGAAAGTTTCCGTAATACGGGGAATCCACAAGCGCATATGTGAAGTTTCTAACGATAAGGTTTTGACGGAAAGCCGCCATAAGTTTTTATGCAAAGGAAAACAGCATGTCTTCGGCAACGATGCGAGGACCCGTCCTCACGCGCCCAGCGCCTCTTGGATCACTGGCACAGTCCACCACTGTTAACTGCGATAACTGCAACAGCACTCGCGTCACCCGCTTGCATATAGCGCTGGTGGCAGGCAGGGTGCACTTCACTGCCTGCCGCGAATGTGGCGAAAATCAATGGCACAGCGATGGCGGACGCTTGGCAAAGAAGGAAGTCTTCGCGTTAGCGCGCAAGCGCTAATGCGTTTTTGGGCGATTTTGAGACTCTCGCCCATTTGGCTGCTCCCTCGTTCGGCACTCCGGAATTTTCAAGCCGCGCGGGGGAGCAGCTATTTTTCACCGCCGATAGGCTTGCCTTCGTGACTTATATCGAGCGCTTAAATGGCATCGTCAAAGCCAACGATATTCGCGGGCTCGTGCCCGAAGAATTAGATGCTAATTTGGCGCGCGCGCTGGGCGGTGCCGCCGCCGACGTAATTGTGGGCGCAGCTGGCACAAATATCGCCGGACGCGGCGCACATCAGGACACGCTGGGAGCCGATCATGACGGCGGCAGCCGCAGCATTATCGTGGGCCACGACATGCGCCCATCCTCCCCGGAGCTAGCGCAAGCCTTTGCAGAAGGTGCGCGCCGACGCGGCGCCGATGTGATCATGATTGGCCTGTGTTCCACTGACGGTCTTTATCACGCTTCAGGCTCGTTAGATTCTGCCGGAGCGATGTTCACCGCCAGCCATAATCCGGCGGAGTACAACGGAATCAAAATCTGCGCCCCGGGTGCCTTACCCGTTGGTATCGAATCCGGGCTGGCAGAAAT
>DAHVRJ010000083.1:0-11001 GCA_027322505.1 Demequinaceae bacterium
ATGGATCGGGCGAATTTACCGAAAAGCGCTCCCGGTTCTTATGCACCTTACGCCGCGTGTCCACGATGGACGCCGCCCAAGCCGTGATCGCTGAAGTGCGCCAGCGCGATTGGGATGGACGCCATCACTGCACGGCCGTCGTCCTGGGCACCCAGGGTGAAACGGTACGCAGCAATGACGATGGCGAGCCAGCCGGTACTGCCGGGGCGCCGATGCTTGCCGCGCTGCAGGGCGCGGGAGTGTCGGACGTAGTTGCGGTCGTAACTCGCTGGTTTGGGGGCGTGCTGCTAGGCACGGGCGGACTTGTACGCGCTTATTCCAAGGCGGTCCAGCTGGCAATTGAAAATGTAGGAATTGTGCAGCGCCGGGAAATGCAGCGCGCCACGGTGACTGTGTCAGCGGCGGAAGCGGGTCGAATCGAAAACGCCTTGCGGCAGTGGATTGACCAGCATGGTGGGGTACTGGGCGAAGTGCAATATGGCGCCCAGGCTAATTTCCAGTTGATGTTTCCACCCAAAGAACTTGATGCGCTAGAGCGCTGGAGCACCCAGTTGGGGCGCACCGAACTGTCCTATCAAGACACCGCCATTACCGAAGTGCGCAAGTGAATACCTTCATTACCGAGGTGCGCAAGTAATCTTCGTTTGCCGTGGGTCGTTAGGCGCCGGCCGGCGCCCACTCTTCAGCCAGCATGGGCACCGGCCTACGCCTCGATCAGGATTGGAATCACGATCGGGGTGCGGCGATGAGAGCGCTGGAGCCACCGGTAAACGGTGCGTCCGATGCGTTCTTCCAGCGCGTCGCTGTCGGTGATTTCGTCTTTCCGTGCCTCAGCAAGAGCTTTTTGCACCGCTGAGATTGCGCCATCAAAATCAAAGTGCTCCATGAACCCGCGCGTGATGAAATCTGGCTCTTCGGTGAGTTTGCCCGTATCGGGATCAACCAGTGCAATTACGGTAACGACACCCTGCTGCGACAGGATGCGCCTATCTCGAAGTGAGTGTTCGTTGACCACACCGACTGTCGTCCCGTCCACGTATACGTGACTGGCGGGAACTTCGCCTACGATTTCGGCTTCCCCATCGACAAGATCGACTACTACCCCGTCATAGCCGATGAGTACGCGCTTGGGATCCACCCCGGTGCGGATTGCCAGTTCGGCGTTGGCTTTCAAATGACGCCATTCGCCGTGAATTGGCATGACGTGTCGAGGCCGAACAATGTTGTAGCAATAAACCAGCTCGCCAGCAGATGCGTGGCCAGAAACGTGCACCTGGGCGTTCCCCTGGTGCACTACGGACGCCCCCAGTCTGGTCAGGCCGTTGATTACCCGGTAAATGGAGGTTTCATTGCCCGGGATGAGCGAGGAGGCCATCAATACGGTGTCCCCCTCCCCCAGCTGAATCATGTGCTCGCCCTTGGCAATGCGTGACAGCGCAGCCATCGGCTCCCCCTGGGAGCCGGTGCACACTAGTGTGATTCGATCATCGGGCAAATCTTCAAGCTGCTTCATCGAAACGATCAGATCGTCGGGGACATCCAGATAGCCAAGTTCCCGGGCGATACCCATATTGCGCACCATCGATCGGCCCACAAAAGCTACTTTGCGGCCGTGCTCGTGCGCGACGTTGAGCACCTGCTGAATTCGATGCACGTGGCTGGCGAAACTGGAAACGATCACGCGGCGCGGCGCGGTTCGAAATACTTCTTCGATTGCGGGAATCAGATCCCGCTCGGCCGTGGTGAAACCCGGTACTTCTGCATTTGTGGAGTCGGTAAGAAAGACGTCAACGCCTTCTTCGCCCAGCCGGGCAAAAGCCCGCAGGTCCGTAATGCGCCGATCAAGCGGGAACTGATCCATTTTGAAGTCCCCGGTATTTAAAATCAGTCCCGCGCGAGTGCGCACGGCAATGGCCAAACTGTCCGGAATTGAGTGGTTTACCGCAATGAATTCCACGTCGAACGGCCCCAAGTGGAACCGATCCCCCTCGGTGACCACGCGGGTTTTTGCCTTGATTCCGTGTTCTTTGAGCTTGGCGGTAACCAGCGCAATCGTCAGTTCCGAACCGACGACGGGGATGTCCTGCCGTTCCCGCAATAGATAGGGCACCGCTCCAATGTGGTCCTCATGACCGTGGGTGAGAACGATTGCTTCGATCTTGTCTAGGCGGTCGCGCAGAGTTGCAAAGTCCGGCAAAATTAAATCGACACCCGGTTGATGTTCTTCGGGGAAAAGCACCCCGCAGTCCATGACCAGTAGCCGGCTTTGATGCTCCAAAACGGTCATGTTTCGACCGATCTCTCCCAGGCCACCCAACGGCGTTATCCGCAAGCCATCGGCGGGCAACTTCGGGAGCGGAACAAAAGTTTGATCGGTGTCACTCATGTGTCTAACGCTAGTGGCATTGGGCGTGCTTGCGGGCACCGGCTCGCCCAATGCCACTTTGAAGTGAATCTATGCATCGAGCAATTCGCGCAGCACGAATTGCAAAATGCCACCGTGTCGGTAGTACTGCGCCTCGGCCGGAGTATCGACACGCACCCGCAGCGCAGCGGTGCGCTCGTTTGCGTCACTACCGGTTATGACCAGTTCGACTTCTTGGGGGACGCTCTGTCCAGCAAGGCCCCGAATCGCGAACGTCTCCTCACCAGTTATACCAAGGGACTCCGCTGACGTTCCCTCCTCAAACTGCAGGGGCAAAACACCCATTCCGATGAGATTTGAACGGTGAATTCGCTCAAACGAGGTCGCTATGACCGCCCGCACCCCGAGCAGATATGTGCCTTTTGCTGCCCAGTCACGGGACGATCCGGAACCGTATTCCGAACCGGCGAATACCAGCAGATCTGTGCCCTCTTCGCCATAGCGCTGGGCTGCATCGAAGATGCTCATTTGTTCGCCCGAGGGTATGTGGCGAGTTACTCCACCCTCGACGCCGGGCACCAGCAAGTTCCGAAGCCGAATATTGGCGAAGGTTCCGCGGATCATTACCTCGTGGTTGCCACGTCGGGAGCCATAAGAGTTGAAATCGCGCGGCTCGACACCGTGGGAAATTAGGTACTGGCCCGCTGGTGAATCGCGTCGAATCGCACCCGCGGGCGATATGTGGTCTGTTGTGACCGAATCCCCCAGCAGCGCCAAAACTCGGGCGTCTTCAATGTCAGTGAGCGGGCGGGGCTCCCTTGGCATGTCGTCAAAGAAACTCGGGCGGCGAATATAGGTGGAGTCTTCTTCCCAGGCATAAATTTCGGCGTCTGGTACTGGCAAGCTGCGCCAGCGCTCATCGCCGGCGTACAGATCCTCATAGCCAGTGGTGAACATGTCGGCTTGCACAAATTCACCGATCAGCTCCTGAATTTCCGCCGATGAGGGCCAAATGTCCTTTAGGAACACCGGCTGGCCATCGGTGCTGAATCCCAGCGGATCTTCGAAAATATTGGCGCGCATCGTTCCGGTAAGCGCGTAAGCGATGACCAGCGGTGGCGACATGAGAAAATTGAGCTGGGTTTCCGGGTGAATTCGTCCCTCGAAGTTCCGGTTACCGGACAGCACTGAGCAAGCCGCCAGGTCGCCGTCCGAAATCGCCTGACTCACCTGCGGGATAAGCGGTCCGGAGTTTCCAATACAGGTGGTGCAGCCATAGCCAACTAGGTGAAAACCAAGTTTCTCCAAATACGGCGTCAACCCCGCCTTTTCAAAGTAGTCGGTGACCACGCGCGACCCGGGCGCTAGCGAGGTCTTCACCCAGGGCGGCACGGTCAGCCCGTGCTCAACGGCCCGCTTGGCCAATAGACCAGCTCCGAGCATGACTTCCGGGTTGGAGGTGTTAGTGCACGAGGTAATAGCAGCAATTACGACGTGTCCGTTATCGATAAGTACGTCCTCACCGTCAATGCTGGTCTCGACCGGATGTTCGGGCCAACTTAATTCTCCGCCGGTTCGGGAGGTGTTTATGGACGGCATACTGCGGTCAATGGGCTCTTGTGATCTGGCGTTCGTGCTGGGAGAAATCGGATCTGAGGCGGGGAAGGAGTAGGCCGATGCCTCGTCGACGCCAATCAAATCAGCCGGTGCCAGTGATCCGTCCCGAATGATTTCGCCGACCACCTGGTTGGCGTACCGCAGGGGGATGCGATCTTGGGGACGTTTTGGCCCCGCAATTGAGGGTTCGACTTGCGATAGATCAAGCTCAACGATCTGCGAAAACTCCGGCACCCGGTCGGGGTCATGCCACAGGCTCTGCGCCTTTGCATAGGCCTCCACGAGGGCGATCTGTTCCTCTGTTCGTCCCGTCAGGCGCAGATAATTGAGCGTCTCATCGTCAATCGGGAAGATAGAAACAGTAGAGCCGTATTCGGGGCTCATATTGCCCAGCGTGGCACGATTTGCCAGCGGCACCTCACTTACTCCGGGGCCAAAAAACTCCACAAACTTGCCGACAACGCCCGTCTGCCGTAGCAATTCAGCAACGGTTAGAACCAGGTCGGTGGCCGTCGTTCCCTCGGGCAATTCACCTGTAAGGCGCAATCCAATGACTTCAGGTATGAGCATCGACATGGGCTGACCGAGCATGGCGGCTTCCGCCTCGATTCCCCCCACTCCCCAACCCAGGACGCCCAGGCCATTAATCATGGGGGTGTGCGAGTCGGTGCCCACCAGCGTGTCTGGATAGGCCTGCAGTACCGTCTGGCCATTTTCGCCGGGTACTTCCCGGGTATAAACAGTGCGGGCTAAATGCTCCAGATTCACCTGGTGGCAAATGCCAGTATCGGGCGGAACCACAACGAAGTCATCGAAAGCCTGTTGTGCCCAGCGTAGTAATTGGTAGCGCTCTTGGTTGCGCTCGAATTCGCGCTCCGCATTAAAGTCGAAAGCGGCGGGGGTACCAAAAGCATCGGCGATGACGGAATGGTCAATAACCAGTTCCCCCGGAATCAGGGGATTAATTTTTTGTGGATCTCCCCCGAAATCGGCCATCGCGTTGCGCATGGCGACCAGGTCCACCACGCAGGGAACCCCGGTGAAGTCTTGCAGTAGCACCCGAGCGGGGCGGAACTGGATTTCCTGGGAGGTGGCGGGTTTGCCACCGTGTTCCACGACCGCATTAACGTGTTCTTTGGTTACGAGATGTCCATCTTCGTAGCGCAGCAAGTTTTCGAGCAGGATTTTTGTACTGAAGGGCAATCGCTCTGATCCGGGCACCCGGTCCAATCGAAAATATTCGTAGGATTGACCATTAACCTGCAAGAGGTCGCGCGCGGCGAAACTATTAACCGACATGTCCCACTCCTTCAGTTGTTGACTTCTTCGTCCCCAACCGGCGACATGCCCGGGTTTTTCACGTTAGCACCCGGGTGGGATGTCAGCGACTGAGAGGGGGTGGCGCTCACGTTTCCCAAGCAGATCGGGCCTGTTTTCCAAACCGAACGAGCCCGTTTATCAGATCCAACGGGTTTGTTTTTGCAAACCGATCGGGACTGCTATTGCGCGGCGACCTCCGCCAAGACGGCATCACTGAAACGGGGCCACACCTCGGCCGCCCATTTACCGAAATTCCGGTCGGTGAGCGCGATAACTGCGATTTGAGCGTGCGGATCCACCCACAAAAATGTGCCGGATTGGCCGAAATGGCCGAAGGTGTCAGGGCTGTTATTAGAACCGGTCCAGTGCGGGGACTTCGCCCCCCGGATTTCGAAACCTAAGCCCCACGGATTGGGACGTTGCACGCCAAAGCCCGGCAGGACGCCGTCCACAGTCGGGAAAACGGGCTCGGTAGCGGCACTGAGAGTACTGGGGTGCAAAAGAGTGGGATTTTGCAGTTCGATCGCAAACTGAATCACGTCGGTGACTGATGCGGACATGCCCGCCGCTGCGCCGTTGGTGTCGATTGTTCTCATGCCCAGGGGTTGGGTAAGTGCCTCGTGGATGTATTGGGCGAAGGGGATTTCGGTGGCGGCAGTAATCGTTTCGGCCAGTAGTTCAAATCCGGCGTTGGAATAGATGCGTCGCTCCCCCGGCTCGGCGACCTTGGTCAGGCTTTCGAAAGCCACTCCGGAGGTGTGGCTCAGCAAGTGCCGTACCCGCGCCCCGGTTACGGCAACCGGTGTGTCTAAGGTGACGGCCTCTTCTTCAATCGCAATCAGCGCACCATAGGCGGAAATCAGTTTTGAGATGGAAGCCAGTGCGAAAGGATTGTGCACTTCGCCGCGTTGGCCCAATACGTTTCCGCCGGCTCCGATGACCGCCGCGCCGGCGGTAGTGACCGGCCAGGAATCTATTAACTTCAAACTGTCCACCTCGACACGATAAGACACCCCATCACCAAACGCCCACATCGCCCACTAAGGTGTAGGGCGTGGCGACCAGCAATCTGACTCAAAGACGAACGGCGATGTTGCGGTCCAGCGTGGCGCTAAAAGCCGCGATGGCCGTGACCGGATTCATTCTGGTTTTGTTTCTCATCGCGCATATGTACGGAAACTTGAAAATTTTCGAGGGCCAAGCCGCGTTCGATGTTTATTCCGCTAGCCTGCGGACGCTAGGCGAACCGATCCTGCCGCACGGGGGTGCGCTTTGGATTATGCGCATCGTCTTGCTGGCCAGCGTCCTGATACACATCACTGCCGCAGTCATTCTGTGGCGCCGGGCCCGCGTTGCAACTGGTGGTAAGGGCAGCGGGCGCTACCACTCTTCTGCCGCGCGGCGCGGTGCGCAACGCACTTACGCCTCCTTCACACTGCGGTGGGGCGGCATCGTTATTGCGTTGTTCGTCATTTACCACCTGCTGCACTTGACCGTAAATGTCATTGCACCGGGCGGCGCCTCAGAAAGCCCATATGTGCGCACAGTCAATGGGTTCGAAATCTGGTGGGTTGTTCTCAGCTACGCGATCGCGCTGCTCGCGCTGGGATTTCACCTGCGCCACGGCATGTGGGCGGCTTTTGCGTCCCTAGGGGCCAATAAGAGCCCGCAGCGCCGTCGCAATCTCAATATTTTCGCAATAATCATTGCGCTCGTTATTACTGTCGGTTTTCTTGTGCCGCCGGTAGCTGTTCTCTTTGGATGGGTTTCATAAATGACTGAGTTGTTCACCGTCGGCGAACCGATCGCTGACACGAAGGCACCCGCGGGCCCGATCAGCGAGCAGTGGGACACCCGACGCTTTGAAGCCCGGCTGGTTAATCCGGCCAACCGCCGCAAATTATCGGTAATTGTCGTGGGCACCGGACTGGCAGGCGCCTCGGCAGCCGCCACGCTGGGCGAAGCCGGCTACCACGTTTTGAACTACTGCTACCAAGACAGTCCGCGGCGGGCGCACTCCATTGCAGCGCAAGGTGGTATCAACGCCGCGAAAAACTATCGCAATGACGGCGACAGTATTCACCGCCTCTTTTACGACACGGTCAAGGGCGGGGACTATCGTTCTCGCGAGTCAAACGTCTACCGCCTGTCACAGGTCAGCGTGGAAATCATTGACCAGTGCGTGGCTCAAGGCGTTCCCTTTGCACGTGAATACGGCGGCCTGCTAGACAACCGCTCTTTTGGTGGCGTGCAGGTTTCGCGTACCTTCTATGCCCGGGGGCAGACCGGGCAACAGTTGCTTTTGGGTGCCTACCAAGCCTTAGAGCGTCAAATTGCTGCCGGCAATGTGGAAACCTATACCCGCCACGAAATGCTCGAACTAGTTGTCGTAGATGACAGAGCTCGCGGCATCGTGGTGCGCAATATGGTTACCGGCGAGATCAGCACCCACTTCGCAGACGCGGTGGTTCTCGCCACGGGCGGCTACGGAAACGCCTACTTCCTATCGACCAATGCCATGGGGTGCAACGTCACGGCCACCTGGCGCGCACACCGCAAGGGGGCATTGTTCGCCAACCCATGCTTTACCCAAATTCATCCCACCTGCATCCCCGTCTCCGGCGAGCATCAATCAAAACTCACTTTGATGAGTGAATCGCTGCGAAATGACGGGCGCATCTGGGTACCGAAAGAACTTGGCGATAAACGCGACCCGCGCGAAATTCCGGAGGAAGACCGCGACTACTACCTAGAGCGGCGTTATCCGGCGTTCGGGAACCTTGTTCCGCGCGATGTGGCATCGCGGGCTGCCAAAGAAGTGTGCGATGAGGGCCGCGGCGTGGGGCCGGGTGGCATGGGCGTGTATCTCGACTTCGCCGATGCGATCCGCCGCATGGGCCGCCAGGCGGTCAAAGCCAAGTACGGCAACCTCTTTGACATGTATCAAAAGATCACCGACGAGAACCCCTATGAGGTTCCGATGCGGATCTTCCCGGCCGTCCACTACACCATGGGCGGGCTATGGGTCGACTATGATCTGCAAGCCACAATTCCGGGGCTGTTCGTGATCGGTGAAGCAAACTTTTCCGATCACGGCGCAAACCGGCTGGGAGCTTCGGCACTGATGCAGGGGCTAGCTGACGGCTACTTTGTTCTTCCCAACACGATCAATGACTACCTAGCTGATGGTCCATTTGAGGAGGTTGACGAATCGAACCCGCAGGCCGCTGCCGCCCAAGAAGCGGTCCAACAACGAATCGACAAACTCCTATCGATCAACGGAAACCGCACAGTAGATTCCTTCCACCGGGAACTGGGCAAAATCCTGTGGGAATACTGTGGAATGGAACGCAACGCCGAAGGCCTGAAGAAGGCAATTGGACTGATTCGGGATCTGCGCGCGGAGTTTTGGACCAGTGTGAAGGTCACCGGGGAAAACGAGGAACTGAATCAAACCCTTGAGCGGGCCGGGCGCGTTGCCGACTTCTTCGAACTGGGGGAATTGATGTGCATCGATGCCCTCCACCGCAACGAGTCATGCGGCGGCCACTTCCGGTCCGAAAGTCAAACAGAAGACCATGAGGCACTGCGGGACGATGAGAATTACGCCTATGTGGCCGCGTGGGGTTGGGGTGGTGAGGATGGCAAGCCGATCCTCCATAAGGAAGACCTCGAATACGACTACGTCGAGATGAAGCAGCGGAGTTATAAGTGAAAATCACACTGCGCGTATGGCGCCAAAAAAACTCAGATGCAAAGGGCCAGATGGTCTCGTACCAGCTGGACGATATTTCTCCGGATATGTCGTTCCTCGAAATGCTGGACGTATTAAATGAACGCCTCACCTTAGACGGCGAGGACCCGATCGCGTTCGATTCAGACTGCCGGGAAGGTATCTGTGGAGCATGCGGCCTTGTCATTAACGGCCTCGCCCACGGCCCGGAAGGGCTCACAACCACCTGTCAGTTGCAAATGCGCAGCTTCAATGACGGGGACGTCATCGAGGTCGAACCCTGGCGGGCCCAACCCTTTACGGTTCTTAAAGACCTGGTTGTTGAACGCAGCTCATTTGACCGGATCATCCAAGCCGGTGGCTACATCACGGCTCCCACCGGTACTGCGCCGGAAGCCCACGCCACGCCGGTGGCCAAGACTGATGCCGATCGGGCGTTTGACGCCGCGACCTGCATTGGCTGCGGGGCCTGTGTTGCAGCGTGCCCCAACGGGTCGGCGAGCCTATTTTTGGGCGCTAAAATCACTCACCTCGCTTCCCTACCGCAGGGTCAGCCCGAGCGCGATGAACGCGCGCTAAACATGCTGCATCAGCATGATGAAGAAGGTTTTGGCGGCTGCACCCAAATTGGGGAATGCACCGCGGTCTGCCCAGTGGGGATCCCCCTGGACATGATCTCGCAGTTAAACCACGACGTTTTGGGAGCGCTAAGCCGCGGCGGTAACTAGCACAGCGTCATTAGGCGGTAACTAGCACAGCGTCACTATTGGCGTTAGGCAGTTACAAATCCGCGCAGCCACTGCGCCAGTTCTTCCGCCTTTTCCGGCGAATCGGCCTCCGCCGATAAGCGCAATACGGGCTCGGTGCCGGAGAACCGCAGCAGCGCCCAATTATCGTCTTCGAGGTAGAACTTGGTGCCGTCCTGATAGGAAATCCGATCGACGCGATAGGGGCCGATTTTTTCCAACGGCGCTTCCGCCAAGCGCCGTGGGACCGCCACGCGCATGTCGGGGGTGGCCGGAACCGAATCCTCTACCGTGAAGAGCTGGCCGGTGATCCCGTAAATCTTATCGAGCAACTCGGTGATGGTCTTGCCGGTGCGGGCGAGCATTTCTACCACGAGCGCGCAGGCGAATATGCCGTCTTTGCCTAGGATCCAGCCGCGCACGGTCAATCCCCCCGAAGACTCTCCGCCCAATATGGCGCCAATCTCATCCATTGCCGCCGTGACGTATTTAAATCCAACTCGGCACTCGCGATATTCCTCGCCGAAGTGGCGGGCGAGGCGGTCGAGCATGTGCGTGGTGGAGACATTGCGCACTACTCCCCCCACTTCACCGCGTACCTCGTGCAAATACCAGTAAACAAGCAGTAATAGATCATTGGTTTGCACGTAGTTCCCGCGCTCATCAACAATGCCGATGCGGTCGGAGTCGCCATCCGTGGCCATGCCCAGGGAGTAGCGCCCCTCGCCGCTCTTAATCTTTCCAATTAACGCGCTCATCCGCTCCACATCGGGGGCGGGCGCAACACCGCCAAATAACGGGTTGTGATCGGAGTGCATGAACTCGGCTGGAACACGCATGTCAGAAAGAATCGTCCCCAGCGTCAGCTCGGAAGTTCCATACATCGCATCCACCACGACCTCCAGCCCGGATCCGCGTACGGCTTCAACATCGATGATTTCTTCGATCGCATCGATGTATGGGTCGGTAAGCGCCTGATCAACAACAACTCCGGCCTGCCGCGCTTTTTCGATGTCGAGCGTGATGACTTCGCCAGCTGCCAGCTCATTGGCTTCGTTTTGAAAACGGTCCGTTTCCTCATCGAGCGGCAGGGAGCCGTCTTTGCGGAATACTTTCATCCCGTTCCACTCGGGGGGATTATGAGAGGAGGTGACGATGATCGAATAGGCCGAATCTGTATGGGGCGCTGCAAAGGTCACAAGCGGGGTGGGTACGTCATC
>DAHVRJ010000091.1:0-4599 GCA_027322505.1 Demequinaceae bacterium
AATCGGCGCTGAAGAACGCAGGATATCGATGAGGTTTCCTACTAGATGCCCGTTGCTTCCGATGGATATCGAAAGGTATCCGGGATCTTTGATCAAGTTAATAATTAGCAGGGCAATAATTGCGAAGACGCCCCACATATAGGTCTGCTGGATAAGCGCCTTTAATTTATTTGTTCTGTTGGAGGTCTTCACGCCTCGACCCCCTCAGCAAGTTCACCGGTAGCTTCTCGACTTTCTTCAACAGAGTCGCTCGCGATTAAGTCAACGATGTCCTGGGCGCTAACGCCGGGCCCGTTGACAATCTCGCCGATCTTCTCCTGGTCTTTCAAAACGACGATCCGTTCCGAAAGACGGACAACCTCATCAAGCTCAGAAGAGATGAAGATTACCGTCACGCCTTCCTTAGCCAGATCGGTGACGCTTTCTTGAATCTCTGCTTTTGCTCCAACGTCAATACCACGGGTTGGTTCATCCAGGATTAAAAGATCTGGCTCGGTGGCCAGCCAACGCGCTAAAAGCACTTTTTGCTGATTACCGCCCGATAGGTTCTTGATGGGACGCTCGGGATCCGGTGGGCGAACATTAAGGGCGCCCATGTATCGGTCCACGATTTCATTTTGTTCTTTTCGAGAAAGCGGCTTTGCCCATCCCCGCTTCGCCTGCGCTGCCAGAATCATGTTCTCCCGCACCGTCAGGTCGCCAACGATTCCCTCATCACGCCGGTTCTCAGTTGAGTACGCGATGTGGTTCATTAACCCAGAGACCGGATCTTTCAGCTCAACCTTCTTGCCCTGGTACCGAATCTGGCCGGTCTCGGTTTTATCCGCGCCGTAAAGTAAACGCGCCAGCTCGGTGCGTCCCGATCCCAGCAAACCAGCAAAACCGACAACCTCACCCTCAAAAAGTTCGACTGAAGTTTTCTGGATACCGCCGCGGCGGGAAACATCCGTCGCCGCTAAGACCGGTTCAACTGAGCGGTCACGTTTTGTGTGCGTTGCTTCGGATTCCAAGGCTTCCAAGGCGGCCATTTCCTTGCCGATCATCTTGGAAATCAATTCCGCGCGACTGAGGTCATCAATCAGGTATTCACCGATGTATTGCCCGTTGCGCAAGACCGTGAGACGGTCACTAATTTCATAAATCTGATCCAGGAAGTGCGAAACAAATAGGATCGCTACTCCCTCATCGCGTAACTGTCGAATAACACCAAAGAGTTGCTCGACTTCGGCGTTGTCCAGACTTGAGGTCGGCTCGTCTAAAATTAAAACTTTCACATCAGTTACGAGAGCGCGACTAATCGCAATTAACTGCTGTAGAGCAATTGACAGCGTGCTTAGGGGCCGCTTCGTATCTAGATGCCCTAGATCGAGCTGCTCTAGCGCCTTCTTAGCCTGCCGGTGCGTTTCTGACCAATTGATACCGAATGCACCGCGCACTTCGTTGCCGAGCATGACGTTCTCGCCAATGCTCAGGTTCGTGCATAGGTTGATTTCTTGATACACCGTCGACACACCCGCATCTTGTGCGTCACTGGTGTTCTTAAAATGACGTTCTTTGTCGGCGACATAAATCTCGCCACCGTCCACCTGATATACACCGGTAAGTGCCTTAATCAGGGTGGATTTTCCGGCCCCGTTTTCCCCCATAAGTGAATGCACTTCACCGGGAAAGAGTCGGAACTTGACGTTGTCGAGGGCCTTGACGCCGGGAAACTCCACGGTGATGTCGCGCATCTCGACAATGGGATGTTTGGTCATCAGTTAACTTCCTCTTTGAATACGGTGCAGAGGTGGCGCTGATCTTTACGCCAGCGCCACCTCTTTTTCTACACCGTTTGCTAGCCGAGTTTAGAAAGCACGGTCAGGGAGTGCCTCTTCTGCGGCTTCAGGAGAGTCAAACGTTTCGCTTGGAACAATGATGTAGGACTCTACTGATTCGCCAGCGAGCGTCTTGTTCACAACATCGAGGGCGACCTCATCGAAGATGGGGTTGTACTCTGCAACGAAGCTCAGTTGGCCATCAGCCAGTGCCTTCAGCGCATTTTCGGTACCGTCGATTGTGGCGATCTTAACGTCTTCGCCTGGCTCTAGGCCAGCTTCTTCAGCGGCCTGAGCTGCTCCGAGACCCATTTCGTCATTCTGCGCGAAGACGAACTGGATGTCGTTGTTATTAGCCTTGAGCATGGTTTCGAACACGCTCTTGGCCTCTTCGGTGGACCAGTTCGCAGTCTGGGCATCTACCTGTTCGAACTCAGGATGATCTTCCATGAATGCGTCAAAGCCTTCGTTCCGCTCGTTTACGACCGAAACGCCTGCCGGGCCCTCGAGGGTGACGTAGTTAGCGCCATCGGGGAAGGTTTCGGCTGCCCACTCGGCAACCGAGGTTGCTACCTCAATGTTGTCCGGGGCAATACGGGTTACGTAAAGATCGGTGTTATCCGGCTCGATACCACGGTCAATTAAGATGACTGGAATTTCGGCTTCCTGAGCCAGCTCAAGCGAAGACTCCCAGCCCGACCCTTCCGTTGCCGACAGCAGGATCAAATCGACTTCCTGGTCAACAAAAGATGTGAAGGCATCGATCTGAGACTTCTGGTCCATGTTTGCAGCGGGAGCGAACTTCAAGTCGAAGCCCTCGTCCTCGGTGAAGGTCTCTTGAATGTTGGTCTCATTCGCCTGACGCCATGCGCCTTCTGGACCTACCGCAACGAAGCCAATCGTTGTCAGGTCACCGTCGCCCGAACCTCCGGCGTCGGCGTCATTGCCACCGTTCGAATCTCCTCCGCCACAAGCGGCAAGACCCAAAGCCAGCGCTGCAACGCTGGCCACTCCCGTCACGCCACGTAAAAACTTCATGTGTTCCTACCTCTCGTCGTTGAGTCGCTGGATGTTATGCAAAGTGCAGTTTTTTACCGCCGCGACTATTCCTAATAGTGTGAGCGCTAACATCCTATAAAGCAAGCCGCGTTATAGAATTGTTACCGCTAACTCGGGCTGACGGCTCTTTTATATCAAAGCCGCCGCAGGGGGTACGCCCGGCGCCCCACCTAATACGCCCGAGCAATCTTCACGAAGCCCTAGCGCCCAGCCTGTGCAAGCGCTCCAGCCCGGGGGGTTTTCGGGGGCGCCCCCGTGGAAAGCCGGATCATCAACTTCGGCTCAATCAACTCACGCGCATAGGGAGAAACGCCCCCCTCGATCGCCCGAACGAGCAGCTCGATTACCTGAATCCCCAGGTCCGAGAAGTTCTGGCGGATCGTGGTCAATGGTGGTAAGAAGTGGCGCGCATCGGGCAAATCATCGAAGCCGACGATGCTCATATCGTCCGGAACTTTTAGGCCGCGCTCTTGTAAACCGTGAATCAAACCCAGTGCCATCTGGTCATTGGAGGCAAATATGGCCGTTGCGTCACCCAGATCCGCGCTCTTGCCCACGTCATAGCCAGAATCTGAAGACCAGTCTCCAATAATCGGCGGCGCGCTCACCAGACCCGCTGCTTCTAAAGTCTCCTGGAAGGCTTGCGCCCGGACGCGACTGTCGTGCCAGTCCATGGGGCCGGCCAGATGAAGTATCGAGGTGTGGCCCAGTTCGATCAAGTGCTTTACAGCGGATTCAGCGCCGGAACGCTGATCGACCGACACGGTGTGCATTTCAGTCGCGGGTTCGGATTGAACGATAACCGTTGGCAGTCCGGGTGCTTTGCGACGAACCTTATCGAGGGACGATAACCGGGGAGCAATCACACAAATGGCGTCGATTCCCTGCGTTACAAGTTCCGCGATCCCATCTTCAACTTCCTCACCGTCACCCGGAGCGGAGAAGGAGACCGAACTAATCACGTACCCGTGCTGGCGTGCGGCGCTTTCAAGGGCCCGCAGTGTCGAGTTGGGCCCATATTGCACGGGGCTATCAACCAAGACTCCGATGCGCATGGCCTTTTGGGTGGCGAGTGCGCGCGCAATCGAACTGGGCGTGTAGTTCGTGACTTTAATCGCCTCTAACACCCGTTTTTTAGTCGCTTCGCGAATATTTGGGTGGTCGTTGAGCACTCTCGACACGGTCATATGAGACACGCCGGCCTCACGCGCGACATCGTAGATGCTCGCGCGGCGCGAGGACTCGACTTCACTGGTCACAATGCACTCCCATTCGTTTGACTACGCAGCACAACAGGAGCGCGTTACAAACATCAAACACAAGTTGGATTGGCTTTGGCCCCGCCAGTGGGGCTGATGCGAAATTATCACCCTACTAAATCAACTGGCACCAAAGGGCGTGAACCTGATCATTAGCGTTCCAAAATGCAAGCGGTGGGCGCTGAATGCGCCAGCACCCACCGGCGGTGCTGCTTAAGAAATATCTTCTTCTTCGTAGTAGCCGGACTCGATGAGTAGTTCCTCGTAGTTGTCGGCGTCTACTTCGTAGGGAACTAGCAGGTACGAAGGAACAACCTTTACCCCGTTGTCATAAGTTTCGGTGTCGTTCACTTCAGGTTCGGTGCCCTTCAAGAGGGCATCGACCATATTTACGGCCTGCTTGGCCAATGCGCGGGTGTCCTTGAAGACCGACATAGTTTGCTTGCCCTCAATAATGTTGCGCA
>DAHVRJ010000094.1:0-26146 GCA_027322505.1 Demequinaceae bacterium
AAGCCGATGAAAATTCGGTCCAGGTCGATGACCCGGGCGAGTTTAAGACGCTGCTGGGAGATATTGGTGTACAAACAGATCTCCATCTCGAGCTTTTAGGGGCCGAAGCTGCAGCGGAGCAAGGTCCCAGTTCCGTTACCCCGCGCGCGCTGCGGGCGGCTATTGGTACAACCGCTTTGGATCTAACTAAGGCCACCACCGAAGCTGAGGGGCAGCTGGAACGATTACTGGGCTCGATTGCGGTGGCATTGAACTCGTGGGACACAGATATTGCGATTATGGTGCCCGCAGCCGATTCCGATAGCGAACAGGCAGCCGCTGATGCGGGTGCGGTAACACCCCAGGAATCCGCTTGGGCGGCAATCCCACGGCTTGTGGATCTGAATGATCCCGCTACCGACTGGATTTCGGTCATCGGGGCTTTTGATCGGGTGGGATACCTGTTAGAAATCACCGCAGCGCGCAGTTCTGAGAACCAAGATGCGCTGCGCAAACAGGCCCTTGCCTTTCGAGATCGGGCCGACCAGTGGGCGCGGGCGCTCGGTGTTGCAGGTGGGGACGACGACCCGCGGCTTGTGAGTTATAGCTCGCCTAAGTTATCGGGCGAGTTTGCCGATGATGTCGAAGCGCTGCGCGATGAAGTGCGCGCTAGCTTGGCGGAAATTAACTTCACTTTGGGAGACCTCATCTATTCACTCCCGGCGGATCAGCGCCCGACCGCCGTGGTGGAACTGATGGAAATGCGCGCAGATAATGAGCGCTTCGCAGTGGTCGCAGCAAATATGCCGGGCTTGCGCGAACATGCCCAGTAATTAAGCCCAAGGGTCCAACCCAGGCTGCTAGAGCGCCCGACGCAAAAGTGCCCGGCGCAATTACTGGCCTAAGAGTTCTTCGACGTGCGCCAGAACTTGGCTTTCGGGAATTTCCGCACGCTGGCCACTGCGACGATCGCGCACTTCGATAAGTCCCTTTGCTAGCCCGCGGCCCACGATCACAATCACGGGCATCCCTAGCAGTTCAGCATCGGCAAATTTAACGCCCGGCGAAACCTTCTTGCGGTCATCAAAGATTACTTCAATGCCGGCTTCCGTCCAGGTAGCCGCCAATTCTTCCGCCTTGGTATAGACGGCCTCGTCTTTGCCGGTTGCCACCAGGTGCACCTGGGCCGGAGCCACCTGCACCGGCCACACTAGGCCGCTGTCGTCGTTGTTGCTTTCAGCAATGGCGGCTAATACCCGCGAGACGCCCACGCCGTATGAGCCCATTGTGACGGTGCGAGCCTTTCCATTTTCATCCAATACGGAAAGGCCCAAAACTTCGGCGTAGCGGGTGCCCAGTTGGAAGATGTGCCCAATTTCAATGCCGCGCGCAATCTCGAGGGGGCCGGAACCATCCGGTGCCGGATCCCCCGCGCGGACTTCGGCGCATTCGATAAATCCGTCATGAGTGAAGTCTCGACCGGCCACCAGGCCCACCACGTGTTTATCGGGTTCATTGGCGCCGGTGATCCAGGAAGTACCGGAGACCACACGGGGATCAACGAGATAGCGCACCGCGTCTTCGGCAGCCGAATTCGGACCCAATACGCCCGGTCCGATGTATCCGGGGACAAGCTCAGGATGCTTCTCTAAATCAGCAGCGCCTGCGGGTTCCACCTCGGCTGGTTCCATTTGGGCGCCCAACCGTTTCAGGTCTACCTCGCGGTCACCGGGCAAACCAACCACAAAAACTTCTCGCTGGCCCGATGGTTGCACCGCGACCAAAACCACGTTCTTTAACGTATCGGCAGCCTCCCAGCGGCGATCGGCACGCGGGAAGGCTTCGTTCGCCAACTCGATTAGATCGGCTATAGTCCCCGCGCCCGGGGTGGGGACGATGTCCCAAAGGGGAGTGTCGTCGTCCCAAATTATTTCGGGTGGGGCCGGTGTGGTGACGGCCTCCACATTGGCCGCGTAGCCGCCCGGGGAGCGCACGAATTCATCCTCGCCCACCGGACTGGGATTGAGGAACTCCTCACTGCGCGAGCCGCCCATCGCACCCGATACCGCCGAAACGATGACGTATTCCAAGCCCAGCCGCTCAAAGAAGCGGGTGTAGGCCGCGCGCTGGGCTTCATAGGATTCGGCAAGTCCCGCCGCATCGATGTCAAAGGAGTAAGCGTCCTTCATGACGAACTCCCGCCCCCGCAGCAGGCCGGCGCGCGGACGAGCTTCATCGCGGTATTTCGTCTGAATTTGATACAGCGTCAGCGGTAGATCTTTATAAGAGGAATACAGGTCTTTGACCAGGAGCGTAAACATCTCCTCATGGGTTGGGGCAAGTAAGTAGTCGCCCTTTTTCCGATCTTGTAAGCGGAACAGTAGCGGCCCGTATTCGTCCCACCTCCCGCTTTCCTGATACGGCTCAGCGGGCAGCAGCGCCGGGAAATGCACTTCTTGCGCCCCTGCTGCCTCCATCTCCTGGCGCAAAATCGCTTCAATTTTGCGCAGCACCCGCAGTCCCAGTGGCAACCAGGAGTAAATACCCGGAGCGGTACGGCGAATATAGCCGGCCCGAATGAGCAGTTTGTGGCTTGTTAATTCCGCATCTGAGGGGTCTTCGCGCAGTGTGCGCAAAAAAAGGCGGGACATCCGAAGAAGCATGGTGCTAAGCGTAGCGACCTTAAAACAGCCGTTCGTAATCGGCGGTTAAAACAGGATCGTGGCGTAGGAGCCGACCTGGCGGAAGCCGACTTTTCGATAGGTGCGCAGGGCAGTTTCATTAAAGTCGTTTACGTAAAGGGAAACGAGCGGGGCATGCGCGCTGCGCACGAGTTCGACCACCGCGGCCATTCCCGAGATAGACCGGCCCTCGCCCCGGTACTTCGGCGCAACCCACACGCCTTGAATTTGGGCAACCTGGCGGGTCAGCGCCCCCACCTCGGCCTTAAAGACAACTTCCGGCTCGCCGTCCTCATCGGGCTCGGTGTGTATATAGGAACGGCCCTGGGCAATTAGGTAACGGACCCGAGCGGCATAGGAAATACCCCCATCGCCACCCAGCGGGGAGTAGCCCACCTCCTCGGTGAACATTGCCACGCAAGCGGGAAAAACGACGTCAAAATCCTCGGGTTGGCTAACGCGTACTTGCGGGTTGGCACCCACGTGCGGGGCGGCGTCCAAAATCATTGACGGTTGGTTATCGCGCACTTCACGGGCAGCGCGCGTGGAAGAAATGTGTTTCCACATTTCCATCACCGCGCGGCGCTCCCCCACGAGGGAAGAGCTGCTATTTTTTGTTTGAATTGCCTGGGCGGCAAAAGCGGCTAAGGCGCGATGGGCCGCAGCCGGGGGCAGGTCGGGAGCTAGGACCGGCACGACATTGGCGCCCGCCCAGCAAATGGCTTGGAGCGGGCCGTTGCGCGGCCAGCCCCAACTCTCCAGATTATTCCCGCGAACGGCGGCCAGTTCGATGAAACGAGCGGCGGCCAAGACCGAGTCCACCGGATTGCGCGCGCACAGCTCAAGCGCCTCGGTTAGGTCCGCCCGACCTAAGAAACGCACCGGTGTTCGGCTACGGCGCCACAGTGTGCTCGTCACAACAGTTCATTGTGCCTGGTTTAGCGGCCCCGTGGCGAAATTTAACGCCCGAGCAAACCGGGCAAGCCTCCTGCTAGCCGACAGAAACCGTTGGCCCCTCGCCCGGGACGTGTCCCATTTCGTCAGAAATGCGCAGCGCCTCTTGGATGAGCGTTTCAACAATTTCCGCCTCGGGCACGGTCTTAATGACCTCGCCCTTGACGAATATTTGCCCTTTGCCGTTACCGGAAGCAACGCCCAAATCCGCTTCTCGCGCCTCACCCGGACCGTTTACAACGCAGCCCATCACGGCAACACGCAGCGGCACGTCGAGGCCCTCCAGGCCGGCGGTTACCCGGTCAGCGAGCGTGTAAACGTCAACCTGGGCGCGGCCGCACGAGGGGCAAGAAACAATTTCTAGCTTGCGTTCCCGCAGGTTAAGAGACTGCAGAATTTGCAATCCGACCTTAACTTCTTCCACCGGCGGGGCGGAGAGCGAAACTCGAATTGTGTCCCCGATGCCCTCGGCCAGCAGGGTGCCGAAGGCAGTTGCGGATTTGATGGTGCCCTGGAAAGCCGGGCCAGCTTCAGTTACTCCCAGGTGCAGGGGCCAATCGCCTTTTTCGGCCAGGAGTTCATAGGCCTGCACCATAACCACCGGGTCGTGGTGCTTTACCGAAATTTTGAAATCGTGGAAGTCATGTTCTTCAAAAAGCGAGGCCTCCCACACGGCTGAATCAACCAGCGCCTCCGGCGTGGCCTTGCCGTACTTTTCCATAAACCGCTTATCCAGCGATCCGGCGTTGACGCCGATGCGAATCGAGGTGCCGTTTGCGCTGGCGGCAGCGGCGATCTCTTTGACCTGATCATCAAATTTGCGAATGTTCCCGGGGTTGACGCGCACCGCAGCACAACCGGCGTCAATTGCGGCGTAAACGTACTTGGGTTGAAAATGAATGTCGGCGATCACCGGGATTTGTGATTTTTGTGCTATTACCGGCAGCGCGTTGGCATCGTCTTGCGTTGGCACTGCCACGCGCACAATCTCGCAGCCGGCAGCTGTTAATTCCGCAATTTGTTGCAGCGTGGCGTCAATATCGGTTGTCTGTGTCGTCGTCATTGATTGCACAGAAACCGGGTGGTCGGAACCGACCAGCACCGAGCCGACCTTTATCTGCCGCGTCTTACGCCGCGGAGCCAATACGGGGTCCGGCAGTTTTGGCATACCTAAGGAAACCGAGTTACTCACGGGCTTAATTATCCCCTCTCGCTGAAGATGTTCCCATATCACCTGCTGCTAACAACAAAAATTACGTTTTCCGTCCCGCCTGGGTGCCAAGTTCCTTCCCGCCGATACGCGCAGTTCCCCGCAGTTCCCCGCGGTGCGGGGCGTGATTTTCCTATCCAGACAGCGTGATGGGTTTTACGATATCGGCATAGATCAGCAACACGCTCATCACGGCCACAACTGCGAAAACTGCATAGGCCAGCGGCATCGCCTTGGCCACGTCAACTGGGCCGGGGTCGGGCCGCCGGCGCACCCGCGCCACGGTGCGGCGCAAACCCTCCCACAGCGCCCCGGCAATGTGCCCACCATCTAGCGGCAGCAGCGGAATCATATTGAAAGCAAATAGCGCCAGGTTCAGGGAGGCCAAGATGCCAAGCAGATCGGCCACGCGCTCGACCATGCCGTAGCCTTCCAGATCTACTGCGGCAATCTCACCCGCAAAGCGCCCCACGCCCACAACCCCGACCGGCCCCTCCGGGTCGCGCTCACCGGTGCCGAAAGCCGCCTTCGAGATGTCGACCATGCGCTGGGGCAGGGTAAGAATGACTTCGCCGGTGCGCACGAGCGCATCGCCCACCAGCGCGGGCACCTCCAGCGGGGATTGGCGCTGCAACTGCGTTTGAGATGTAATTCCGGCAAATCCAACCTCTTCGGTCACCGGATCGCCCGCGGCATCAACAACCGGTTCGCCTTCAGCGTCGTACACCTCGCGCGGCGTCACCAGGGGCGTAAGCGACAGGGTTTGCAGTTCGCCGTCTCGCTCGACCACCAATTCGGTGGGCTCGGCGGGAGTTTCACGGATCTGGGCGGAAAATTCCTCCCAGCTAGCAAGTTCTTGGCCATCGAAGGACACCAGGACATCACCCGGTTCAACGCCGGCCGCAAAGGCTGGCGCGGCCGGATCTTGGGCCGCACACTCTTGCCGGTCTTCCCCATGGGTGATGACACACTCGCTGACACTGGCCACGGTGGTGGAAGCGCTGGGTAGCCCTATGCCCGAAATCACAATGGCCAAAATTACGACCGCCAAAATTAGGTTCATGAACGGTCCGCCGAACATCACGGCAAGCTTTTTGGGCACCGATAGGCGGTAAAAAGCGCGGTGCTCTTCGCCCGGCACTATTTCTTGAGACGCTGCTTCGCGCGCATCATCAGCCATCGTGGACCAAATTGACGTGGTTTTCGGGCGCCGCCGCGGCGCTTCGTTCGGCTTCGCCGGCGGAAACATACCGATCATCCGGATGTACCCGCCCAAGGGAATCGCTTTCACGCCGTATTCGGTCTCACCGCGTTTGCGGGAGAACAGGGTGGGGCCAAACCCAATCATGTATTGGGTGACGCGCACTCCGAACTTTTTGGCCGGCACAAGGTGACCGATCTCGTGGAGGGCGATCGATATAGCCACTCCCACCACGATGATCAATACGCCCACCAAATAGGCCATGGATTAATTCCCCATCACTGTGTTCGCTCGGTGGCGAGCCCATTTTTCGGCCGCCGTCACATCCGCTAATTCTACGTCATCGCTGAGATCCGGCTCGAATTCGGATACAACCTGGGCCACGGTTTCAACAATCGCTAAAAAGGGAAGCCTTCCAGCCAGGAACCTTGCGACCGCCTCTTCATTGGCCGCGTTAAAAACAGCCGGATGGAGTGGACCACTGGCTGCTGCTTGGCGCGCCAAATTCAGCGCCGGGAACACGTCGTTATCCACGGGCTCAAAATCCCACCGGCTAGGCATCGACCAGTCGCAGGGGTCAATAACTGGGGAAAGGCGCTGGGGCCACGACAGTCCCAGCGCAATGGGCAGCCGCATATCTGGCGGCGATGCTTGCGCGATGGTTGATCCGTCGTGGAACTCCACCATCGAGTGCACAATCGACTGCGGGTGAACCACCACCACGATGTCGTTTAGGGGGATGTCAAACAGTAGGTGCGCCTCAATGAGTTCCAGCCCCTTGTTCATCAGCGAGGCGGAGTTCACCGTGACAACGGGGCCCATCGCCCACGTGGGATGGTCAAGGGCCTGATCGGCGGTAACGTCCGCTAAATCTGCGCGCGTCTTGCCGCGAAAAGGGCCCCCCGAGGCGGTCAATATCAGCCGCCGGACTTCTTCTTGACGCCCTGAGCGCAGGGCCTGAGCCATGGCTGAATGCTCGGAATCGACCGGAACAATTTGATCGGGGCGCTGCATCGCCCGGCGCACGAGTACTCCCCCGGCGACGAGGGACTCCTTATTGGCCAGCGCCAGGGTGGATCCCGCCTCCAGCGCCGCCAACGTCGCTAGCAGCCCCACCGAACCGGTCATCCCGTTTAGTACTATGTCGGCCCCTCCGGCCGCGATTTGGGACGACGCCGCTGGGCCGGCGAGGATTTCGGTGCGCTGGAGAATAGCTCGCCCGTCTTTACCAGCTTGGGCAGCGCGGTGCGATATCGCCGCGCGCAGGGGCTCGATTGCGCTGGGGTTGGCGACGCCGACTACCTGGGGCTGGCAGGCAAGGACTTGCTGGGCCAATAAATCGATATCGCCACCGCCGGCGCTCAAGCCCGTAATTTCAAAGCGGTCCGGGTGGGCAGCAATAACCTCCAACGCCTGGGTTCCAATTGAGCCGGTTGACCCCAAAATTGTCAGCGTCTGCACGGAAGTGGCTGGCATGAATACTTTCTTCTCCTCGCGCTTTGGGCTAGTCGAAACACCGAATTTGCGGCACGATGAAAGATATGACTTCGCGAAAACGCCATCTCGCCGCGGGTGAAAACGTCGTTTTTCATACTAGAGCGCACTGGAAGGAAATTGTGACTCCAGCGCTCGTCCTGGTGATTGTGGCCTCCGGTGCCATTTGGCTGCTGACGCAGACGACTGCGCTGTGGCTGAAGTGGACCATTGCCATTATTGCCATCATTGTGGTGGCGATTACGAGCGTAATTCCCATCTTGAACTGGCTGGCTAACACCAGCACGCTCACCACGCACCGGTTGATATCGCGCTGGGGTCTGGTGCGGCGAACTCAAAACGATGTGGCGTTAGATCGGGTGGATTCAATCAATATTGAGCGCGGCTTTTTGGACCGCTTTTTGGGTGCCGGGAGGTTGCTGGTCCACACCACCGGGACCGATGGTACCTCGTACTTGAAGGTGTTCCGCGTATTAAGGAACGGCACATGCAAATGCAAGAACTTTTAATGAATCGCAAGACCGGGGCTAACCCACAGCCAAAATGATTGCCACCGCGCGCGCTAAAAATGCATCGACCGAACCCTCGTCATAGCCGTTCTTTTTGCGGCGGGACGTAAAAGAGGCGCTGCGCACCGCGTCCGCACTTAGCGGTTCCCCGTGATCAAAGTAGCCAATTAACCGGTCACACATATCGTCAACTTCATCGCGGTCATACCCCCGCTTTCCGCGGCCTGGAGGAGCGAACCGCTCGCCAGCGGGCCGCGCAAGTCGCGGGTAAAGGGTTTGTGCCTGCTCGGTGAGATGGGTGATCCAAGCCTGTTCCCCGTACTGCGGGATGAACTGTTCGCGCTCTAGGTCGGCGAATGCCTGCGCAATCCGGTCCATCGCGGCATCGACGGCATCAGGTGCATACCCCCCGCGCACGAGCGCAAATGATGTGCGCTGGACCTGCGAAGGCGTCATAGTGCCCGGCCTGGCACCCTCAAAGATCTCGCGGGCGTGCGCAAAAAACTCGTTGACTTCCTCTGGGGAATAACCTTTGCGAACGCGCCCAACGGTGCGGAACATTTCGGCCATTTAGTCCTCCTCCGCGGCCAATTGGCCACATGCGCCATCGATCTCGCGACCGCGCGTATCGCGAATAGTCGTTGGTATTTGGTGTGCAAGTAATCTATCGACAAATTCTTGCTCGACCTCAGGGTCACTTGCCGTCCACTTCGAGCCGGGCGTTGGATTGAGCGGAATGGGATTGACATGCACCCAGCCGCTGCCGCGGTCGGTGAGCAGTTCGCCCAGTAAATCTGCCCGCCAGGCGTGGTCATTAATGTTGCGCATCAGCGCATATTCAATGCTCACGCGCCGGCCGGTCACATCGAAGTAGGCCTTTGCGGCATCGAGGGCTTCGGCGACGGTCCAGCGGGAATTAATCGGCACAATTTCATCGCGCAGCGCATCATCGGGGGCGTGCAGCGATAGCGCGAGGGTGACAGGAATTCCCTCCTGCGCGAGCTTATTTATTGCCGGAACCAGCCCGACCGTAGAAACGGTGATGTTGCGCGCCGAGAGCCCAAAGCCATCGGGAGCGGGCGCAACCATGCGGCGTACCGCCCCCAGAACGGATTTGTAGTTTGCCAAAGGTTCGCCCATACCCATAAAGACGATGTTGGAAAGGCGCGTGACGCCGTCCCCAATTTCGCCGTCCTGACAAGCCTTGGCCGCTAACCGAACCTGCTCTACTATCTCGCCAACGGAGAGATTTCGCGTCAGTCCCATCTGCCCAGTGGCACAAAATGGACAGGCCATTCCGCAGCCCGCCTGGGAAGAGACGCACAGGGTTGTGCGGTCGGCGTAGCGCATGGCAACGGATTCGACCTTGACGCCATCAAATAGGCTCCACAGGGTTTTTACGGTGTTGTTGTCATCACCATTGAAGCTGCGCAGTTCAGTGGCCAGCGGCGGTAGCAGTGCATCTACTAATTCGCGGCGGTTGGCGGCGGGCAGATCCGTCATTTCGTCGGCATCGCGCGTTAGGTGGCCGAAATAGTGCGTTCCAAGCTGTTTGCCCCGGAATGCCGGCAAGTCAAATTCCGCCAGCGCAGCGCGCAGTTCCGCGGGCGATAAATCAGCTAGATGCTTCGGCGGTTTTTGGCGTCGAGGAGCACCAAATTGCAGTTTTACAGGCGTGGGGGTGGACATCAATACTCAATCGTTGGGGTCAGGCAGCTGAGGGAAGCATAATCTCCATCACCACAAAGGCAATGGGCGCAGTCAGTAACAGCGAGTCGAGACGATCAAGGACTCCCCCATGGCCGGGGATGAGTGAGCTCATGTCTTTGATACCTAAATCGCGTTTAATAAGTGATTCAGCCAGATCCCCCATTGTCGAAAACGCCACGGTGGCGGCCGCGAGGACTGCCCCAAAAACCACGGCGCCATCGAAGAAATAGGTTCCCAGTATTGGCCCCACAATGAGCGCCAAAACCAGTGATCCGGCCAGCCCCTCCCAGGATTTTTTCGGGCTGATCGATGGGGACATGGGGTGGCGACCAAACTGGGAGCCGGCCACGTAGCCACCCACATCGCTGGCCACCGCCAACGCGATAAACATCAATACCCGCCGCGGGCCGTTGGGTTCAGCGAGCATCAACATCACAAAGCCCGCCATGAACGGCACGTAAGTCACCGCGAACATTCCACCCGTGACATCGCACACGGCGGGAAGTCCCCCGCCTTCTAACACGCGCCACACCAGGATGCCGCCCGCGGTCAGCGCCGTCGCAACAAGCAGGGCTTCACCCCCGGCGTTGAAGGCGGAAACTAAAATCCCGATCGATCCGATGTGCAGCGGAACGATCGGGATGTTGATATCACGAATTTTAAAGGCCACGCCCAACTCGTACAGCGCCAGCGCGCACGCCACAATAGCGAAGACAACGAAGGCTTCGCGGCGAATAAATAGCGTCGCCAAAACAACCGCTCCCAGGCCAAGCCCGGCGGCGATAGCAACGGGAAGATTCCGCCCAGTTTTCTGCTTTTCCGGCGCGGAATCCGCGATGGCTGACACCGGCCCTAACCCTATACTTCGAGCAGTTCTTGTTCTTTGGCTTCCAAGCCCTCATCTATTTGGTCGATGTAGCGCTTGGTGACGCTTTCCAATTCGCGCTCGGCGCGGTTTACCTCATCTTCACCCGCATCGCCGTCTTTGGAGAATCCCTCGAGCGTCTCCTTGGCACGGCGGCGAATGCTGCGTACCGAAACGCGACCATCCTCGGCCATCGAGCGCGCCAACCGCACGTAATCGCGGCGGCGTTCTTCCGTTAGTTGGGGCAAAACCACCCGGATAACGTTGCCGTCAGTGGCCGGGTTTACCCCGAGGTCAGAATCGCGCAGCGCCTTTTCTACCGCCTGGATGGAAGAGACATCAAACGGCGCAACCAAAATCGTGCGCGGCTCCGGCGTGGTGAAAGAGGCTAACTGCTGCAGCGGCGTGGGGGCACCGTAGTAATCAACCATGATGCGCGCAAACATACCCGGGTTGGCCCGTCCGGTGCGGATGCCTGAGAAATTCTCTTTTGCAACCTCGACTGCTTTGGACATTTTCTCCTCAGCGTCGAGAAGTGTTTCGTCAATCACGCTCAGGCTCCCTCTTTTGAAGATACAAGTGTTCCAATTCTGTCACCTCGCAGTGCAGAAGTGACATTGCCGGGGCCGTCCATGCCAAAGACGACCATGGGCATGTTGTTATCCATGCACAAACTGAACGCGGTGGCGTCAGCAACCTTCAATCCGCGCTGGAGCACATCGTTATAGGAGATGTGATCCAATTTTACCGCGGAGCTGTCGATTGCTGGGTCAGCGGTATAAACACCATCTACCCCGTTCTTGCCCATCAACACTACCGAGGCGTGAATTTCTAGGGCGCGTTGGACCGACACGGTGTCGGTCGAAAAATACGGCATGCCCGCACCGGCGCCAAAAATAACAACCCGGCCCTTTTCCATGTGCCGGATCGCGCGGCGTGGAATATATGACTCGGCAACTTGGCCCATCGTGATAGCGGTTTGTACTCGGGTGTCAACGCCGGCTTTTTCTAAGAAGTCTTGCAGGGCAAGACAGTTCATAACCGTGCCCAACATGCCCATGTAATCGGCGCGCGCCCGGTCCAGACCGTGCTTGGAAAGTTCGGCTCCCCGGAAGAAATTCCCGCCCCCGACGACAATCCCGACCTGCACACCCTCCTTGACGGCGTCGGCAATTTCTTGCGCAATGCGCGATACGACGTCGGGAGCAAGGCCGATGCTGCCCGCACCAAAGGCCTCTCCCGAAAGCTTTAACAAAACTCGACGTGAACCATCTGCCGGCGGACCCGATGCTGCAACTTGGCCTTCCGCCAATGCGGAGGAGTTAGGGTTGGAATTCTCAGGTGCGGGCACGGGCTGGTCCTTTCTCACGCGGGCAGTAAAAGATTGCTGTTATTGACAATAGACCTAGTTATAACTGTGGCCCCCGCCGAAGCGAGGGCCACAGTTACACGTATCAATTAAGCGCCGACTCGGAAGCGATCAAACCCGGTGATCTTGCCACCGACCGCTTCGAATACCTGAGCGACGGTCTGCTTGGGATCCTTAGCGTATGCCTGGTCCAGCAGGACGTTTTCCTTGAAGAAGCCGTTGACGCGTCCCTCGATGATCTTGGGGATGGCCTGTTCGGGCTTATTTTCATTGCGCGCGATTTCTTCGGCAATGCGGCGTTCATCAGCCACAGTTTCTTCCGGTACGTCATCCCGCGTGAGGTATTTGGGCGAGTAGGCGGCGATGTGGGTTCCCACATCGCGTGCGACCTCGGCGCCGGCGGCGTCGGTGGCCACGAGCACGCCCAACTGCGGGGGCAAGTCCGGGTTGGTTTTGTGCAGGTAAGAGGTGACCTTTTCACCGGTGACCCGTCCGATGCGGCTGACGACAATGCGCTCGCCCAGGCGGGCTGCTACCTCGGAAACCACCTCGGACAAAACCGTGCCCTCGGGTGTGGTTGACGCAAGGAGTTCTTCAACGCTGGTTGTTCCCGTAGCTACGGCCTGGGCCAAAACGGTCTGCGCGAACTTGCCGAACTCCTCGTTTTTAGAAACGAAGTCGGTTTCGGAGTTAACCTCAACCATTGTTCCCACTTCGCCACCGTCGCCGGAGCGAATATCAACAACGACGACGCCGTCGGCCGCGGCGCGGTCTTCGCGCTTGGCAATGCCGCGCAGCCCCTTGACTCGAATGATTTCAAGCGCTTTGTCTACGTCGCCATCAGCCTCATCGAGCGCGTTCTTAACGTCGAGCATGCCGGCGCCCGTGCGCTCACGCAGCGCCTTGATGTCGGCAGTTGTGTAATTAGCCATCTAAATGACTACTCCTGTCTTAAAGTTGTTAGGCGTCAGCGGGCTTATCGGCGGCTTTATCGCCAGCAGTTTTTTCACTAGCAGCTTTTTCGCTGGCGGCTTCTTCACCAGCGGCCTCTTCAGCCGGCTGTGCAGCCTCTTGGGCTGCCTGCTCGGACTCGGCGGCCTTTGCGCTTTCACCAGCGGACGCGGCGGCCTGATCAGCAGCGGCGGCTTTTTCGGCCGCGGCTACCGCCGGAGCCGCCTCGTCGCCGGGTGTTTCAGCCTTTTCTGCTGGTCCGGCTGCGTCAGCGGGAGCGGTTTCGCCCTCAGCACCGGCAGCGGCAGCGCTCGCTTCAGCATCTGTTTCTGCCGCAGCAGGCTGGGCCGTCGGCTCAGCGGAGGAGGTGGAGGCTGCAGCCTCGCCCTCCCCGGCGAGAAGTTCGCGTTCCCACTCCGCCAGCGGAGCTTCTTCTTCGCCCGTGGCGCCACCGGAGTGGCGCGCCATGAGACCCTCGGCGGCCGCGTCAGCAACCACGCGGGTCAAGAGTGACACTGCCCGAATTGCATCGTCATTACCCGGAATTGGGTAGTCGACCAGATCCGGATCGCAGTTCGTGTCAAGAATTGCCACAACGGGGATACCCAGCTTTTGGGCCTCGTCTACCGCGAGGTGTTCCTTGTTGGTGTCAACAACCCAAACTGCCGAGGGGACCTTCGCCATATCGCGAATTCCGCCCAGTGTCTTGGTCAGCTTGTCTTTTTCCCGACTGAGAACGAGCAGTTCCTTCTTGGTCAGGCCCGAAGCTGCCACGTCGTCAAAGTCAATTTCTTCAAGTTCCTTCAACCGCTGCAGACGCTTGTGCACCGTGGTGAAGTTGGTGAGCATTCCACCCAGCCAGCGCTGGTTCACGTATGGCATTCCCACCCGCGCGGCCTGTTCGGCGATCGGTTCCTGGGCCTGCTTCTTTGTTCCGATGAACAAAATGTGCCCGCCGTGGGCCACAGTTTGCTTCACGAACTCATAAGCGCTATTGATGTGCTCCAGCGTTTGCTGCAGGTCAACGATGTAAATACCGTTGCGTTCGGTGAAGATGAAACGCTTCATCTTGGGGTTCCAGCGACGAGTCTGGTGGCCGAAATGGACACCGCTGTCGAGGAGCTGTCGCATAGTGACGACGGCCATGGTTAGTCCTTCTGGTGGCCCTTAAGCCACACTTATCTCACGGCGAACTCGGGTTCGCCTCCGGTTCTTGCAACAGCCGGTTGGCTGCTGCTCTAGCACTTCGCGCGCGACACCTTCCAAGCATCTTGGACCGGGGTGTGAGGCCTGGTCGCCGCTTTATTAAAACGACGACGTCAGAAAGAAGTGCGTGTAGTCAACCGGCACACCGGTTGCTGTCGATGATTCTACGCGAAACGTATTTCTTTGCACCACGGGGCCGGATCTTTGTTTACCCGCCCAACATGGGCACCGATGGATCATCGGTGCGGCGCCTTTATTCTTAGGCGGCAGTGATCCCCAACCAGCGCCCAGTTGGAGGGAACCGCAGGGCTATGGGTGCGGCATTTTTACAGATTAAAAACTGGGCACGGTGGACCCATGCGCAAAATATCGCGATTACTAAGTCTTCTGGCTGCAACGATGCTCATATTTATAGTGAATCCGGCTGCGCCGGTGACAGCTTCTGATTCACTGGAAGACTCGCAGGCAAGGGAAGACCATGCGAACTTTCCAGTTACTCCGTTTCAGGTTGTGGGAGGTTTTGATCCGCCGGAAGTGGACTGGCAGCCGGGTCACCGCGGCATTGACCTAGCCGCGCAAATTGGGCAGGAGGTGCGCGCTCCAGCGGCTGGTGCGGTGCACTTTGCAGGGATGGTGGCTAACCGGCCCGTGGTGACAGTGCGCTTGGACAATGGTGACCTGGTGAGCATGGAGCCCGTATCGTCCCAGTTGGCAAAGGGAAGTGCGGTTCAAGCTGGTGACGTAATTGGCGCCGTAACTGCGCACACCAGCCACTGTGACCCCCAAACCTGTCTGCACGTGGGATTGCGGCGCCATGGGCAATACCGAAATCCGCTCCAGTTATGGCCCAGTCAGTGGCCACCTATTGTGCTGCTACCGCCGATCACCGATTAGGCCTAATCGCCGCTGAGCCTTTCTCGTAGCTGGGCTACTGCCTTGGTGTGCATTTGAGAGATCCGGGATTCAGTAACTCCGAGCACCGCGCCAATTTCGGCGAGCGTCATGTTTTCAAAGTAGTAGAGTGCCAGGACGAATTTTTCGCGCTCGCCGAGCTGGTCAATCGCGCGCGCTAGGAGAAATTGCGTCTCTTCAAATTCCATTGACCCGGCCGGATCCAGCGCATTGGAATCATGCAAGGTGTCGAGGAGGGTCATAGTTTCGGTCCGATCCGAACCGGCGGAAGTCACTTCATCAAGGGCGATGATATTTAGATTAGATAGTCGGTTGATGGTGGAACGGTACTCTTCCGCGCTGATTTCCAAGTGGTCGGCCATTTCCCGCGCATTGGGGGTGCGGTGCAGCTTCGCCTCAAGATCGGCGTGCGCGCGCTCGACCTCTCGAGCTCGGGAGCGAATGGAACGTGGGATCCAATCCAGCGAGCGCAACTCATCGATGATTGCCCCGCGAATTCGGGCGATCGCGTAGGTCTCAAACTTCACGGGCCGCTCGGGGTCATACTTATCGATTGCATCGATAAGCCCAAAAACGCCGTAGGAAATTAAGTCCGCGTGCTCTACTTGGCTCGGTAGGCCCGCGCCGACTCGGGCGGCGACTTGCCGCACGAGTGGAGAATATTCGATGATCAGCTCATCCGGGATTTTTGATCAGCGCTCTCTTTATATCGGGACCACAGCCTGCTAATGCGCGTGGCGTCATCGGCACGTTCATCGAGTGGAGAACCCGCAGATTGGGAGGCTCGATTTTTATCTCGTTCAGTCATCATGCTCGCGGATGGGCTTGTTGATACGCGGCGCGGAGTCGATCACCCATCACATGGGTGTAGCGCTGAGTCGTTGCCAGGCTCGAATGACCAAGTATTTCTTGCACGGACCGCAGGTCAGCGCCTCCTTCTAAAAGATGCGTGGCCATCGAGTGACGCATTGCGTGTGGGGAAACACCTTTAGCGTCTTGGCTCGTTGTGAGTTTATTTATCGCCTCACGGGCCGCGCGCTGGTTCAGCCGGCCACCGCGCACGCCGAGGAAGAGCGCGGGCGGCGAATTCGAGCGTGCCAGTTTCTTCCTGCCAGTAGCCAGCCATGCCTCCAAGGCTTGAACGGCTGGCTCCCCCATTGGAACAACGCGCTCCTTGCCGCCCTTGCCAAATAGCCGGATCACCTTTCGCTCCCGGTCTAGGTCATCTACGTCGGCCCCTACTATTTCGCCAACACGCCCTCCGGACGAATACAGAGTTTCAATCAATGCCCAGTCGCGCAGTGCGACGGGATCCTGGTCGGAAGCAAGTTCAGCGGCCCGCTCGCATATCTCGGTAGCCGCGGCGGCGGTCAGCACATCGGGCAGATGTTGATTAACTTTCGGGCTTTGCAGGCGCGCTGCTGGATCCGATGAAATTCTGCCAGTTCGCTTCGCCCAGCTCAAAAAGGCACGCAGCGCCGCTACGCGTCGGGCAATAGTAGAGCGAGCAGCATTACTTGCGTGCATTTGCGCCAGCCACTTGCGCAGCACCGGTGTGTCGAGGTCTTCCAGTGCTTGAACGCCGTGCTCGGAGGCAAAGTCCAGGGCGCTTTGCACATCAGCGATATATGCGCGCACCGTGTGATCAGAGTGGGAACGCTCCCACGCTAGGTGGTCAATGTACTGTTGCGGCACACTTAGTGCTAAGTCGCCAGCTTTGACAGCGCGTTGCGTTTGTTCCACGACCTCCACCCTGTCGCGCTTGCGCAATGAGCACAAGAACCAACAGGCGGTGTTAGATATTCCGCTTCCACAAACTGCCATTTCGGCAGGCGATATCGCGCATTTCCAATTTGGCCAGCGTGGCCATCGTTTTATCTAAACTGCGCGCTGCGGTGCGAGCTACGCTTTCGAGGCTCACGGCTTTACGCAGCGGCAGTGCTTCAACAATTGCGGCTTCATCTTCATTTAGGGTGTCGAAAAGGGTTTGTTCTTCAGCCTTTTTCTCCGGCGCTAGATCACGGCCAATATTTCCCACAAGTTCAGCCACCTCCGCCGGATCTGTGACACAAACCGCGCCGTCCTCACGTATGAGGCTGTGAGAGCCGGCCGACATCATGGAGGTAACCGGGCCGGGTACCGCGCCTAATGGGCGGCCCAGCTTCACGGCGTGTCGGGCAGTACTGAGTGCGCCCGAGCGCAACGCAGCCTCCACCACCACGGTCCCACGCGCCAGCGCCGCAATTAAGCGATTGCGAGTAAGGAATCGGGCCCGAGTGGGCGCCGAGCCGGGAGGATGCTCACTGACAATGAGTCCCGAATTAGCCACTTTCTCTAACACGTGCGCATTGCCGCGCGGATATAGGCGGTCTGCTCCGCCCGCCAGTATTGAAACTGTCAAACCATCAACTGCGAGCGCGGCGCGGTGGGCGGTGATGTCGATTCCATAAGCGCCGCCGGAGACGATTGTAAATTCACGCTCGCACAGACCGGTTACGAATTGTGCCGTTACTTCCTCGCCGTATGCCGTGGAGGCCCGTGCGCCCACAACCGCGACCGAGCGTTCCAAACCGGCGGCGAGATTTATGTCGCCTCGAATCCACAGGCAAGCTGGGCACGCGTGCCCAAGATCGTTTAGTGCCAGTGGCCAAGCGCTGTCCTGTGGGGTCAATACGGAGCCGTCAAAGGCCGCCAGCGCGCGCATTTCGCGATCGGGGTTCACATCTGCCAGCCGCGGCTGCCAACGGCTGAGGCTTTTTAGGACGCGATTGCGTGTGGGCCGATCCAAATTACGCAGCTCGGCAGGTAAATCGGCGCCGCCCGGGGCCAAGTGAGTGACCGATTTCAGCCAGTCAAGTGCCCCCACTGCGCCCAGCGCGTCTAAAACAGCACCAAGTAACGGGTCGGCAGGCTCCGTTACCCGCGCCCAAATAATGCGGGCCAACCGATCAGCCTGGGCACTACTGCCGGCGGTTTGTTCTAAAGATCTTTCGGTCAGCATTACAAAAATCCCCCTCCGGCGCGTCCCCGAGTGCGTAACGCGAGCGCTAACCCAACGTCCGTATCATCTGGATGGTCTCGCTCTTCGAGATCGGCCAGGGTCCAAGCCACCCGCAAAACTCGATCCACGCCGCGTAAACTCAGTTTTCCGGTATCGAGGTACCCCATTAATTCGCGTACCTGCTTTTGATCTATTCGGCGTCGAAGCTCATCACCGGGTATTTCGCTATTTAATTGCCATGGGGTTTGTTTCCAGCGTCTTTGTTGGCGTTTGCGTGCTATTTGCACGCGCTGCGCGACCGTTTCCGAGTCTGCTTGCTCACCCGAGTTCAGTACCATCCGAGCGCGTGTGAGCGGATTTACTTCTAACTGTAAATCCACTCGATCCAGCAGCGGACCCGAAAGGCGCGCGGCATAGCGTCGCCGGGCCATTGGCAGACACTCGCAGTTTGCGCCCTTGCCCACCGCCCTACCGCAGGGGCAGGGATTCGCCGCTAAAACCAATTGAAACTTCGCCGGAAACGTCGCGACGTTAGCAGCGCGATGGATAATAATTTGCCCCTGTTCCAAAGGCTGGCGCAACGTATCTAAAACGCGTGGGGAAAATTCGGGCGCCTCATCCAAAAAGAGCACACCCCGATGCGCGCGCGAAACTGCTCCGGGTCGCAGCAACCGCGAACCGCTGCCCACCATCGCGCCGGGGGTAGCAGTGTGATGGGGATCTTCGAAAGGCGGGCGCGTGATTAGCCCGGCAGTTGGATTAAAAGTGCCAGCCACGGAATGAACCGATGTGACCTCTACCGCTTCTTGATCCGTTAATTTCGGCAAAATGGTAGGCAACCGCCGCGCCAGCATGGTTTTCCCGGCTCCCGGTGGTCCCACTAAGAAAAGGTGATGGCCCCCTGCCGCAGCCACTTCAATTGCCCGCACCGCTTCGGGCTGGCCGATCACGTCTTTTAAATTCGGTTCTGCTCCTTCCCGGTGGCTTTCTAATTCAGGAGCCGATTCTTCGGTTTCAAAGAGCGGAACTTCGATATTGGCACCGTAGAAGCTAGCAACCTGGGCCAGACTTTGAGCGCCAATCACCCGCGCGCCTGGGATCAGTCGAGCCTCCCGCAAATTTTCTTGCGGCACTACCACTTGATTAAAGCCGGCTGCAACCGCACCCGCCACAGCCGGCAATACGCCGCGGACCGGGCGCAGTTTGCCATCAAGCCCCAGTTCCCCCAGATGCACGGCGTCACGCGCGGCTGCGGGGTTGATCTGGTGATCGGCAGCTAAAACTGCCACGGCTATGGCTAGGTCAAAGAGCGCGCCAGCTTTTGGAAGCGATGCGGGAACGAGATTTACTGTGATGCGGCGCATGGGCCAAGACAATCCCGAACTGGTAACGGCTGCGCGTACGCGATCCTTTGCCTCTCCCAATGCCGCATCTGGCAGTCCGACGATCGTAAAGGCGGGTATCGCCGAGGCGAGGTGGGCCTCGACCTCGATGGCCGCGCCATTTACTCCCTGCAGTGTCACACACCTTGTGGTTCCCAGGCTCATCACACGACCGCCTTTAGATGCTCAACCTGGGCCGCACCCCTGTCTGCACACCGGATGGAAATAACGTCAAAACGCACATCGGGATAGAAGTGTTTTTGCTCTCGGAGCCACTGCACGGCTAGCTGTTTTAAGCGGCGAAGTTTGCGGCCGTCAACTGCAGATGCTGGGTGCCCGAATTCGGTTCCGCGCCGGGTTTTCACCTCTACGATGACCGCTATTTTCCCTTTGCGCGCAATTATGTCCACTTCGCCAGCATCGCCGCGCCAATTCGTTTCTAAAATTTCATAGCCATGGCGAAGTAGATAACGAGCCGCTACTCGTTCCCCGTATTTGCCAACCGCCTGATTCGCGTGCATGTAGCACCACCTCCGCCCTCCACAGTGGCGGTTGTGGCGCGCAGTGGCGTTAAACCGGAAGGGTTCGGGGTATTCCTCCAGCGGCTCGATGGCTGTGCATAACTGTGGGAAACGCCGGATTGCCAGGCGGGCTCGCGTTAGCTGCCGGGCCAGATATTGGCGGCTCGCCGCTTATCCGGCTCTCCTCTGCCGGGGCCTTGTCCGGCACTCCCCCTATCGGAGCCCCTAGTTCGGCACTTCCATATCGGCTTTAGCAAGCTCTTCGACGTTGACGTCTTTGAACGTGACCACGCGCACGGTCTTCACGAAGCGCGCGGAACGGTAAACATCCCAAACCCAGGCGTCTTCTAAAAGGAGTTCGAAGAAGACTTCGCCGCCGGCAGAGCGCACCTGCAAATCGACCTGGTTTGCGAGGTAAAAACGTCGTTCGGTTTCAACTACGTACGCGAATAACCCGACCACATCGCGATATTCGCGATAGAGCGCGAGTTCCATGTTCGTTTCGTAATTTTCCAAGTCATCAGCACTCACTTAGCCATCATGACCCATCTGTGTTAAAGGTGCGCGCTCGACGCACCGCATTGCACGCTTTTTGGGCCGCACTGCAGATCCCAAGAGCGCCGATGATGATCACAGGCTCCCAGTTCGCGCAGCGCTGTTAAATGCGTTGCCGCGCCATAGCCTTTATTGCCGTCCCAGCCGTAGGGCGCGTGCGCTGGATGGCGCGCAAGTTGGACCATGATGGCGTCGCGTTCGACCTTCGCCAAAACGCTTGCTGCCGCAATCGAGGCACAGCTCATATCGCCGCCGATGACGGTGTGCACACGGGGAGTATTTGGTAATACTGCTTGGCGCTTTATTGCCAGCACATCGCGCGGCTCGTCTTCCCGGCACAGTTCAGTAAATAAATCCTGCGGCGGTGAGAGCCAGTCATGATGCCCATCCAGCAAGATCGCATCGGGAGTTGTGCCACTGCTTTCTAGCGCGCGCAAGCCGGCCAGGGCCAATGCGCTGGTGATGCCCAGCGCGTCAATTTCTAAGTTGCTTGCGTGCCCCACGCCGCGGGCCACACCCCACATCCGCAAGGGCACAGATAATTCCTCGCGCCGCAGGGCGGTTAGCAGTTTGGAATCTCGTAATCCGATGGGAGCCGTGCGGGTATCTAACCCCACTATGACCACGCCAACTGTTACCGGACCAGCCAGCGCCCCGCGCCCGACCTCATCCATTCCCGCGATTAGGGCAGCCCTGCCCGTCACGGCAGGAATTTCGCGCAAAAGTTGACGTTCGCGACGCAGACTGGGTGGGGTGCTCATGAGCAATCACACGGACGAATCGAATAAGTCACTGCGGTTCAACGGCGGAAAACACCTCGGAGGGTTGTTTCAAAATACCCATTCGGTCCAGCGGCCAAACGCGCACAAACGCTATTCCAACAACGCGGTCTTCAGATACGGCTCCCCCACCCGGATCCCCCTGATGCATGCGTGAATCGCCTGAATGTGATCGGTTGTCGCCCATAACCCAAAGGTAGCCATCGGGAACGGTTGTCTCGAACTCGATTGTGTGCGGGATGCTGCCGGGGGCGAGGTAAGTCTCATCCAGCGCGGTGCCGTTTACGGTCAGTAGTCCCTCTTCATCGCAGCAGGCGACATTATCGCCCCCAACACCAACGACTCGTTTTATTAGATGCTCCCCATCGTCTTGGGGTAGCACACCGATAAAGGTCAAAATGGAGTTGAGAAATCCGCCGGACTGGTCTGATGCGCTGTGGCTTCCCAGCCAGTTACTCGGATCTGTGAAAACCACAATATCGCCGCGGTTTACTTTGCTGGCCCCGATCTTGTTGACGATCACCCGATCGCCGCGCAGCAGGGTCTGCTCCATAGATTCACTGGGAATATAGAACGCTTGGAGCAGGAAAGTTTTAACTAGGAACGAGATAACGAGGGCAAGGCCGACTACAATTCCTACTTCTCGAAGCCAGCCTATGAACCCACGTGCAGCGCTGCCGCGCGGTGTGGATGTCGCGTTTTCGCGATCTGGCCCTGCAGCATGTCTCACTTAGGCCTTCATCCCACCGGACCTACTTAGCCGGGGAGGTCTCGCGCTTCTCGCGAATGCGGGTGGCCTTACCGCGCAGGTGGCGCAGGTAGTAGAGCTTGGCCCGCCGCACATCGCCACGGGTGACGATCTCGATCTGCTCAATGGTGGGCGTGTGCACTGGGAAGGTGCGCTCAACACCAACACCGAAAGCGACCTTGCGCACGGTAAAGGACTCACGCACACCCGAACCCTTACGGGCCAAAACGACACCCTGGAAAATCTGAATACGCGTGCGCTCACCCTCTGTAACCTTCACGTGCACCTTTACGGTGTCACCGGCACGGAATTCGGGAATGTCATCCCGCAGGGAAGCTGCGTCGATAGGATCGAGCTTGTGCATGATTACTCCTCGTTCTGCCACAGGTCAGAGACGCGTTCGGGGGCTTAAACAACAAACCCTAAGTATTTTATCAACCGGCGTACTGAACTTATGCAAGTTCAATTGGTGAACACTCCCCCATGGCAGAGGTTCAACACACACCGCCGCACTATATTGCCACAACAGCCCACCCCGTGGGTAATCGGGTTGGTCGCGGCAGGTCATAGCGAAGTTTTACTTATCATCCTCGGCAGCTGATTCCTGGCGCAATTGGGCTAAAAGCTCCAGCTGCTGGGCACTTAAATGCGCAATATTAAGCTTATGCAGCAAATCGGGCCGAATCTGCGCAGTCCTGCGCAGTGCTTGTTCTTTACGCCACTGATCTACCAGCGCGTGATTGCCCGAGACCAATACTTCTGGCACTTCCAAACCGCGCCATACCGAGGGCTTAGTATACATCGGCGCTTCCAGAGTTCCGGCGCGATTATGGGATTCTTCCACTGCCGACTGCGGGTTGCCCAAGACGCCCGGTAGCAAGCGCACAACTGCCTCAATTAGCACTAGTGCAGCGGATTCGCCCCCGTTGAGCACGTAGTCGCCAATTGAAAATTCCGTAACGCGATGGCTGTTTTGATAGTGCTGTGCCACGCGCGAGTCTATTCCTTCATAGCGGCCGCATGCCAAAACTAGGTGTGGATCTAAGGCGAGCTCTTCCGCCATGCGCTGGTCGAAAACGCGCCCTGCGGGCGTGGGGATTAACAGGTGGGCATTATCGCTGAGGGTTTCATCCAAAGCCCGCCCCCACACATCCGCCTTCATGACCATTCCTGCCCCACCCCCGTAGGGTGTGTCATCTACGGTGCGGTGGCGATCGGTGGTCCAATCGCGCAGATTATGGACGGCGACGCTCACCAATCCCCTATTCCGCGCCTTGCCAACAAGCGAGAGTTCAAGAGGCTGAAGATACTGGGGAAAAATGCTCACCACGTCGATCCGCATGGCGGGCGCAGCGGGGCTCGTCATGTTGTGCGTCCCCTTTTCGAATCTGGGCCCACTTCCCCACGCTCCCGTAGTAAATCGCTGCCGGCACCATCCCCGCCTTCATCCGGGTCGGGTAAGTCGGCCAGGAGGCCCGCGGGTGGGTCAATGCGCACCAGCCCACCGGCAACATCGATGTGCGGTATGAGTTGCCGCACCATCGGTATCAGTGTTTGAGCTCCAGAGGGCTCCCGTATTACGAGGGCATCTTGGACCGGCAGGTGCTCGATCCCAATTACTTCCCCGACCTTTTGGCCGGTAAGGAGTTCCACAGGCAGCCCCGCCAACTCGTGCGGGTACCAGGCATCCTCTTCATCGGAGGCCGGCGCGTCGATGCGCAGTTCCAGGCCGCGCAGTTCTTCGGCACCGGTTCGATCTGCGACCTCACGAAACGCCACGAGCCAGCGTCCGGAATGCTGCCACCCGCGACGCAGCGTTAATTGTCGCCCATCTGAAGTGTGAAACGTCGCGCCGGCAATAAAACGCTGTTGTGGACTATCCGTGCGCAGCTCCAGTGCCACATCACCCTTTAAGCCGTGCGGGCGCGTTATGACAGCGACCACCACTTGCATGCATTCGCCCCTTGCAATTAAGCATCGGGGCCCGACCTGAAACAGGCCGAGCCCCAAATCATCCGTGCGCTAAGACCGCTAGTTTCGGTCGACGTCGACAACGTCCACGCGAACCGGTGCACCGTCATTTATTGCGGCTACCACCGTACGAAGCGCGCGAGCTGTTCGACCACCTCGACCAATAACCCGGCCCAGGTCCTCCGGGTTCACATGAACCTTCAACAGTTGACCACGCCGCTGGCGCGCTGCCGCTACGGAGACATCGTCTGGATTATCAACAATGCCACGCACCAGATGCTCGAGGGCTTCAGCGAGCATGATCAGCTCTCCTGCTCGGCTGCGGCGGATTCGCCTTCGGCGCCCTCTTCGCTCGCGGCCTCAGCCTTTTCAGCCTCAGCCTTTTCAGCGGCTTCCGCTTTTGCGGCTTCTTCCTCGGCGGCCTTCTTGGCCTTTTCGGCCTCTTCGCGGCTGGCAGAGGCTGCCTTATCGGCGGCTGCAATTGCCTCCTGCGGGTCTGCCTTATCAGCCGGGGCCTGCAAAGTCCCTTCGGCGCCGGGCAGCCCCTTGAACTTTTGCCAGTCGCCCGTAACCTTCAGCAGCGCCAGAACCTGCTCCGAGGGCTGAGCGCCCACTCCGAGCCAGTACTGGACTCGCTCAGATTCAAATTCAATGAGGGATGGTTGGAGGTTCGGGTTGTACTTCCCAATTTCTTCAATGACGCGACCATCACGCTTGGTGCGTGAATCGGCGACGACAACGCGGTAAAACGGCGAACGGATCTTGCCCAGCCGCTTTAAACGAATTTTGACAGCCACTTGGGTGGTCTCTCCTGTTTCCTAAACGTATTCCTCTAATTTTCACCGGCTGTGGGGATCAGCCCGTGAACTGAGGCAGTGTGGACACGCTATGACAACGAAAGAGGGGCGCTGCCGAAGCTAGTACAGCGCGTAATTCTGCCAGAAGCGCCCATCTTTTGCGAGTTTGGCCTCCCCTTAGCAACTGACTAGTCATCCATGACCCCTCCCACGGTTCGCACCAGCAGGCCTGATCCGTTCGATAAATGGTGCTTAAACCTGCTTATTTCCCGCTAGAAACACGGCTTGGGGCGTTCCAGGGCGGAAATATCAGCCAGCGGATCGGTGGCATAAGTCACAAAGTCAGCCCGTTCATTTTCCGCTAAGCCCGGGGCTTTTAGAAACTGGCGCCCGCGCCACGTTGCTGCGCCGATCACATCCGGAATCGGCACGCCAGCGCGCACCATCTGGGCTGCTTCTTGCGCGATGTGCCCATGCGCGATTGTTCCTCCCGCATCGGTACCCACCGGCAAAAATACTCCCGCTTCGTGCAGCATCGCGATTGTTTCGTAGCGCTGGGCATGCAGCCGGCGCATGCGCGCGGCAAAGGCGGGGAATTTCGCATCCGCCTGCTTAGCGATATCTAAAAATGTGCCGACCTGTAACAGGGTGGGCGTAACGGGGATGCCGCGCTGCGCGATTTCTTGTGCGATTTCTTCATCGGCGCCACAAGCGTGCTCAAGGCCATCAATATTGGCCGCGAGCAAACCCGGCAGCGCCTCATGGCTGAAGGTATGGGCAGTTACGCGCACACCCAGATCGTGGGCCCGGCCGACCGCCGCAACCAAAACTTCTTCGGGCCACAGTGGAGCTAAATCTCCTTCTTCGCGGTCAATCCAATCCGCAACTATCTTGACCCAGCCGTTAGACCGCCGGGCTTGATACTCCACTGCCGCTGGCAGATCCCACACGTCTTCCAGTTCTTGGGCGTAGTACCGGATATATCGTTTAGGACGCGCCAGGTGCTGGCCCGAGCGAACTATAGCGGGAAGATCAGCGCGCTCATCCATCCAAAATGTGTCAGATGGCACACCGGCATCGCGGGCCAAGAGCACTCCACTATCCCGGTTGGCTATTGCCTGCGCTTCGGCAATTTCGGAGCTCACCGCACCGTTGGCGTCCAAGCCGATGTGGCAGTGCACATCCACCAATCCGGGCAGCACCCACCCGGAAACCGTTTGCGTCACCTCGCCGGGATCGTGGTAGGTAATCCGACCGTCCACCACCCAGGCTTCCGGCCGAAATTGGCCAGCAGCGTCATAAATTGGACCGGTCAGATGCAGGGTCATCGTAAGAACTTATCCAAACCCGG
>DAHVRJ010000098.1:0-2550 GCA_027322505.1 Demequinaceae bacterium
AGTGTGCGCTATTATCGCCGATTGCGCCCGGCCCAGCAGCCGGCATGCCAGTGGCGGCGGTCCTCCAAAGCAGCCGCATCTCCCATTACCGAATCTGCCTTCCACGCCACCACGTGTGCCACACCGGGTGGAATTTGCTGCGAACATCCGGGGCAAATATAGGTTTTATCGCTGCCGGAGACCCGCCGGCTAAACCATTCCCCGCCCGGCCCCGCTTCTCGACGCGGCGCTCCCCCGCGGGCGCGCTCTAAATCCAGTGGGCGATATTCGGCATCCCGGGCACGCGGACCTCGCCCGGTCATCCCCGGGCCACGGCGACGTGAACGCGGACGCTTAGCCACGCCGTCCATAATGCCCTGTGAATTCCCCAGCCCGACCCCGAGGTGGGGGTATAAAAACCACCTGCGACTAGCCTTAAGGCCGTGCGAATCGTCGTTGCTACGTGTTCAGTTGACTATGCGGGGCGCTTAACCGCGCACCTGGCCAAGGCCAAGCGCTTGCTCCTTTTCAAGGCGGACGGCTCGGTTTTGGTGCATTCGGATGGCGGATCATATAAGCCGCTGAACTGGATGTCTCCGCCCGCGAACTTGCACTTCGAGGACCTCCAAGCGCCTGATGATGCGGACGAATCCGACGAGGAGTCCCCCGCTCCGCAGGCGCGCTGGACCGTGCAAAACACCAAGAGCGATGACCAACTCGTCATCACCGTCTACGAAATTCATCACGATTCCGAACACGATTTGGGCGTTGATCCGGGGTTAATTAAGGACGGCGTCGAGTCCCACTTGCAAAAATTGCTCGCCGAGCAGATTGAAACTTTGGGCAGCGGTTGGCAGTTGGTGCGCCGAGAGTATCCGACCGCAATTGGTCCGGTTGACCTATTGGCTCGCGATGCTGCGGGTGAGGCGATCGCGGTGGAGATCAAGCGCCGGGGCGAGATCGATGGCGTGGAGCAGTTGACGCGGTACTTAGAACTGCTGAATCGCGATCCGCTGCTTGCGCCGGTATCGGGTATCTTTGCGGCGCAGGAAATTAAGCCGCAGGCGCGAGTTTTGGCCGAAGACCGTGGTATTCGCTGCGTAATTTTGGACTATGACGCGATGCGCGGCCTGGACGATCCGGACTCGCGGCTGTTTTAACGCGGTCCCCCCGCGTGGGAAGTCGAGCGCCAAAACGTGCTCGGCGAGCTCTGGGGGCTAGAAGCGGCCCCCGAGTGGGAAGGCGGGGCAGAATTGGCCGCGTCGCGGCGGGCCGACGCGCGGTGGACTGGTGATGTTTGACACACTTTAGAACGTGACCGCACCCCAATTTTTTGCTGAAGCGAACGCTGAAGTTGCTGCGCTGCGCGGCGCGCTCGTAACGCCCACCGAGGTTATTTCTGATGGCTTGCTCGTACTCGAGGGCGATCGGATCATGTGGGTGGGGCCGGCCGAGCAGGCCACCGGCGCCGGATATGAGCAAGCACTTCGCGCCGCAACAGCGCTCCCTGCAGATAACTACGTGCTGCCCGGACTGGTAGATGGGCACTGCCACGGGGGTGGCGGCGCCAGTTTTCCCGATGCCACCACGGCCGACGAGGCACGGGTTGCTGCCCGGGAACACTTGCGTCATGGAACCACTTCGCTGATTGCTTCACTGGTAACTGCCGATCGTCAAACGCTGCTGAATCGCGTGGAGGTCCTAACGGAGCTGTGCGAAGAGGGAGAACTGGCCGGCATTCACCTAGAGGGGCCCTTTTTATCGGTGGCCCGGTGTGGCGCCCAAAATCCCGCGCACATGCAGGCGCCGGATGCGGCGCTGGTGCGCGCGGTGGGCGAAAAAGCGCGCGGCTGGTTCACAACCATGACCATCGCACCCGAACTGGAAGGCATGTTTGGCGAAGACGGCGTAATCGCTGCACTTGCGCAGGTGGGGGCCCTTCCGTCCCTGGGGCACACCGATGCCAGTTACGAAATTATTGAAGGCGCGATTGATCTGTCGGTGGAAAAACTCAGCGGATGGGATGCGCGCGCAGCACTGCCCACCGCGACCCACCTGTTTAATGGCATGCGGCCACTGCATCACCGCGACCCGGGTCCAATCGCTGCGTGCTTGGCCGGCGCGGCCCAAGACAAGATGATCGTTGAACTCATTGCCGATGGCACCCACCTCGCGCCGGCGACCGTGCGCGGTGTATTTGAAATGCTCGGCCCAGATTCGATCATGCTTGTGACAGACGCGATGGCCGCGGCGGGGATGGCCGACGGTGAATACGATCTGGGGCCGGTTCGCGTGCGCGTGGCCGATGGGGTTGCTCGGCTTGTGGACGGCGACAGTATCGCGGGCGGAACCGCCCACCTTTTAGATGTGGTCCGCTCGACCGTGGCCGCCGGTATCTCGCTGGTGGAGGCGGTGCGAGCTGCGTCAGTAACACTGATACATTCGCTCAAAAACGTCATATTATAGTTAGCCCCGACCAACAGATCACCGCTGAATTCTGGGTTTCTGAGGGGGGAGAGCCTCGTTACCGTATTCTGCGCGGTGGTGTGGAAGTGCTGGAACCGTCTGCCC
>DAHVRJ010000111.1:0-6088 GCA_027322505.1 Demequinaceae bacterium
GCGTATCGCCTCCAGCCCAACTTTGGCTTTGAATTCCGGCGAAAATACCTGGCGCTTCTTCCTATCACCCATCCCAATTACTCCATATCAATGGGTCAGATCATAACTTAAATCACTGTCCAAAAATTGGGGACCACTTTAGAGTTATGAATGAATGGGCGTGGCGATCGTGTTCAAAAAACGGTCGTTTTCTTGACAGTCTGGGAAATCAGTGGGCTGACCTATCCCCGATGCGCCAAAACTGTTAATATTGTCGTCAATTTTTCTATGTTTGGGTACTGTCAATGAAACAACGCATAGGCTATGCCCGCGTTTCGACGGATGACCAGCATCTTGACTTGCAGCGGGACGCACTGACGAAGGCTGGTTGCAGCGTCATCTACGAAGAAGCGGCCAGCGGGAAATCGACCGCACGCCCGGAGCTTGAGCAGTGCCGAAAGGCACTGCGCGAAGGTGACACCCTTGTGGTGTGGCGACTGGATCGACTCGGGCGCAGCCTGCCGGACTTGGTGCAGATCGTGGCCGAGCTGGAACAGCGCGGCGTCGGCTTTGAGAGCCTGACCGAGAAGATCGAGACGGACAGCGCAGCGGGAAGACTGGTTTTCCATGTGTTCGCAGCCCTGTCGGAGTTCGAGCGGAACTTGATCCGCGAACGCACACAGGCCGGTCTAGCTGCCGCCCGTGCCCGTGGCCGAGCTGGTGGCCGCAAGCCGAAGTTGGACGATCAGCAGGTGCGAGAGATCAAGGCGCTTTTGCGCGATCCAAACATTCAGGTGGCAGACGTGGCCCGCCGCTATGGCGTGTCCCGCACCACCCTTTACAAACACGTCGGCGTCATCACGCCGCGCCAATGAGGACGAGACGGAATGCTCCAACAACTTGACACCGCAGACAGCGTGCGCCGCGAGGTGGCCCCCCGTACCGCCCAGAAGCACAAGTCCGAGCTGGGCCAGTTCATGACCCCTTCGAGCGTGGCCCGCTTCATGGCGGGCATGTTCCCGCCCAGCACTCTGCAGACCTGTTGCTTGCTGGATGCAGGCGCGGGCGTCGGTGCTCTCTCCTGCGCCTTCCTTGACCGCTGGGTGGCTGGTGGCTTCGGCTTCAAGGCCGTAGAGGCGACGGCCTACGAGGTGGACGAGAAGTTGCGGGTACACCTCAAGCAGCACTTGGCGGCCTACAGCAAGGTCAAGGCCGAAGTCATCGCCGGGGATTACATCGAGCTGGCGACCGCCGAGGATCTGCAGGCCAAGGGCTACACCCACGCCATCCTTAATCCGCCCTACAAGAAGATCAACAGCAATTCAGCCCACCGGCTGGCCCTGCGCTCTGTCGGCATCGAGACGGTGAACCTGTATTCGGCCTTCGTTGCGCTGGCCGTGGCACAGGCCGCACCAGGTGGCCAGATCGTGGCGATCATCCCGCGCAGCTTCTGCAATGGGCCTTACTACCGCCCGTTCCGTGACTTCATTCTTGCGCGTGCAGCCATCCGCCACATGCACCTCTTCGAGTCGCGCAACAAGGCTTTCAAGGACGATGAAGTGCTGCAAGAGAACGTCATCATCCGCCTTGAGCGGGGCGGAAAACAGGGGGCGGTGACGATCACCACTTCGACTGACGACAGCTTCACCGACCTTGCGACGAACGAACACCCGTTCGACCGGATCGTGTTCCCGGATGACCCGGAGCGGTTCATCCATGTGCCCACCACCACCGAGAAAAGCACCATCGAGCTATCGCCCGCCGTGCGCTACACGCTGGCCGATCTTGGCATCAAGGTATCGACCGGGCCTGTGGTGGACTTCCGCTTGAAAGAACAACTGCGCGACATGCCCGAAGAGGGCACGGTGCCGCTGATCTACCCCGGACACCTGAGCATCACCGGGACGGTGTGGCCGGTGCAGGGCCTGAAGAAGCCGAACGCCATCTTGCGCAACGCCGAGACGGAAAAGTGGCTTTACCCCAATGGCTTCTATTGCGTGGTGCGCCGGTTCTCGTCCAAGGAAGAGAAGCGCCGCGTGGTGGCGAGCGTGGTTGATCCTGCGGCCTTTGGTGACCATACGGTGCTTGGCTTCGAGAACCACATGAACCTCTTTCACGAGAACAAGCGCGGCTTGCCTGAGATGCTGGCCCGAGGGCTGGCCGTGTTCCTGAACACGACCGCCGTAGATGAGAGCTTCCGACGCTTCAACGGCCACACGCAGGTCAATGCAACCGACCTCAAGCTGATGAAGTACCCCAGCCGTGATGCGCTGGCCCAACTTGGTAGGTGGGCTATGAAACACAGTGCAATCACGCAGGAAATGATTGATGAACAGTTGGGAACCATGACTGCATGACAACGAACAACAGCCACATCGAGGACGCACACCAAATACTGATATCGCTGGGGCTACCTCGCGCACAGCAAAACGAGCGATCAGCTTTATGCCTTTTGGCAATTTTGAATTTGACGCCAGGTAAGGGGTGGGCGCAGGCCGAAAACCCGCTGATCGGTATCACGCCGATCATGGATTGGGCGCGTGACCACTATCAGAAAGAATACAAGCCAAACACGCGGGAGTCAGTGCGCCGCCAGACCATGCATCAGTTCTGCGATGCTGGCGTGGCCTGCTACAACCCGGACAAGCCAGACCGCCCAGTGAACAGTCCGAAGGCGGTCTACCAGATTGAACCGGCCGCGCTGATTTTGCTGCGAACCTTCGGCACTCCGGCATGGCATGACAACCTTTCTGCCTATCTATCTGAACGGCAAACTCTGGTTGCCAAGTACGCCAAGGAGCGCGAGCAAAACTGCATCCCAGTTGAGATTGCACCAGGTAAGGAAATCACCCTCAGCCCTGGCGAACATAGCGAATTGATCCGCGCCATCATTGAGGACTTCGCGCCTCGCTTTGCACCGGGTAGCGTGCTGGTCTATGCCGGTGACACCGGCGACAAGTGGGGCTACTTCGATGCCGCGCTGCTGGCCGAGCTGGGCGTGGACGTGGACTCACACGGCAAGATGCCCGATGTGGTCTTGCACTTCGTTGAGAAAAATTGGCTGCTGCTGGTCGAGTCCGTCACCAGCCACGGTCCGGTCGATGGCAAACGCCACGCCGAACTCGCCAAGCTCTTTGCCGGTTCCAAGGCCGGGCTAGTCTATGTGACCGCTTTCCCGAACCGTTCGATCATGGGCCGCTACCTGCCCGAAATCGCATGGGAGACAGAGGTGTGGGTGGCCGATGCGCCCTCGCACCTGATCCACTTCAACGGCGTTCGTTTTCTCGGCCCCTATTCGGTGGAGGGCAGCTAATGGAAGATTCAGATTTTATTAAGCGGTGCGCCGAGAAAGAGATATACGCCTACGGGACGGCCTATATATTTGAGTCGCGTTCACGATCATTGCGTTTTCGGCTTCGGATACTTAGCTTCCTATCCTTGGCGGTTCCTCTCAGTGTTGGTGGGATTGCGATGGCTGCGGCTGATGCAAAGTTGTTGCCTGTTATCGTGACTATCAGCGGCTTATTGAGCATCCCGCTTTTCGTTATGACTTTGTGGTCATTGGTCTTTCGATGGGAAGAACGCCTCGCTGCTTCAGAGCATGCTTGCAAAGTCAATAATCAACTCAAAAACGGGTGGGAGGACTTGGCTCGCTACAAAGGGTCTGACGCGGAAGAAAAATTCGGTGTTCTTCTTGAGCGTGACCGTATTCAGGAGCAGAGCGATGTGAGCCAGGATGTTTCTGCAAAAGAAAAAAGGCAGATGATGAGGGCGAGCTTGATTCAGTATCGACGTAAATGTGCGACCTGCGGCGTTCAGCCTATTTCGATGGCTGCGAAGGGTAGTTCTTGTGCCACTTGTGGCGATTTTTGAAGGGGAAGGTAGATGAGTGAAAAAGCAAAACGGGTTTTGGCTGTCTGGGTTTCGTTGACGCCAGCAGAACGGGATGAGGCAGTTAAGCTGATAAACGAATATCAAAACGCCGACGAAAAGAAGAGGCAAGAAATTAGTCTTGAGTCTCTTAATGAGTCCCGTTCGGTTGTGAAGTCAACGACGATGAACTTCGGCCCGCTTGGTGGCGGATGTCCGTACTGCGGGAAATAAAGGGGATGACGAACAGCCAAGTCCATCCGCAAGGGTGGATTTCTCTTTTGATCGCGCCGGAGCATGAAGAGCGGGCCAAGCAGATGCGGGCCGAGCGTGACCGCCAGTACGGGAACATCTACGCCGAGGCCGCCACCGATGAGCGATGGGTGGGGACTTGGGCGAGATGGTTTTCAACTCGTGGTTCAAGCACGAGGGCATCCAAGGCTTCGAGTGGGTGCTGGACGATGCGGCCGGTGCCCCTGACTTCGTGACGGCTCTGAACATCCGAATCGGAGTCAAGACCGTGAAGCGCAAGGTGCCGCCCCGCGAGGACTACACGGCCCAAATCACGGCCCGTCATGCCGAAGAGCCAATCGAGCACTACTTCTTCATGACCTACGAAATAGCCCAGCGCCGCATGTGGCTGCTGGGTGGTATCGACCGCGAGCGCTTCCTGCAGGAAGCCCGCTACTACGGGGCCGGTGAATGGGTGCATGCCAATTACCAGATTCGGCAGGGGCATGAGATTTACAACATCGAGATAGCCAAGCTGACCCCGCCCACGGGCTGGACCAGTCTGGTCACATAGGGGGCGTAATGTCTTTAGCCGCAGGCTTTTCTTTTGTGCGAAAGAACCCACACATGGGTTTGTCTGCCCTGCTGTTCATGAGCGGGATAGGTTTTTTGTATGCGAACGTCCCGATGCTCTCAGGCGCGTTATTCGGCGCAGGCGCGTCATTGTTGGGAGCGTGGGTGACGGAGCTGAACAATCGTCGCTCACTTGCGGACGATAAAGCTAGGCGCGAGGCCGAAGCGCGTAGGTATCTTGCCCCAGAGTTGAACCGGATTATTGAGAGGGTGCTGTACATTCATTCGCGTGCCATTCCAAATTTCACGACAGCCTCGGTTGGAAACGAAATCAAGACGAACGATTTGCGGGAGGACTTCATCCCGTACATGCCTGTTTTGTACCCGAATGCGCCACAATTCCGCGATTTATCAGGCGACGATGCGACGGCTCTAATTACGTTCTATGACTCCTTACATGCGCTGGAGAAATTTGTGAATGACTGGTGGGGGCGCGAAGGGCAGTTGCCAGTTAATATATTCAACATGATTATGAAGCTTGCCACGGACAGTTTGATGCTTGCCGACACTTGTATTGCGAGGTTTGAATTGGAGAAACTTTTCCCGCCGCAATACGAATCATGGGGCACGTTGTCGTCGCGCATTGAGCGCTCGAAAGTGACTTCTGCGCAGTCATTGGAGAGTCACATAGCAAGGTTCGAGGCGAAGGCCGAGGTGAACGCTGCCGGACCGAAGGACAGATCGGTAGGCGTGCGATGATGTTACGTTCTGATACTTCGTTGCGGATGCGTTGTCAAAGCGCCCTTGGTTCGGCGCAATATGGTATTTTTCATGGTATTGGTCATGGAGTATCTTGTATCATGTTGATTTTGTTGAATAAAAGTAATCAAACAACCATAGAGTGGGAATTCTCGACTTATTCCGGTGAAGGCGCCTGTTCATTTTGGTTGTGAGGTCAATTTGTTGTGATTTTTTCTGGATGGATTTTGCCACGTTCAGCGCCGGGGTTGTCCTGTTTTTACTTGTTCATGGCAGTGCCTGTTGCCCAGCCGAGATTTTTTCTTCCCGCTGGACACGTTGCCGAACGGCTTCCCTTGTGATGCCCAGGAACTTCGCTGCATCCCGTCGCGACAGGTGCTTCCCAAACCCGATTGGGGTAAATGGGCTTGTCGTTTACCGGACGCTTTCGATGCTTTGAGGTTGCGCCCCCTGTCAAACTCGGCACTTGTGCGACACGCACGCCCATAGTATCTTTCATCATCGGGGGCGCTGCACACTTGCTCCATGAAAGTTAGTTAGCCCATCTTTAACGAAAAAGACGGGATTTTCGTTATTTCCGTTAAAGAAACTATTGCAACTTGTTGATTTAAAATGTATCAGATTTTTATTTCTAGAAAAATTGTTCTGTAGTGCCATAATATTTTTTAATATCAAG
>DAHVRJ010000134.1:0-4726 GCA_027322505.1 Demequinaceae bacterium
CCTTGAGCTTTACCCGGCTCAAGATGAAGCGACCATTGAGATCGTTTCCGGCTCAAATGTCATTTTGGCGACCCCAACCGGCTCCGGAAAGTCCCTGGTCGCGGTCGCGGCGCACTTTACTGCCCTCGCGCAGGGGAAGCGCTCTTTTTATACCGCGCCGTTGAAGGCCCTGGTTTCTGAAAAGTTCTTCGCACTGGTCGATATTTTTGGCTCCGAAAACGTCGGCATGATGACCGGTGACTCGGCCGTGAACGCTGATGCCCCGATAATTTGCTGCACCGCCGAGATCCTGGCGAACCTGGCACTGCGCGATGGCAACGAGGCCGACGTTGATCAGGTCGTGATGGATGAGTTCCACTTCTACGCTGACCCCCAACGCGGGTGGGCCTGGCAGGTCCCGCTGCTGGAGTTATCCCGGGCGCAGTTCATTTTGATGTCGGCGACGCTGGGGGATGTCACCGAATTAGCTAATGATTTAGGACGGCGCACTAACCGAAACGTAGCTCACGTCACCTCAGTTGAGCGCCCCGTTCCGCTGAATTTCTCTTACGTTGTGGAACCGCTGCACGATTTGCTTCCCGAGCTGGTCGAGACCCACCGCGCTCCGGTCTATGTCGTGCACTTCACGCAGGCGGCGGCGGTCGAGCAAGCCCAGGCATTGCTGAGCGTGAATTTGGCAAGCCGAGAAGAGAAGAACCAGATTGCAGAAGAGTTGGGCGACTTCAAGTTCGACCGTGGTTTTGGTCGCACACTTTCCCGGCTGGTTCGCCAGGGCATCGGCATTCACCATGCCGGGATGCTTCCGCGCTATCGCCGGCTGGTGGAGCGCCTAACCCAGGCCGGAATGCTGAAGGTGGTATGTGGGACGGACACACTCGGTGTGGGCATTAATGTGCCGATTCGCACCGTTGTGCTTACCGCGTTGGTGAAGTTCGACGGGGAGCGCATGCGCCACCTCACCGCCCGGGAGTTCCACCAGATCGCGGGCCGCGCTGGGCGCGCGGGCTACGACACCGTAGGCGACGTCATGGTGTTAGCGCCCGAGCACGTGATCGAGAACCGCAAGGCGCTGGAAAAGGCGGGCGATAATCCAAAGAAGAAGCGCAAAATAGTGCGAAAGCAGGCCCCGAAGGGCGCCGTCAATTGGACCGATAAGACATTTGAGCGCTTGCGCGATTCCGCTCCGGAACCCCTAAGTTCGCAGTTTGCAATTAATCACGCAATGGTGCTCAATGTTTTGGGCCGACCTGGAGATCCGGTCGCGGCGATGTACAAGTTGCTCACCGATAACCATGAAAGTTCGGAGTCGCAATCGCGGCTCATTCGCCAAGCCATTCACATTTATCGCTCCCTGCGCACAGCTGAAATTATTGAGCGGCTGCCAAAGCCCGACGCGGATGGCCGCCGGATTCGGCTGACCACGGAGATTCCGGAAAATTTTGCGCTCAATCAACCGCTTTCACCCTTCGCGCTTGCCGCAATGGATCTGTTAGATACCGATGCGCCCACCCACGCGCTCGACGTTATTTCTGTCGTTGAGGCAACGCTGGATGATCCGCGCCAAGTTCTTTACGCCCAGCAGCGCCAAGCGCGAGGCGAAGAAGTGGCTGCCATGAAGGCTGAAGGTATTGAGTATGAGGAGCGCATGGAACTCCTCGAAGACGTCACGTATCCCCAGCCGCTGGCCGAAGAACTCGAGGCCGGGTTTACCCTTTATCGCCGCACGAACCCCTGGGTGGCTGACTATGAATTGTCGCCCAAGGCGGTCGTGCGCGACATGGTCGAGCGCGCCGCAACGTTTTCCGAATACGTCTCGGCCTATGGAATCGAGCGCTCCGAAGGGGTGTTATTGCGCTACCTAGCTGATGCGTATCGCGCGCTGCGCCAGTCTGTTCCCGTTGAACACCACAGCGACGAACTGCTCGACATTATCGAGTGGCTGGGTGAGGTCGTGCGCACTACCGACTCGAGCTTGTTGGATGAGTGGGAACAGTTGCGCACCGCCGGAGACGTTTCGCAAAGCGCTAAGGACATGGCCGAGCCCCGCCTGCACGCCACCGAAGAAAAAGGCGTTACCGGCAACGTTCGGGCTTTTCGCGTGCTAGTACGCAATGCGATGTTCCGGCGCGTGGAGCTGGCAGCCCATGAGCGTTGGGAGGCCCTGGGTGAATTGGACGCCGCTCACGGGTGGGATGCCACGCGCTGGCAAGAGGCGCTCGAGCCTTACTTCGATGAGTATGAAGACATCGGCATCGACGGTGCGGCGCGCTCGGCGCAACTGATTCAAATCACCGAGGAATCCGACGTCTGGAAAGTACGCCAGGTGCTTTCAGACCCGGATGAACACCATGACTGGGCCATCAACGCGGAGGTTGACCTGGAAGCAAGCAACGCTGCTGAAGAGCCCGCAATCCAGATCACCGACGTCGGGCCACTCTCGGGCTAAATAGTTGCGCGGTGGGCCCAATACACCCAAACTCCCAGTAGTGGACACCGGCGATCTAAGGAGCGCAGCATGAAACCACGCATCGTGATCTCGGGCGGCTCCGGCCTTATTGGCGGCGCACTGATCACGGCCCTGCGCCAGCGCGGGTATGACATTACGCAACTGGTCCGGCGCTCCCCCACCTCCGGGGATGAGGTGCAGTGGAACCCGGGCGCTGCTCCCCTTGATCCAAAGATTTTGGACGGCGCCGCTGCTGTTATTGCACTAGGTGGCGCCAGTGTTGGGCGCTTGCCGTGGACAAAAAAATACAAACATACTCTTTTGGATTCGCGCCTTACCCCTACCCACACAGTGGTTTCGGCGCTTAAAGAGCTGGGCCCAGGCGCACCACATTTCATTTCCGCCTCGGCGGTGGGATATTACGGCAGCGCCCCTAGTATCGAGCTAAATGAGAGCGCTGCTGCTGGAACCACTTTCTTAGCGCAGCTGTGTGTGGCATGGGAGGCAGCCGCTCAGGAAGCCGAATCTGTAACGGACGTCGCCCTATTGCGCACCGCCCCGGTAATACATCCGCAAGGCGTGCTGAAGCCGATGATTCTTTTAACAAAACTCGGGGTGGCCGGTCCCTTGGGTGGCGGGATGCAATATATGCCTTGGATCTCACTAGCCGATGAGGTCAACGCGATTATGCATGTTTTAGAACATCGCATTGGCGGTCCCGTTAATCTAGCCGGCCCCAAGCCGGCCACCGCCAACGATCTGGGCCGGGCTCTTGCCCACCAGATGCGGCGGCCTTTTTGGTTCCCGACACCGCAGTGGGTGCTGAAGTTGGCTCTGAGCGCTGACGCTACTGAGTCCCTTTTAACAGCCGACGCCCGCGTAACGCCTGAAGTCCTGAGCCGGAGCGGTTTCACATTTCAGCACGCTGACGTCGACGCGGCCGTGGTGGCAGCGCTGGAGGGCTAAAGCGCTGGCCTCCGCCTTTTCCCTCCCTGGCTTCCCCTCCCGGGCCGTCCTCCCGCGCGCTTTTTCTCCCCCGCGCCCCTTTCCGCGAAAGTGCAGCCTTTTACCGCTTGGAGCGGTAAAAGGCTGCGAAGTTCCCTCGCTGCATGGAGCGGTGCAGCGTTAAATTCGCGCTGATATTCACAATCTGCCAAGTCCCCACTCCTCCACAGCTTTCGGCGCTAACCCACAACGCCTGAGAGAAACTCAGCATCGTGGGGACATGAATGACTCACGCCACTTACAAATGATTCGTTTTAGCGTCCCCCAATCACGCGTAATAACGCGCGCCCAGGCAATTGCTCAAGGCGCGAGCAGCACGTGGATCACAGACCAGGTTGTCAACGGATTATGGCAGCGGCTCGCACAGGGCATCTACCTCACACACTCCGCACCACCCTCGTGGTTTTCAAAAGCGCAGGCGGCGCTATTCCTCGGCGGGTCGGGTGCGTTCTTAAGCCATGAAGCAGCGTGGTTTCTATCCCGTATGCAGAAACGTCCGCCACAACTCATTACCGTCAGCATTCCGGCTCAGCGATACCTAAAGCCCCGGCCAGGAATCAGGTTTTTTCGCCGAAATGATGCACCAGCGCTCATGGGGCGTCCTTGGCATACAGCGCCCGAAGAAACCGCACTCGATCTCATTGCAAGGATCACAGACCCGGTCGACGTAATTGGTCTTTTAACTCATGGATTTCGAGCCGGTTTGCATCCAAATCGCGTGCTCGATGCGTTGGGACGGCGACGATGGTTTGGCAGACGCAGGCTAGTTTTAGATCTTCTTAGCGAAATTGAAGATGGCGTCGAATCACCACTTGAATACCTTTACGACCGGGATGTTGAGCGAGCACACGGGCTGCCCCAGTCCGCCAAGCAGAAAACCCAAAAAATCAATCAACGCTGGATTCGGCTCGATCGACTTTTTGCGGAATTTCTAGTTCGCATTGAATTAGACGGGGAACTTGCGCACCCCGGCGGTCGCACAAATGCCGATACTTGGCGAGACAATGCCGTCCTGGTGAAAAAGGGAGAAATTACATTGCGCTACCGCTGGCATCACGTAATGGCTCAGCCTTGTGAAACAGCTGGTCAGATCGTAGCTGCGCTAAAGCGCCGTGGCTGGAAACAAGAACCAAGACAGTGCAATCCAAACTGTCAAGTAAATAACTATTGCCCCTAAAAACACCACGGAAACAATCGGTTGCCCAGAACGCGCAGCCTTTTGCCGCTCCCAGCGGTAAAAGGCTGCACTCTTGCGTCATCCGTACCTCAACGCGC
>DAHVRJ010000066.1:0-4011 GCA_027322505.1 Demequinaceae bacterium
GAGTTATCGAATGACACGGTAAAGACGCATGTGGGTCGGATTTTTCGCAAATTGCGTGCCCGTGACCGCGCGCACGCGGTAGCAATCGCGTATCGGCGGGGAATCATTCGGTAGCCGGGCCGGGAACCATTCGCTCGCGCGGAACGGGAATCATTCAGTAGCCAAAGTTGTTCAGCAGGTACCATGAAAACTGTGACCACATCTGCTGCAAATGATCCGTTCGCTTTCACTGGCCTGACCTTCGACGACGTCCTGTTATTGCCGAATAAGAGTGACGTAATTCCCTCCGACGCGGACACCGCCGCGCGCTTCTCGCGCCGCATCGACCTGTCCATTCCGCTGTCATCGTCGGCGATGGACACCGTTACCGAGGCGCGTATGGCCATTGCCATGGCTCGCGTGGGCGGAATCGGTGTAATCCACCGCAACTTGTCCATTGAAGATCAGGCGCAACAGGTCTCGATCGTTAAACGCTCCGAGGCCGGAATGATCACCGATCCGGTCACGATTGGGCCGGATGCAACGCTGGCTGAATTAGATGAGCAATGTGGGCGCTATCGCGTTTCCGGCCTGCCGGTCATCGATGAAGATGGTCTTTTATTGGGCATCATCACCAACCGAGATCTACGCTTCATTGATACGGCGGACTTCACCAAAATTAAGGTTCATGAGGCAATGACTCCGATGCCGCTGGTCACCGGCTCGGAAGGGATCTCCCGCGAAGAAGCGCGCGAAATTTTGGCTCATCACAAGATCGAAAAGCTCCCGCTGGTGGATGAATCCGGTCATTTGCGCGGGCTGATCACGGTTAAAGACTTCGCTAAAACGGCGGAATATCCCAATGCCACTAAGGACGACGCCGGTCGCCTGCGCGTAGCAGCCGCAGTGGGCTTTTTTGGCGATGCGTGGGAGCGGGCGCAGGCCCTTGCGGCAGCGGGCGTCGATGCGATTGTCGTTGACACCGCACACGGGCACGCCGAGGCGCTGTTGGAAATGATCCGACGCCTCAAGGCCGATCCGACCTTTGCCGAAATTGACATCGTGGGCGGAAACGTCGCCACTTATGACGGCGCGAAGGCGCTGGTGGATGCCGGCGTGGACGCGGTCAAAGTGGGCGTCGGCCCGGGTTCAATTTGCACTACGCGCGTCGTAGCGGGTGTTGGGGTTCCGCAGGTTAGCGCGATTTATGAGGCGTCAAAGGCCTGTGCTCCGGCCGGGGTTCCCTTGATTGGGGACGGCGGACTGCAGTATTCGGGCGACATCGCCAAGGCGCTGCTTGCGGGGGCATCAACGGTCATGCTCGGTTCGCTCCTGGCGGGCTGCACCGAATCCCCGGGGGAACTGGTGTTTGTAAACGGAAAACAGTTTAAGAGTTACCGCGGCATGGGATCGCTAGGCGCAATGCAGTCTCGCGGCCGCGTTTCCTACTCCAAGGACCGCTACTTCCAGGCTGACGTAATAAGTGATGACCAGCTCATTGCCGAGGGCATCGAGGGGCAGGTTCCCTATCGCGGCCCGCTAGCAGCCGTGGCGCACCAACTGGTGGGCGGGCTGCGTCAGTCCATGTTCTACACCGGCGCCTCTTCAATTGATGAATTGAAATCAACTGGGAAATTCGTGCGCATCACGCCGGCGGGTCTGCAAGAATCGCACCCGCACGACATTCAAATGATCGTCGAGGCACCGAACTACTCTGGGCGGTAAATTTCAAGCCGCGCGGTAATTCGAGCAGCGCGGTAATTCAGACCGCATAGCGCCGGTGGGGCCAGTCCAGTTCTACCCCGTCGTGCGGGCGGTTCTTACTCTTTAGGAATTCGCGGAAACTTTCCGCCCACGTCCGGTGGCCATCGACTTGCCACTGATGCATTTCAGCTAAAGAGCGCTGCCCCAATTCGGGATATTTTTCGCAAAGCGCCCGCAGCACCGCAATGGTTGCCGCAACATCGACATCTGCTCGGTGCAGTTCCCCCTCTTGCAAAACCTGATAAAACTCGCACAGATGCGCCAACGTGCGTTTCCCGCGCCGATAGCGATCCACGCTGCGATCAATTACCAGCGGATCCAAAACGGGAGCGATCTCTCCAGGTATGCGCTGTGAGACGGTAGGGAGTTCGTAGCGGCGTAATTCGGCGTCTAAAATTGATAAATCAAACACCACGTTGAAGGCGACGATGGGGCGCTCTTCGCGCAGGTGTTCCGCAATTTTCTCAGCGATCTCATCTAGCCCGTGGCGCGGATCAAGCCCGTGGGCGCGCGCGTGTTCGGTGGTAACGCCGTGGACCTCGGTGGCGCGCTCGGGGATCTCCACCCCCGGGTCAAGTAGCCAGTTGTGAACCTGGGTTTCGCCGTCGATCTCCTCCACAATGGCGGCGGTGACAATGCGATCTTCGCTCACATCGACGCCAGTGGTTTCGGTGTCGAATCCGATGAGCGGACCGTCTGGCCAAGGAATGGTCGACAAACTTTGCATCACGGAACTCATGACACTTAACCTTGCCATGCCCCACTGACATTACCTAGGAACGCCAGACCGGTAGCCTAATGGCGTGACTGAGATCGAAATCGGTAGAGGCAAGCGCGGCCGACGCGCATACTCCTTTGATGACATTGCCGTGGTGCCCTCGCGCCGCACGCGTGATCCGGAGGAGGTGTCGCTGTCCTGGCAGATTGATGCCTATCAGTTTGAGGTCCCAATTATCGCTGCCCCAATGGACTCAGTGATGAGCCCAGAAACGGCGATTCAATTGGGTAAATTCGGCGGACTGGGCGTATTGGACCTCGAGGGATTATGGACCCGCTATGAGGATCCGACCAGTGTGTTAGAAGAAATTGCTTCGCTCCCGGTTGAGCAGGCCACCAAGCGAATGCAAGAGATCTATGCCGCGGATATTAAGCCCGAACTAATCACAGAGCGCCTCGAACAAATTCGGGACGCCGACGTGGTGGTTGCCGGCTCTTTATCCCCGCAGCGCACCCAGCAACTGTGGCGCACAGTTGTCGACGCCGGAGTTGACTTGTTCGTGATTCGCGGGACGACTGTTTCCGCTGAGCATGTTTCGGGCCAGGCCGAACCGCTGAATTTAAAGCGCTTTATTTATGAACTTGATGTCCCCGTGATTGTCGGCGGCGCCGCGACCTATACGGCCGCGTTGCATTTGATGCGCACCGGTGCCGCGGGTGTGCTAGTTGGCTTTGGTGGGGGAGCGGCGCAGACCACTCGCACGACCCTGGGCATTCACGCGCCGATGGCTTCGGCGGTGGCCGATGTTGCTGCCGCACGCCGAGATTATTTGGATGAGTCGGGTGGCCGCTACGTGCACGTAATCGCGGATGGAGCCGTCGGGCGCTCCGGCGATTTGGTCAAGGCCGTTGCCTGCGGCGCGGACGCCGTGATGCTCGGAGCTGCTCTGGCCCGGGCTGAAGAGGCCCCAGGTCAAGGATGGCACTGGGGTTCCGAGGCTCACCACCCGGAATTGCCGCGCGGGGAGCGCGTGCACGTGGGAACCTCTGGTCCGCTCGAACAGATTCTGGCGGGCCCGGGCCACCGCGCCGATGGCACCATGAACCTAGTGGGAGCGCTCCGTCGCGCGATGGCCACGACGGGCTACTCGGATTTGAAGGAATTCCAGCGCGTCGAGGTCGTGGTTTCCCCGTATCAGCCGGCGTAGGAGTACGGCAGGCTGGCGGTTAGGGGGTACAGAAGACGGGCCGCGCGCGACTGGGGCCGTGGATTCCGGCAACCTCGATCTCAGTGGAGCGAAACGCACGCCTAGCGCGCATCCCGCTCCGGCTTATGCATTCTCGTAGCTTCTGGCGCTTTCAGTGGAGCCTTAAGCACGTATACCGCGCATTTGGCGCCTCGCTGTCTCCATGGCGCATTTGCTGGCTCCCCGTCCCCATCCCGCATTTGCCGGTTCCCCGTCCCCATCTCACATTTGCTGGCTCCCGGTCTCCATGTTTACGACGCATCATGGCCGATCACTCGAACCGTGATGAAAACAATCACTTCCA